>JAXDDP010000182.1:0-15064 GCA_034676785.1 Anaerolineae bacterium | reverse complement strand
GGCACGTCTGGCAGAGCCATGCTGCGTGGCTTCATAGTTGGGTACAGCGCAGCGAGGAGGGACAGTTGACCATCAGAGCACGCATACGACGCGGGGAGTACTTCGATTCCGTCACGCTCCTCGAGGTCGCGCAGGGAGTGCTGCAGCTACCCGGCGTCTCTGACGCCGCAGTCGTCATGGGCACCCCCGCCAATCGCGGTATCCTGGCGAACGCGGACCTTCTGGACGAGGCCTGCGAGGCAGCCTCGCCCGATGATCTCATCCTCGTCGTGAAGGCCGACGACATCGCCAGGGCCGAGGCAGCCCTCGATGCCGCGGAAGCCACGCTGAAGGCATCCAGAACGCCGAAGGGCACGGACGAGATGACGGTCAAGACCCGGACCATCGCCTCGGCCGTGCAACGATTGGAGGGTGCGAACCTCACACTGGTGTCAGTGGCGGGCCACTACGCCTCACAGGTCGCGCTCGAAGCGCTCGACCGCGGCACCCACGTCTTCCTGTTCAGCGATAACGTCCCCATCGAAGACGAGATTCGCCTGAAGACCTTCGCGCGAGACAAGGGGCTGCTCGTGATGGGACCCGACGCCGGCACGGCCATCATCAATGGTGTGGCTCTCGGGTTCGCTAACGCAATCCTCCATACCCCCCCGGCAGAGGGCGGCGTGGGCATCGTCGCGGCCAGCGGAACAGGGCTCCAGGCCGTCACCTGTGAGCTGTCGCGCCGCGGCGTCGGCGTGACCCAGGCCATCGGCACGGGCGGGCGCGACCTCTCGAGCGAGGTCGGCGGGATAATGATGATCGAGAGCCTGCGCGCCCTCCAGATCGATCCCGCGACACGAACGATCCTCCTGGTCTCAAAGCCTCCGGCCAAGGAGGTCGCTGAGGCTGTCATCGAACAGGCACTTGCGAGCCACAAGCCTGCCGTGATATGCTTCCTGGGGGCCAAGCGTAAAGCGATCGGAACCCCGGGCGTGATCCCGGCGAGTACCCTTGAACTCGCAGCCGCCGTTGCCGCCGAAGTCGCGCTGGGAGGCGACCCGGCGGCTGCGCGCAAGGCGCTCAAGAAGCGCGATAAACGGCTCAAGTCCGACGCCTACAAGCTCCACGCGCGGCTGGGGAAGGAACAGCGCTACTTGCGGGGGCTTTTCAGCGGTGGCACCTTCTGCTACGAGACCCAGGCCATCCTCCGCAAGATGCTTCCCGATGTCACCATCCTGTCGAACGCGCCCATCGATAAGGACAACCAGCTACGCGATTCGGCGGTGAGCCAGGGGCATTGTGTCATCGACCTGGGCGAAGATGAGTTCACCCAGGGACGCCTGCACCCGATGCTCGACCCCACGCTTCGGAACCGCAGGATCATCCAGGAGGTCCATGACCCGGAGACAGCCGTGATTCTCCTGGACATCGTACTCGGTTTTGGTGTACACCCCGATCCGGCAGGAGCCGCCGTCGAAGCCATCCGCGATGCGCAGGCCTACCTGGCCGACCAAGGACGGACCGTGCTCTTCGTTGCGCACGTCTGCGGTACCGAGCGCGATCCCCAGAACCTCAGGGCGCAGGAGGCGCGTCTGCGCGAAGCGGGGGTCATCGTCCTGCCGACGAATGCCGCGGCATCGCGTCTGGCCGGCTTCATCCTGGCATAGAGGGGCCTAGACATGGCAATCCACGATCTCTTTGGGCAGCCGATCAGAGCCATCAACGTTGGCCTTGAGGATTTCCGCAGGAGCCTTGAGAGCCAGGGCGCCGACGTCATCCAGGTGGACTGGCGCCCGCCGTTGAGCGGCTACACGCCACTCACGCGCACATCGTCCGGCATCGACATCGATGCCGCCAACCGCGAGGCACTGGAACGCATCACCACCAGTCGCCCGCTTCTCGTGGGCATGGGGCTTGCCGGGCGCACGATCCCGGGCATGGGTGAACGGATGATCCTGCACGCTGGCCCCCCGATCACGTGGGAGCGCATGTGTGGGCCACAGCGCGGCGCGGTGATGGGAGCCATCGTCTACGAGGGATGGGCGGACACAGTTGAGGAAGCCGCCGAGCTCGCCGCCACTGGCAAGGTTTCCCTGGAGCCCTGCCACCATCATCACACCGTCGGCCCCATGGCCGGCATCGTTTCACCATCAATGCCCGTCTTCATCGTCCACAACGAGACAATCGGCAACACGACCTATGCGACCCAGAACGAGGGGCTCGGGCGCGTCCTCCGTTATGGTGCCTATGGTGACGACGTACTCGCCCATCTGCGTTGGATGGCTGATGAGCTCTATCCTGCGCTGCGCAAAACCCTTGCCAGGACCGGCCCCATCGACCTACGCAGCCTCATTGCCCAGGCCCTCCATATGGGCGACGAAGGCCACAACCGCAACCGCGCCGGCACCTCACTCCTCATCCGGCAAATTGCGCCAGCGCTCCTCCGGACGTCAACGAAGCGGGTCGCTGACGCGGTCCTGCGCTTCATCGACAGCAACGACCACTTCTTCCTCAACCTGTCGATGCCTGCCGCGAAGGCGATGCTCGAGACCGCGGAGGGCATCGAGGGCAGCTCGCTCGTCACCGTCATGGCCCGCAACGGCACCGACTTTGGCATACGCGTAGCGGCGTTCCCCGACCGGTGGTTCACCGCGCCAGCCCCGATCGTCGACGGTCTCTGGCTCCCGGGCTTCTCGGCAGATGACGCGAATCCCGATATTGGCGACTCGGCCATCACGGAGACCGCGGGAATCGGTGGCTTCGCGATGGCAGCCGCGCCCGCCATCGTCCGCTTCGTGGGTGGCACCGCACAGCGCGCTCTCGGTGTGACTCGCGAGATGATGGAGATCACTGCGGGCCAACACACGGCGTTCACAGTCCCGGCCCTCGACTTCCAGGGCACGCCGCTGGGCATCGACGTACGCAAGGTTGTAGCCAGCGGGACGCTGCCGCTGATCAACACGGGCATTGCCCACAAGGAACCGGGCATCGGCATGGTGGGTGCGGGCCTCGTCCGCGCCCCGCGTGCTTGCTTCGAGCAGGCCTTCTCCGCACTCAAGGCCCTGTGCGAGTAGTCACGTGTTCGTCGCGCGCACTGCAAACCGCCGGATCACTACTGGGCCACGCCGTAACGAGGCGACCGCGTGGCGTGTTCTATACAGCAGGATAACCCGATAGGAGGCTAAAACCGATGAAGCTGATTGACCTTACGATCCCACTGGGCATTGGCACGCCGCCCTGGCCAACCTACGAGCCACTTCAGGTGAAGTACTTCAAGCGTCTTGCGCCCAATGGCGCGAACGGCCAGGTTGTCACCCACTCCAACCACCTGGGCACACACCTGGACGGCGAGATTCACTTCTTCACGGCGGGCAAAGACATCGCCGATCTTCAGATGGACTTTCTTGTTCACGATGCTGCCATCGTCGACCTATCGGACGTCGTCGCCGACTACGACATTTACACGTCCCAGATGGTCGAGGAGCGCGTCGAGGTCCGTGAGGGCGACATCCTGATCATCCACACAGGCTTCCACCACTTTGGCTGGGACATGCCGACAGCCAACGAGATCCGATACATGGTCCAGCACCCCGGCCCCGATCGGGAGTTCGCGGTATGGGCCAAGCAGAAGAAGCTTCGCTGGATCGGCGTCGACTGCGGAAGCGCGGATCATCCCATGAACACGATCATCCGTGACTGGATGCCGCGCCAGGCCCGCCAGGCGGAGGCGCACTTCCAGCGCAAGTACGGGGCTGGGCTCGCGGATGTCTTCGACGACACGAAGTACCAACTGATGCACATCGAGATGTTCCCCGACGGGATCATCCACGCGGAGTGCATCGGTGGAGAGATCGACCTACTGCTCAACCAACGGGTCCAGATCGGGTTCTTCCCGTGGCGGTTCGTCGACGGCGAGTCGAGCATTGGACGTTGCGTCGCCTTTGTCGACGATGAGCGCTATGACGCGCTGATGGCTGCGCGAGAGGCCCTGCCGAAGACCAAGTTCGGCGACGCCTACGACCCTGGCCACGTCGATAGCCTGAACCGGCAGGTCGAAGCCAGGCGCTAAGCGTGCACGCGACCGCCTGTCTGGCGCTGGACCTACGACCTTGGAGGAGCGGAGCAAACTGCCTATGATGGCCCTGGAAGGACTGCGTGTGCTGGATCTGACCCGTGTGCTAGCCGGGCCCTATGCAACGATGGTGCTCGCCGACCTGGGAGCCGACGTCATCAAGGTCGAGCTTCCTGGCGTCGGCGACGATGCGCGCCATTACGGCCCCTATGTCAACGGCGCGAGTGCCTACTTCATGAGCCTCAACCGCAACAAGCGCAGCATGACGCTGAACTTGAAATCCCCGCGTGGCCAGCAGGTGTTCCGTGAGCTGATCCCGCTCGTGGACGTCCTGGTCGAGAACTTCCGTCCCGGCACCTTGGACCGGTTGGGCCTGGGCTACGAGGCGCTGCAGGAGATCAGCCCCCGCCTGATCTACGCCGCGTCGTCGGGCTTCGGGCGCACCGGGCCCTATAGCCAGCGCCCTGCCTACGATGCCGTGATACAGGCGATGAGTGGCCTGATGAGCATCACCGGTGCGGTAGATGGACAACCCACCCGCGTAGGGACGTCGATAGCCGATATCACGGCGGGCCTCTTTGCAACGATCGGCATCCTCAGCGCACTCGCCGCGCGCGGGCGCACCGGTCGTGGGCAGGTCGTGGACGTGGCTATGCTCGACTCCGTGGTGGCCATCCTGGAGAACGCGGTCGCGCGATACGGCGTAACCGGTGAAGTGCCGCGCCCGCAAGGAAACCGCCATCCCTCGATCGTCCCTTTCGAGCCATTCGATACACGGGATGGCCAGTTGATGGTCGCGGCGGGGAATGACGCGCTCTGGCGAAAGCTCTGCGAGGTCCTTGAGCACCCCGAACTCGCTGAAGACCCAAGGTTCAGGACCAACCCGTTGCGCGACACCCACTATGCCGAGCTTCGTCCGGTCCTGGCCGGGATCTTCTGCGAGCGCAGCAGTGCAGAGTGGCAGGCATTGCTCGAGGCGGCCGGGATTCCCGTTAGTCCCATCAACACGATGGCCGAAGTGATGGAGCACCCCCAGGTACTGGCCCGGGACATGTTGGTCCAGCTCGATCATCCGGTCGCCGGGACGATGACCGTCCCCGGGATCCCGGTGAAACTCAGCGGTACGCCCGGCGCGTTGCGGTCCGCGGCACCCACGTTGGGCCAACACACCGAGGCGCTGCTGTCCGAGCTACTCGGCTATACGCCAGAACAGATCGCCGACCTGTACGCCGAGGGAGCGCTCTGATGGAGCGGTTCACGGTCGCCTGCGCGCAGTTCGCGGTCACGCCGTTGGCAGTCCGGGAGAACGTCCAGAAGGCCCTGGCGTGGACAGAGCGGGCGGCACGCGAGACCGGGGCAAGCCTGATCGTCCTCCCTGAGAGCGTGACGACGGGCTTCACACCCGGCTGCCCAACCGAGGAGCTGTGGGCCCTGGTCGACACGCTGCCCGGCCCCCTGACGGAGCCGGTGGCGGCCATGGCACGCGCCCTCGACCTGTACATTGTCTTTCCCACCTACGAGCGCGGCCCGGAATCGGGCATCGTCTACAACAGCGCCGCCCTGTTCGGGCCCGACGGGCTCCTGGGCGTCTACCGCAAGACGCACCTCTTCCCCACGGAGCGCCAGGCAGCCGGCGGGTGGTCTTCACCCGGCACCGAGCCACTCGTGGTGCAGACGCCCATAGCGGCTATTGGGCTCACCATCTGCTACGATGGGGATTTCCCGGAGCTGTACCGCTGTGAGGCCATACACGGTGCTGAGGTCATCGTCCGCCCCTCGGCCTTGCTGCGCAGCTTCGAGATCTGGGAGACCACGAACAAAGCACGCGCCTACGACAACCACGTCTACATCGCGGCCTGCAACGCCATCGGCCCGGACGCCGGAGAAAACTACTACTTTGGCCACAGCATGATCGTGAGCCCCATCGCGCAGACGTTGGCGCTGGGGCGTGGCACAGAAGATATCATCGCTGCGGAGCTCGATCCCGAGCCGCTCAAGCGAATCTCCTACGGCTCCGTCAGCCCGATGATCTTCGATCACCTCCAAGACCGCAACCTGGCAGCGTACGGTGATATCCTGAAGCCGGCACGCAGTCGCTTCGAACCGGCTCGCCGGATTGCGGGGTGAGGCCTGCGTTGGCCGGCGGCCAGCGACAGGGCAGTATGCTAAGGAAGGGAGTGTCAGCAAGTCAAAGAAAGGGGGAGTGTGGTATCGGGGAGTTCGCACGGTAGGCTACGTACAAGCAGGTCCGAAACTTATCCAGCTGTTCAGAATCTTTCGTTACTCAAGGAGTAGTGCACATGGCAAAGAAAGTCACGAATGCGTCGACGATTGGCTACATGCCTGAGGATACGCCGCCCCTTCCCGCCATGCTCAGTCTGGGCTTCCAGCAAGTCCTGACGATGTTCCCGGCCACGGTGCTGGTCGCCATCCTCACGAAGTTCGATGTGGGGGTGACGCTCTTCACCTCCGGCCTGGGCACGATCATCGCGCTTCTGGTTGCCAAGCGCAAGATCCCTCTATACTACGGCTCCTCATTTAGCTACATCACGGTCTTCATCACCGTGATGGCAAAGTATGCCGGCGACTGCTTCAACGATCCCTCGACCGTGTACTGCCCTGACGGGGTACGCATTGCCCAGGTCGGCATCTTGCTCACAGGCCTGTTCAACATCCTGTTTGGCCTGTTGATCCAGTGGATCGGCAAGGCGCGCCTGGACAAGGTCCTGCCGCCCATCGTAACGGGCAGCGTCGCCATCGTCATCGGCATTGCCCTGGCTGGAACAGCACTGGCCCAGTCATCAGCGCACTGGGGTGTCGCTTTCTTTACCCTGGTCTGCACCATCGTCTTCTCGGTCTATCTCCAGGGAAAGGGACTTCTGGGGATGCTGCCGATCCTACTGGGGGCAGTCGCGGGCTACCTTCTGTCCCTCGCCGTCGGCATCGTCGACTTCTCGCCTGTGGGTGAGGCCGCCTGGGTGCGCCTTCCGAACTTCACCCTCCCAGCTTTTGGTGATGCCCGGGCCTGGGGAATGGCCCTCAGCGTGGCGCTCATTGCCATCGCGACGATTCCCGAATCGACCGCCCACCTCTACCAGATGAGCCTCTACATCGACCAGTTGGCCAAGGACCTCAAGAAGAAGCCCACCGAGATCAAGCGCCTGATTGGCCTGAACCTGGTCGCGGACGGGTCCAACGACGCTATCGCCGGTTTCTTCGGTGGCTGCGCCGGGACCAACTACGGCGAGAACAACTCGCTGATGGCGATCACCCGCAACTACTCGATCTCCGTGATCATGACCGCCGGCGTGATGGCCGTTCTGCTTGCGTTCATCGGCAAGCTCGCGGCGCTGGTGAACACAATTCCCGTGGCTGTCACTGGCGGCCTGTCCATCTACCTCTTCGGTGTCATCGGCAAGCAAGGTATCGCCCTGATCCAGAGCGAGAAGGTCAACCTCTTCGATCCCAAGAACCTGGCGATCGGTGCGGTGATCCTCGTCCTTGGCATCGGCGGCAACCTGGGTCTGGCGAACGGCCTGTTCCCGTTCCGCATCCCGCTCTTCTTCCCGGATGGCATCCCGGCAATCGTCTTTGCCGCCATCGTCGGCATCCTACTCAACGCGCTCTTCATCATCGTCCCACCGTCACTCTTTGGGGTCAAAGAGCGCGCAACGCTGGATTTCTAGTCTAGGTCTCGACCTGGGCGGTGCGGCGCTTCCGGACACAGGCTGCGCCGCGCCGCCCGGCAGCCCGCCCCACCCGGTCGGTCACCTGGCAGTGTGGGCAGCGGGACCCAACATAGGGTCCGATGCACTGGGCCGTGGAGGGCTCGACTATGCACCCTTTTGACTACTGCAAGCCAACGTCTCTGGGAGAGGCGTTTCAGCACCTGACCAGTCCGGGGAAGGTCGTCGCCGTGGTTGCCGGTGCCACCGACCTCATTCCCCGCGTCCGCGACGGCGTGTTCCACCCGGATCTGGTCGTCGACGTCAAGGGGCTGCCTCGCCTCCGCGATCTCACGGTCCAGGCGGGGACGGGCTCGCTCTTCGTCGGGGCCGCCATCCGGATGAACGAGCTGGCGCGCTCTGAGCTGGTCAGATCCCACTGGAGCGTTCTCGCCGACGCAGCTGCCTCAATGGGGAACGAACAGGTGCGCAACCGCGCGACCATCGGCGGTAACATCTGCACTGCCTCCCCCGCAGCCGACACGGCGCCCGCGCTCTACGTGCTGGAGGGGCTGGTACAGATTGCTGGCCCGGGAGGCGAACGCCAACTGCCCGTCGCGGACTTCATCACCGGGCCCAGGAAAACGGCCTTGCGCCTTGGCGAGATCGTGATCGGGCTGGTTCTGCCACGGCCCCCTGATGGCACCGTCGGCGCCTTCGAGAAGCTGAGCCGCCGCCAGGCAGGGGACCTATCCATCGTGAGCGTTGCGGCCCTGGCCATCCCGGAGGCGGCGCGCCCTTCCTGGCGCCTTGCGCTCGGCGCTGTGAGCCCCACCCCACTGCGTGCAGCCGAGTCAGAGGCTATCCTGGCCGGAGACCTGAGCGATGAGGCGATCGACCGGGCGGCGGCTGCAGCCTATGGGTGCTGCTGCCCGATCTCCGACATCCGCGCGGGTCAGGAGTATCGTCAGGCTATGGTGATCAACCTCACGCGACGCGTCGTCCGGGCGATCATCAGCCGGATGCCCGCGGATCCACCGTGCTGCTAGGAGGTAACGATGCTCCACGAGATCTCACTCACCGTCAATGGCGACCACCACACGATCGTCGTGAGGTCGCACCACACGTTGCTTCAGGTGTTACGCGAGCAGCTCGGGATTACCAGCCCCAAGCGCGGCTGCGAAAACGGCGAATGCGGCGCGTGTACCGTGCTGCTGGATGGCCTCCCCGTGAACTCGTGTTTGGTGTTGGCACCTGAGGCCGATGGAGCGACCATCGAGACCACCGAGGGACTGAGCGCTGGCGGCGAATTGCACCCGCTGCAGGAGGCCTTCATCCAACACAACGCCGTGCAGTGCGGCTTCTGCACCCCGGGCATGTTGATGTCGTCCAAGGCGCTCCTGGATCGCAACCCTCACCCCACTGAGGACGAGATCCGCGAGGCCCTCGTCGGAAACCTCTGCCGCTGCACCGGGTACGTCCGCATCATCGAGGCCATTCAGGACGTGGCGGGAAGAGGCGAGGAAGGCTAACCGGCATAGCAATCGACGCAACTCTGAGTCCCTTGGGGAGGCAGGTCTATGGCAGGTGAGACGAATCATCCGGTCGGCAAGAGCGTCCCTCGCGTGGATGCCCTGGAGAAGGTGACGGGCGCGGCGCAGTATGTGGATGACATGGCCTTCGGCCCTGGGCTGCTCTACGGCAAACTCGTTCACAGCCCGATAGCCCATGGGCTCATCCGAGCCATCGATACGAGCGCGGCCCTGGCCCTGCCCGGCGTCAAGGCGGTTGTGACGGGACAGGATGCCCCACGCCGGCTCGGCCTCTACCTTAAGGACCGTTTCATCTTCGCCCACGATCGCGTCCGCTACGTGGGCGAGTCTGTGGCAGGCGTCGTCGCGACCAGCGAGGAAATCGCCGAGCGGGCCGCGGCCCTGGTCCACGTGGAGTACGAGCCCCTCGAGCCGGTCTTCGACCCCTACCTCGCCGCCCAATCCGGGGCGCCGCTGGTCCATCCGGACCTGGGAAGCTACGAAGTTGTCAACTTCATCTTCCCGGAGCCCGGAACCAACATCTCAGAGCACTTCCGCCTTCGCAAGGGCGACACGGAAGCCGCCTGGCCCCGTTGTGCGACCGTCGTCGAGGGCACTTACACGTTGCCTCAGATACAGCACGCGCCCATCGAGACGCACATTGCCGTCGCCCGCTGGGATCCATCGGACGAGATCACGCTCTGGGCAGCCTCGCAGTCGCCCTTTGCCCAGCGCGATCTTCTCGCGCAGAGCCTTGGCGTCCCTCACGGCAAGATTCGCGTCATCTCGCCCTACGTGGGCGGTGGGTTTGGAGGGAAGGCCGGGATCTCGATCGAAGCCAACGTCGCCCTGATGGCCGGCGCGGTGAAGGGACGCCCGGTCAAGGTCAGGATGACGCGCGAGGAGGAGTTCATCGCCACGAACGTGCGCCAGAGCCTCGTGGCGAAGATCAAGATCGGCTGTGACGCGGATGGCCAGCTCCTCGCTATGGAGGTCACCTACTACTTCGGAGGCGGCGCCTACAACGACTACGGCGTCAACATCGCGCGCGCCGCGGGCTACTCCTGTACCGGGCCCTACGACGTGCCCAACGTCAAGGGGGACTCTCTTTGCGTCTACACGAACCACCCAATCGGCAGCGCTATGCGCGGGTTCGGGATGCCCGAGATCCACTGGGGCATCGAGCAGGTGATGGATCTCCTGGCAGAGCGTATCGGCATGGACCCGGCGGAGTTCAGACGGCGCAACTGCGTCCGCACAGACGATACCATCCTCACGGGGATGACCATGCCCCGGATCGATCTGGTCGCGTGCATCGACAAGGTGACCCGGGCCATCGGTTGGGGTAGCCAGCCAGCACCCTCGGCACCCAATAAGCGGCGCGGCAAGGGCATCGCCATTATGTGGAAGGCCCCAGCCATGCCCCCTAACCCCGGCAGCTCTGCCATCGTACGCTTCAATGAGGATGCCACGCTGAACGTCTACGTCGGTGGGCAGGAGATCGGCCAGGGCGCGTTCACCGTGGTCGCCCAGATGGCCGCGGAGGCCCTGGGCATCCCGTATGAGTGGGTGCGCGTCTCAGCCAATCCTGTCGACACCAAGTACAGCCCTTACGAATGGCAGACAGTCGCCAGCAGGCTCACCTGGTCGATGGGCAACGCCGTGAAGGCAGCTGCCGAGGATGCGCGAGCCAAGATCCTCGACATTGTGGCCCGCTACTGGGATGAGGACCCCACTGACCTTGACATCAAAGAGGGCGTCGTCGTGTCCTACCGCTCCGAGCGGGAGCAACCCCTGCAGAAGATGGTCGTCTATGGGCTGCCGAACGAGAACTTCGAGGGTTGGCAGGGCGGCCCGATCGTTGGATCGGGCAAGTTTATGCCCACCTACGTCACGGGCCTCGATCCGGACACAGGCCAGGGCACGCGTGCCGTGGTCCACTACACGGTCGGCGCGCAGGCCGTTGACCTGGAGGTTGACACCGAGACCGGGGCCATCGAGATCCTCACGATCGCCAGCGCCTACGACGTTGGCAAGGCTATCAATCCGGACCTGGTGATGACGCAGATCGAGGGCGGTGCCGTCCACGGGATGAGTTCCGCATTCGAGGGGCTGCGCTTCGACCAGAGCGGGCGTCCCATAAACGGCAGCTTCGTGGACTACAAGATCGCGACGGCAAAAGACGCGCCGCGGGCCATCCACGGCGACATCGTCGAGACCCCGCTTGAGGATGGGCCCTGGGGCGCTCGCGGCGTCGGTGAGCACGTGATGGTCCAGACCGCGCCAGCGATTGCTAACGCGCTCTATGCGGCCACGGGACGCCGTTTCACCGACCTGCCTCTCAGCAGCGAAAAGGTGTACCTGGCGATGCACCCGGAGGGCCCCGAACTGAGCTGTGAGCTGCCCGACAAGGATCCGCCCGGCGCCTGAAACGGGCTAGAGCTGCGCCGGGGTGGGTCCATCGCAACTGCCACGGCGGTTGCGGACGGCTGCTCCTGGGCTGACTACGGCTGGCGCTGCGGGTCCCCCCACCTCCCGCAACCACGATCGATCTCCTCCCGTATATAGCGTGCAAAGAAAGCACAAGGGAGGATTATTCGCATGACACAACAGTCCGACGGACCTACCGTCAACCAGGAAACCTACGTCCACCCCAGCAGCGTCGTCGTCCCGCCCGCGCGGCCGGCGCCACCGCGCCGGCGGTCGCTCTTCTGGCCGATCGCCCTGATCGCCTTTGGCGTCCTGCTCCTGTTGTCCAACCTGGGCATCGTCCCCGCGACCGGCTGGGCCGTGCTCTGGCGGTTCTGGCCGATCGCCCTGGTCGCACTGGGCATTGACGTTCTCATCGGGCGTCGGTCGGTGGCCGGAGCCATCGCCAGCGGCATCCTGATGCTGGTGCTGGTCGGCACGGCGATCGGCATCGCCCTGTTCGCCGAGCAGATTCCCGCACTCGTTGATCTGGCGCGTCCAGCAACGCTGCAACGAGATCAGCTCGTGCAGCCGCTCGAGCAGACCGAGGAAGCCACGGTGACGATCGACTGGACGAGCGCGCCTGGAACCCTGAGCGCTCTCGTTGATTCGCCGAACCTGATGGAGGCCAACATCGCCTACCGTGGAGAGCTGATCTACCACGTTGAGCGACACAATTCACGCACGAGCATCAGCCTCGACACGATGCTCCAGGGAATCCCCTACAGTACGTTGAGCTTTGATGACTCGCAGCAGCGTTGGGACGTAGAGCTCTCGCCGGAGGTCATTCTGGACCTCGTGCTGGACACGAGCACAGGTGCCTGCAGCTTCGATCTGCGCGACCTGAACGTGCGCAGCCTCGTACTCGATGCCGGGACCGGCTCGATTGACCTCAGCCTTCCCGGAGAGCGCGACCTCGAGGCGCTTCTCGATGGAGGATCGGGCGCGATCACCATCGACGTCCCCGATGATGCCGGGCTGCGGCTGCATCTCGACGGTGGCAGCGGCGGGTTTCATCCGGGCGATGACCTCGAACTCGTGCGGGGTGACGAGGACGACGGCACGTGGGAATCCTCAAACTTCGACCGGGCCGACTACCAGATCGTTCTGACGGTTGACCAGGGATCAGGAAGCTTGCGCATCGAGTAGCACAACCCCATGCTCCTCCAGCAGTTGTGCGGCTCCCTGGCGAAGCGCCAGGGAGCCGCAGTTGCGTTTGGTCGGGCGAGGTTAGCGCGCGATGGGCGCCAGGCCCAGGCGCGCCCGCGTCTCATCCAGGATCTGCTCGGTTCGCGACGCGCCAACCCGGGTGACCCCCAGCGCGCGGACCTCCAGCAACCTGTCGAGCGACCGCACGCCACCAGCAGCCTTGACCTGGACCGAGGCAGGCGAGTGAGCGCGCATCAGCGTGAGATCAGCGTCCGTCGCGCCGCCACTTCCGTAACCGGTACTTGTCTTCACCCAGTCTGCCCCGAGGTCGGCACAGATCTCACACAGGGCGATCTTGTGCGCATCCTGGAGGTAGCAGTTCTCGAAGATCACTTTCACCCTCTGACCGGCGGCGTGCGCGGCGTCGATGACGACTTTCAGGTCATGGCGGACGTAGTCCCAGTCACCGCTCAGCACCTTGCTGATGTTGCAGACGGTATCGAGCTCCTCGCATCCGTCCGCGAGAGCGCGCTCGGCTTCGGCAAGCTTGATCGCCGTCGTGTGCCCTCCGTGAGGGAACCCGATCGTCGTGCTCGCTTTGACGCTCCCACCAGCCGCACGCAGCAGGTCCGCGCAGCGCTTGAGGTAGTAGGGCATGATACACACGCTCGCAACGTCATACGCAATCGCCACCTGGATGCCCGCCTCCAGCTCGGCGGTGGTCAGGGTGGGATTCAACAACGAGTGGTCGATCATCTTGGCGATCTGCTCATAGGTGTAGTCCATCATACGCTCCTTGGTTGATATCGACGGTGCACGCATTATACTTGTGCAAGGTACAGGCGAAAGGAGGCGCAGGATGGACGCCTGCAGGTTCGACTTCAGGAGCAGTGTCGTGGTCGTCGCCGGTGCCAGTGGCACGCTGGGAAGAGCCGTCGCCCTGGCTTTTGCCGAGGCTGGAGCCAGCCTGGTGCTCGTCAGTCGCAACGCCGACAGCGTCCGTGCGGCACTGCCCGAACTCTGTGCGGCATCCACTACGCTTGTAGCACCGTCGACCGATCTCAACGACCCCGATGCCACACAGGCGATGGTCGGGAAGGCGCTCGACCGGTTCGGGCGCATCGACGTACTCGCCAACACCGTCGGCGGCTACCGGGCCGGAGAGCCTCTGCAGCGCACCGACCTATCGGATTGGGATGCTATGATGGCGCTCAATGCGCGCACTGCGTTCGTAGTGTCCCGCGCCGTCCTTCCGGTGATGCTGGATCAGGGCCGAGGGCGCATCATCCTCACCGCAGCACGGGGGGCGCTGCAGGGCAAACACCACGCCGCAGCCTATACCGCATCCAAGGCTGCGGTCGCGCGCCTGACCGAATCGCTTGCTGACGAGGTAAAGCACCTCGGCATCAACGTCAACTGCGTCCTGCCCGGCACGATCGACACCGACAGCAATCGGCGAGCGTTGCCCTACACTGACACAGCCAACTGGGTCCCGCCGCAAGACATCGCGCGCGTCTTCCTCTTCCTGGCCTCCGAAGCCGCATCCGCGATTCACGGCGCGCTGATTCCTGCCTACGGCCTCAGTTAGTCACCCCAAACCCCGTCGGTAGACCGGGGATTGGCCGGGCGGTAGTCCCTGCGCACCGCGATGCGACCCTCTAGGGCAACTCGACAGCATACAGGGCCCCCGCATGCGCATCGCCAATGTACAGTGTGCCGTCTACGGCCTTCAAGCCTTGAGGGAAGCCGAGGGATGTCCCACCAGCGGCGGTCAACGCCCACTGGTACCCGCCCTGCGCATCGAACGCCAGCACGCGCCGCCGCATCGGGTCAGTCACGTAGAGGCGATCGTCGTCGTCACCCCAGGCCAGGAACGGCTTCTCGTCCGGGTTGGTCACATCCCAGGTCGGCACCGTCCACTGGGTCAGGGCCTCGCCCTGTGCGGTGAACAGCTGGATCCGCCGGTTCCACGTGTCGGCAACGGCAACCACCCCGTTACCGTTGACCGCGATTCCTACAGGTTCGTCCAACGCACCCGCCCGTGTGCCGCTGCCCCCAAACTCCCGCAGGAATGCTCCGTCCAGGTCAAACACCTGGACCCGCTTGTTGCCCGTGTCCGACACATACAGCTCGCCATCTGGGCTGATGGTTAACGCACGAGGGCCGTAGAAGAGGCCCTGCGCCGTTGGCAACCCAGT
>JAXDDP010000179.1:0-3889 GCA_034676785.1 Anaerolineae bacterium | reverse complement strand
ACTGGTCCTCGGCGAACCCCAGGCCGGTTAGAGAGCACGCGACTCGACTTCGGCACGGATCCCGACGGCACGACGGGCCTGATTAGCCCACCTCAGGCACGGGGTTGACATACATAGAATTCAGATGTATAGTGATGGTATGCATCGGCATCCATGTGGTCGAACCATCCGGAGGTGAACGATGAACATGACAGGAAGCCTGCCACTTCTGATCCTGCACGCGTTGTCCAGAGGCGCCAGCTACGGGTACGCGATCGCCAAACAGATCAAGGCCAGCTCCAGCGATGTCCTTGACTTCCAGGAAGGGACGCTCTACCCCACGCTCCACAAGCTGGAGAAGGATGGCCTGGTCGAGGCCTATACGACGTTGACCAATGGCCGGCAGCGCCTCTACTATCGCCTCACCGAGGCGGGCGAGCGCGCCCTGGAGGCTGAGCGCGCCGCCTGGATGACCTACGCGCGCGCCGTCAACGCCGTGCTTGGGGAGGCAAAATGACGACCCCAGAGGCCGCGGCCCTCGAACAGTGGCTCGCCGAAGCCACCAAGGGGCTGCCGCAGCCACTCGCCAGGGACGTGCGCACGGAACTGGAAGCCCACTTCGAGGACGCCGTCGAGGACTACCTGACCTCCGGACGCACGCCCGAAGCAGCCCGCACAGCGGCGCTGGCGGATCTGGGCAACGCTGAGGTCGTACGCCATGGGCTGCACAGAGTGCACCTATCCCGAGGCGAGCGCCTTGTGGCCTGGGTCACCTGGCTCGTGCCTCGCCTGTGGCAGCATCGCGCCGTCATCGCCACAGCGCTCTTCGGACTGGTGGCACTAAGCGTTGTCGTGGCGGACCACCGTCACTGGATCACCTACCGGGGACACCCGGATCCGCTGACCCCGCTCGCCTTTGGCTTCGCCCTGCTCAGCCTGCTCCTGGAGCGGCGACTGACGACATGGAGCTATCCTGCAGCAGGCTACTTGCTGTCGGGGATCTGGCCCTGGCTCTTCTTTGAAGGCTTATGGAAGTTGGGCGGTCCCTTTTGGGATATCGTTGCACCGCTGGTACTGCCAGGTGCGACTCTCCTGATTTGGGGAATCTCCGGGCTGCGCACCCTGCGTCGCACTGCGGGACGCCGTGGGATGGCGATTGCGTGGCTGCTGTTGGGGCTATTGCTGGCGACCAGGCTCGCGACGACGGCAGTCCAACTGAGAGACGGTGCTTTGGTCTTCAGCCTCTCGGCTCTGTCAGCGACTGAGATCCGTATCAATGCCCCCTGGGTACTCTATCTCAGTGTGATGAGCGTGGCGCCTGTAGCAATCGGTCTGCAGGCTGCGCAACGCGATGGGCTGGCAGCAGTCCTGATCCCGATGGGGTGCCAGTACGCAGTCTTCGTCGGCATCGCCGATCCCACTTACCACCTGACCTTCTACGATGCCTGGCAGCCATCCCGTACCCTGCACACGGTTGAGGCGCTGGTCACCTATCTGCCTGCCGTGATGACCTTCCTGGTTGCACCCCTATGGATGCTGCGAACACCCTCACGCCAGGGGAGGACGACAGCCTTGCTGGTACCAGCCGGGACAACGCTGATCCTCACCCACGTCCTGAGCGCTATCGGCCTGGCTCACACGCACCAAGCCTACACGGCCGCCACTTGGCTCAGCGGTGGTCTGGAGAGTTTGCTGTATCTCCTGCCCATCGTGCTCGCGATCGTGCTCTACAGTCTGTTCGGACAGGACGAAGCTATCCTGGCCCACACCGTCGACAACACTGCACCAGCCCTTGCTGACCCTAACCGAAATGTGACTGCTCGTACCTAGCGCGAAGCCTCGCCGGGCCACCAATCGAGGACCGGTGCCCAGTCGACGTGGCCGTAATACCCAAACCATGGTGCCGCCGGGCCGGGAAGCGGGCCGACGTCGTCGACGACGCGCGTTGCCTCACGTGACGTGATGTCGAGCCGCCATAGCGAGAGGCGATCCTCGGCATCCATCCGCGCAAACAGAAGGCTCTCGCCATCGGCGGACCAGAACGGGCGCTCATCGCGATAGGCCGGATCGGCGGTCAGCGCCACCGGCTCGCTGCCGTCGGCGCCGCTCACCCAAATCCGCCGGGTCGCCAGCCCCTCGCGCGCACTGTCGCCGCCAACGAGATCGCCCAGATCCACCATCGCGCTATACGCGACCCGTGTGCCGTCCGACGACCACGCAGGGGCCACGGCGACCAACCCTTCGGGCGAGAGAACAGCGAGGTCTCCGCCGTCCAGGTCCGTTACGACCAGGCGCTTGCGCGTCCACACCCCCCGATGAGTACCCTCGATCAACGCCAGCGCGCTGGTTCCACGCTGCGGGACCACGAAGTCGTCAAAGTACAGGACCTCATCGACGACGACCTCGGGCGCCCCCCCACCAGCGGGCAGAGCGTACAGCGGAACGCCATCCGCCAACTGCGAGGCAGATACGATGGGCCCCTGCCAGAAGAGCAGATAGCGTCCGTCGCCAGACCATCCTGCCAGCAGGGCATCGCCCTTCTCGGGCTTGCCGCTCGCGTAGAGTTCGGTCGCTTCGCCGCCACCGTATGGAATCAGGAAGAGACCCTGTGCCTCCTGCCCTTCGTCCCATTCATAGGCAATTGCCTGTCCATCAGGGCTCCAGGCGATATCACCGATGCGGCCCAGCACCCCCACCTCCGGCGGGATCAGCGTCACTTCGGTGCCTGCGGCCATATCGACCACGGCAAGGCGCAGGATGCCCGACCCGGCAACGTAGGCCAGCACATCGCCCTCTGGCGACCAGAGGTAGGTACTCACAGGGGTCGTCCACGAGCGCACAATCCCCGAGGCAGTATCGGCGGTCATCAACTCGACGTCCTTGCGAAAGGCCACGTACCGTCCCGAAGGAGACCAGAGCGGATGACTGTTCAGACCATCGTCGGTCAACTGGGCCGCGTCACCTTCAGGAAGGGCCTTGATCCATAGATCGCCATGCTGGACATAGGCAACTTTTCCGCGACCCGCTGGGCCGTCCACGTCCGTCTCGGGTGCCACGGCATCCTCTGCTGCACCGGCTGGAGGCGTCGGTGCGGTCCCCACAATGGCAGGGGGCTCCCCACAGCCTGTCAGTATCAGCGATCCAAGAACTACAAGGTACAAACCACGCTTCAGCATCAGACCTCCTCACAGGCGCGCCGGCCCGGGCTCCGCTAATAGGGCTCGACAACGAGGGTGCACCGCGAGAGCAACACGTCCTTCACACCGTCATCGACCCCGAGGTAGAGGGCCATGACGCGACCGCAGCGGTAGAATCCCGGCGGCGCTACCCAGTCAATGATAGCATTCCTGGCATCCTGGGCAATGGAAGCCGCACGTACCTCGGCAATGGCGACGCTGGGGTAGCGGTGCAGGTGCAACCAACCCGCCTCGCCCAGCGTGTAAGCGATGCCGGGCTCGGGATACAGGAGGGCAGCCCTGCTCTCCTCGGCATCGCCCCGGACGACACCCGCCCTGTCGAGATCCGCCAACAGCGGGGCGATGTCCGGATCCTCTGAGAGAGACTCCAGGCTCAGACCCTGAATCTCGTGTGATGCGATCCACAAGGGTCCTTCGCAGTCGCCCATGGCATCGCGCACGGTCGGGCTCGCGATGGACGGGGACGTGCCCCCGCCCATGCGCACCAGGTCGCCCACCCGGGCCGCCGTCGTGCCACTGCCATCGACTACAGCAACCCTGTCATCATCCTCGAGGGCAACCGTGTAGTCATAAGGCCAAATAACCAGATACCCGGAGCCGTCATCCGCAACGATGCGCAGGCAGCCCTCTTCCGACACCAGCCTGCCATAGAGCAACGCCTCCATCTCCGCCAGCAATCCCTCAGGCGGGTCCTGGCGCGGGAAGGCAAGGCC
>JAXDDP010000169.1:0-51249 GCA_034676785.1 Anaerolineae bacterium | reverse complement strand
TGCCCTATATCCTAGGTCAGATGGCGTTCTACGGGTCAGAATTCCGCGTCACTCCCGCGGTCCTGATCCCCAGGCCCGAGACAGAGCTGCTGGTCGAGCTGGCTCTGGAACGCATTCACGCCCGGGGATGTAAACGCGTGGTCGATGTTGGCACGGGATCCGGCTGCATCGCAGTCACGTTGGCTATGAAAAACCCAGAATCACGTGTCTGGGCGACGGACATCTCGGCGGCAGCGCTGACCGTGGCCCGCGACAACGCTGACCGCCACGGCGTCACTGAACGCATAGCATGGGTACAGGCAGACCTGCTGACACCCCTGATCACTCGCTTCGACCTGATCGTTAGCAACCCGCCCTACGTTAGTGAAAACGAATGGCTCGCTCTCCCGCGTTCAGTCCAACTGGAACCGCCTGGCGCACTCGTCTCCGGCCCGCATGGTCTAGATGCTATCCAGAGGCTTCTTGGTCAGGCAGCCATGCGTCTGGCTACTGGCGGAGAGCTTCTGATGGAAATTGGCGAGAATCAGGGCGCTGCCGTAGCCAGGGCGGCTACGGCAGCCTTCGAGCAGATTGGGCGTCTGGGAGCACCCCCACGGATACATCGTGACCTGGCCGGCAAGGACCGGATACTTGAGGTCTCGCTGGACCCGAGCTAGACAACGTCACGATTGCGCTCTAGCGGCCCAACCTCTGCTCCGGGTACGGCCCCCCCCCGCGAGTGCTAAGCGGCCCAGCGGATCAGGCCATGCTGCAGGGGTGTCACCAGATCCTGATGGTAGGGCAACACCCGCACAGTATACCCGTGTAGACCGCTCATCGAACACTGGGCGTCAGCCTCGTAGAGATAGCGCTGTCCGCCGAGCTCCTTGCTGACCTGCATCGTGACGGGCCTCCCCGGGACCAGTTCACCGCTAGGATTCACAAGTCCGAGATAGACTTCGACGCATACATCTTCGGGCCGGATGGCACCGAGATATACCTCAGCATGCGCCGTGAACGTCTGGCCCACCGGGATCTGAGCTGGCAGTTGGCCATTTACCGAATCGATGCGGATCTGTGCCCAATCACGCACCAGCCGCTCGCGCCACGCGGCCAGATCCTTGGCCCTGGTGAAATCGTCTGCAGCAAGCCGATGATAGCGCAAGGCCAGCGGGACGTAGAACCTGCTGGCGTACTCGGCTACCATCCGGTTGGTGTTGAAGAAATACGAAAGATCAGCAATGCTGGTCTTCATCAACTCAATCCACCGCCTCGGAACACGTCCCACCCGGTCATAGAACGTGGGAACAACATCGCGCTCCAACAGATCGTACAGAGCCGCCGCCTCAACGCGGTCCTGATAATCAGGATCGTTGTACGTCTCGCCTCGACCGATGGCCCACCCGACCTCACGATGATAGGCTTCAGCCCACCATCCGTCGAGGGTGCTGATGTTCAACACACCATTAGCTGCAGCCTTCATGCCGCTGGTCCCGCTGGCTTCTCTGGGCCGGCTGGGTGTATTCAGCCAGACATCGCAGCCCTGAACGAGATAGCGAGCTACGATCATGTCGTAATCTTCCAGGAAGACGATCCGATTGCGAAAACGCTCCTGCCGACTCAGGTCAACAATCTTCTGGATCATCGCCTTACCCGGATCATCTTTGGGATGCGCTTTGCCGGAGAAGATGATCTGCACGGGACGTTCCGGATTGTTGAGAATGCGGTCGAGGCGGTCAGGATCGTGCATGATCAACGTCGCTCGCTTGTAGGTCGCAAAGCGCCGTGCCAAACCAATGGTCAACGCCTCGGGGTCCAGTACCTCCTCGGCAACACTCAAATCACTCAACAAGGCGCCACGTTGCTCCAACTGTCGCCCCAAGCGTTGCCTGGTGACGCCGACCAGGCGCTCCCGACGCCGCTCATGCGTGCGCCAAAGCTCGTCCGCCGGAATATCCATCGCCAGCTTCCATACTTCCGGGTCGCCGGGTTCTTCTCTCCAACGAGGACCGAGGTAACGATCGTAGAGCACCTTCATATCCCGGGAGATCCAGGAAAGGATGTGAACGCCGTTAGTGACGTGGGAAATGGGGATCTCCTGTTGGGGCACGCCGGGCCACAAGCCCTGCCACATCTGCCGTGACACCTCACCGTGGAGGGCGCTCACCCCGTTGGTGTCCGATGACAGCCGGATGGCCAGGACCGTCATGCAGAAGGGTTCGTTGGCGTCAAAGGGATTCTCACGACCCAAGGCCATGAAGTCGTGCCAACTCAAAACCAACTCCCGTGTGGCGTAGTCGTGGAAGTAGTGCTGCATCAAGTGTGGGGGGAACCTGTCGTGCCCAGCCGGCACAGGCGTATGCGTCGTGAAGACGCAACTGGCTGACGCGGCCTCGCGAGCAGCAGCAAAGGTAAGTCCGTGGTCGTGCATCAGCTTGCGAATGTGCTCAAGCGCCAGAAACGCGGAGTGCCCCTCGTTCATATGATAGACGACAGGGGCCAAGCCCAGAGCCCTGAGCGCCCGGTAACCACCGATGCCCAACAAGATCTCCTGTTTGACGCGTAGATCCTGATCGCCACCGTAAAGCTGGTCGGTGATATCCCGATCCTGGGGACGACTATTCAGTGGCGTATTCGTGTCCAGGAGGTACAGAGGAACGCGCCCGACCTGCACACACCATATCTGGGCAAAGACCTTGCGGCCGGGGAACTGCACCTCGACCGTGAGTGGTTCCCCATCCGGGCCACGCTCCAGCGTCAACGGGAGGTTGTCGAAGTGGTTGTCCTCGTACGCCTCCTGCTGCCAGCCAGCCTGGTTGAGATACTGCTGGAAGTACCCCTGTTGGTAGAGCAATCCCACACCGACCAACGGGACGTTGAGATCGCTCGAAGACTTGAGGTGGTCACCTGCGAGGACCCCAAGGCCACCGGCAAAGATTGTCAGCGACTCCGTGAGTCCAAACTCCAACGAGAAGTATGCGATGAGGGGCGACTCCTGCTGCCCGTACGTTCGCCCAAACCAGGCGGTCCCGGTTTGTTCCATATATTCATCGAGGTACGCGGTGGCCCGCTCCAAGTGCGCCAGGAAGCCAACATCGGAAGCGACCTTCTCCAGGCGCTCCTGACTGATCATACCCAGCATACGTACGGGATTGTGGTTTGTCCGCTCCCACAGCTCACTGTCCAGGCGGATGAACAACTCGATAGCATCATGCTTCCAGGCCCAGCGCAGGTTGTGCGCCAACCGCCACAGAGGCGTCAGGGCCTCGGGCAGCGAGGGGATAACGGAGAACGTGCGAATGGGTCTTGGCTTCATCCAAGCTACCTCCTTCGATACAAAACCAGGGGAACGCCAACGGTCGGCACGGATGTGGATACCATAACATTGTTCGGTACCGGCGCAACCTGTAGGCCGCAGACCAGCTCATGCGCCCCCGAAGGCCTTCCGAGAAGCTGCTCTCAAAGGACCGCTTCCCGGAAGGTCAATGGCTTGTGGAAAGAGATAGAGGAACTACAGAACGTCGCGGCGAGTGACGTCCCACGCAGCAATAGCCGCCGCCAGAAGGCCACCCAGACTGCCAACCAACAGCTCCTTGAGCGGGCGAACCCCTTCTTCGAGGATGTTCAAGGGTCGGATGGTCTCACTGAACCCATTTGCCACCAGTACTGGCAACGTATAGGGATAGAAGCCGGCATAGTCGCTCTCGATCACAATCACGGAGATGACCGTCATAGCGATCCCCACTGCACAGGCCACGATGAAGCTGGGCCATCGTTGTGCAACCCAGGTCTGAATTGACAGCATCAGCCACGATCCCAGGAAGACCAAGGCTGAGAACTCGACGATCTCGCTGATAGGGATAGCAGCCTCAAACCCCAAGCCCGGCATGAGCAACCGCATGGCCAAGCCCCCAAGGACAGTCAGCCCCGTCAACGCACCCAGGCTCAGGCCAATCAGGGCCATCCCTGACAGTTGTTTGGCGGCATAGAGAAGCCCGCGCGACACAGGCAATGCATAGAGATGTCGCCATCCACTGCTGGCATGGTCCAACTGGGCCACAAGCGCCGTCTCCAAGGTGACGAACAGCGGCATCATGAGCAGACCCCACAGAATCATCACCTGTATGGCATAGCCCGACCAGGCGTCGAAGGGCACCCGGCTGTAGTAAAGGTCGCGGTTCATGTAAGCGGACATAATCTGGAAGGAGACGATCACCGCCGGCGCAATCAGAGCCAGCCAGAAGGCAAGCGTCCCCTTCATCTTCAGGCGTTCCGCGCGCAACACGCGCGGGATGTCGCAGATCATCGCGTTCATTGCAGCAGTCCTCCTTCCTCACCGGTCACTTGTATGAAGATGTCTTCCAGTGTTGGTTGAACGACGTTAAGCTCGTAGACGTTGATCCCCGCTGCCGTCAACTGGGTATTGATCATCGAGGCATCCGAGATGCCATTCACCGAGGCCCAGACGTGACCGTTGTTGCCACTACGGTGCGCAGTCCACCCCGCACGGCGGAGGACGTGCTCGGCCTTCTCGGGCTGGTCGACTCCCAGCATGACACGGTTGTCGACCTCTGCATGAAGTGCTTCCAGTGTGCCCTGGTACCGCAAGCAGCCCTGATGCAAGATGCCAATGTGGGTGGCTACCTGCTCCACCTCCGCCAGAAGATGGCTCGACAGGAAGACGGTGACCCCGTGAGCCCCTGGCAGATCACGTATCAACTGGCGAATCTCCCGGATCCCGGCAGGATCCAGGCCATTCGTGGGCTCATCCAGGATCAGAAGATCCGGCTCACCAAGCAACGCGAGGGCCAAACCCAGACGCTGCTTCATGCCCAGCGAATAGGTCCGCACCTTACGCTCTGCTGAATCTGTCAGTTTGACGATCTCAAGCGCGCGATCGACCGAGGCTCTGGCTGCCCCAATCAGTCGACGCGTGAGTTCCAAGTTCTCGCGCCCCGTCAAGTGTGAGTAGAGAGAGGGCGCCTCCACGAGTGCCCCGACCTTGCGCAGACAACCACGCTTGTGCTCTCGCAACGGCGTGCCCAACAACTCGATCGCGCCAGCATCGGAGCGAATCAGCCCGAGCAACATACGGATCGTTGTCGTCTTGCCCGCGCCATTCGGGCCGACGAAACCATAGACGCTCCCGCACGGAACACGTAGCTGGACCGCATCCACAGCCGTGAGTGCACCAAAGTGACGGGTCAAGCCATCGGTCTCAATTGCCATACCTGCCATCGTCATATCCTCCAATGTGATGTTTACGAGGAAGAGGATATCAGGCGGGTGTCGCACACCGATCGCGGGTTCGTCGCGAATCTGTCGCAGATGCGCCGTGCGGCGCTCAAGCGACTGGATCTTCAGCGCTGGGGAATTGAGTGAGGGGTGTGACGTAGTAGCTATGCGCGAGGAAACCGAACCGTGAAACAGCTCCCTACCTCGACCTGGCTTTGCAGTGTCACCTCGCCGGCCATTGCTTCGACAAGTTCCCTGACCACTGCAAGGCCAAGGCCCGCACCATCAGTGTCGCGGGTGCGCGCGGCATCGCCGCGATAGAAGCGTTCCCAGATGCGCTCCTGCTCATGGGTGGGAATGCCCTCGCCGGTATCGCAGACCCGAACCCAGACAGATTGGGAGGCATCTCCAGCAGAAACCGCAACAATGCCACCCGGAGGCGTATGACGCAAAGCGTTGCGGATCAGATTGGCCAGCACCTGCTCGAACCGACCCTGATCGACCAGCGCCTGCGGCAAACTATCAGGTACATCGGCAACGACACGTACACGTTCTCGCTGCCATGCTAACCCACCTGCGGCCTCAACTCGACGGTGGATCGCCTCGCCCAGGTCGGTGGCGCGGATTTCCATTGAGAGTTCTCCAAGCTCGGCTCGTGAGAGCGTCAAGAGGTCATCGATCAGCCGCTGGAGTCGGAAAACCTCGTCTTCCATAATCTGCAAGTCCTGCTCAAGTCGCGAAGGCTTCTCACCGGCTTTTTCCTCCAGGGCGTGATTACCAGAGAGCTCATGGAGCGACTCCAGGTATCCGCGCAGTGTCGCCAGGGGCGTACGCAGTTCATGCGAGACGTTGGCAACAAGCTGGCGCCGGAGATCGAGTAGCTTGGCTACCTTGTCACGTTCGGCAGCCAGATCGTGCACCGATCCCTCCAGCGCGGAAGCCATCGCGTTGAAGTCTGCCTGAAGCTGAGCAATCTCGTCTTCACCCTCCACGGAAATACGTGTGCCGTAGTCACCTCGACGGAGTGCGCCAGTAGCTCGCGTCAGCACCTCCAGCCTCCGAACCGTCTTTCGGGCCGTCAACCACGAAAGTAGCAGCGCTGGTGGAAATACCAAAGCAATCACGACCAGGGTCATCACAACACCCATTGCGACAAGGGCCAGGAGTGTGAAGGCCCAGGTATCGAGCTGCCACGGGTACCAATTGCCGCCAACGAGCAGCGCCACAGATGCGGCGAGCGCTCCGACAGCCACTACGATCAGCACAAGCTTGAGCTGGGTGTGCGTGTACGCCCAAACCAGCCGGTAACGACGAAGGTGATCCCAGTAGAGCCATATCCGAATGCCAGACCTGAAGACAAGGAAGAAAAACGAAGTCGCCAGAATGAGGAGGGTGGCACCCGCTGAACCCAACAACGCCTCACCAAGCCCAGCCACCTCTCCCAACGCCCAGAGCGCCGCGAGCCAGAGGCTTGCACCAGCCGGGCTAATGAGCAGCGCGGCAACCATCTCATGCTTCAGGTGGCGAATGGGGCTTTCCCTGTCAGGGACTCGTAGGCGGACGGCGTTCCAGAGAGCGGTCAGCAGCACGACGAGAGCAATAGCGCCAAATAGAGCCTGGGTGCCGGTTGCCGCTGCATACAGCACCAGGCCCAGGAACGCGCACATGCCCAGCAGCCACGTTTCTACCAGCGCTCTGACGATGGTCGCGCCCAAGAACACGGAGGACCGATTCGCTGTGGGCTCCATAGAGTTCATCTTCTTGCTCAGGCCAAGTGGTCCAGGCGATGGGCATTTGTCCCCGAGCATTCGCTCTCGGGGCGCATGCTCAGCCGGTATCCCACTCCCCAGACCGTTTCGATCGCATCGGCAAGGCTGCCGAGCTTCCGGCGCAAACGAAGAACCGCATTGTCAACAGACCGATCCCCCACCACATAGGCCTCGCCCCAGACAGCGTCGAGCAAGTAGTCGCGGCTGAAGGCGCGCCCGGGGTTGCGCATCAGCAAATGCAGAAGCTCGAACTCAGTGCGCGTCAGATCCAGTTCGTGCTCATCGAGCGTCGCTCGATACCCCTCGGGCTCGAGGACCAACGGGCCGAACACCAGTGAGGCCTGTGCACGTGCGCGATCCGCCTCGATCACCGCTTCGACACGCTCCACCCGCCGCAAGAGCGCGCGCACACGGGCGGTCAGCTCACGCATGCCGAAGGGCTTTGTCAGGTAGTCATCGGCGCCGACCTCAAGACCGATAACACGATCGGCCTCCTCGCTACGGGCTGTCAACATCAGGATCGGCACGGGTGAAACGCTGCGAATCCGGCGCAGTACCTCCAGGCCATCAAGCCCAGGGAGCATCCAATCGAGGATGACGAGATCAGGGGACTGGCGGGCATGGAGTTCGAGCGCCGTCAGCCCATCGGGCGCATACAGAACACGATAGCCAAACGAACGCAACTCCCGTGAGATGACCGTCGCCAGCTCCGTGGCATCTTCAACAAGCAGAACAGTTGCCATCCCAGACCATCCCATTGGAGAAACGGACTCCGAACTGCGCGATACGAGCCGCGTAGGTCCATTCTATCATGGCCTGTCACTATCCAGAACGAGATGGGGCTATCCAAGCCTGGCCCGGCGCCTCTTGAGCTTGCATGCGCCCGTGTTACAATACGCCTCCGATGCGAATCCGAAGCCTGAGCTTGCGCCAATTCCGCACCTATAACCGCCTGGAGCTGGATCTTCCTGCCGGCCCCATCCTGCTCCTGGGAGCCAACGCCCAGGGCAAGACCAGCCTTCTGGAAGCGATTGCCTTCCTGGCTATCGGCTCTTCACCTTTGACTAACATCGACCAACAGGTCATCCATTGGGGCGCCGAGGAAGCAAGCTTGCCTTTCTCACACGTAAGCGCTGAAGTGGCACGGCGCGATCGAACGGAAACGGTCGAAATCGCTATTGAGCGAAAACCGATATCCAATGGTCACCAGCGTATGCAGAAAAGTGTGCGCATCGACCAACGACCGGTACGCCGGTCCAGCCTCGCTGGCCATCTGAACGTCGTGCTCTTCCTGCCTGAGGATCTGGACTTGGTCCACGGTCCACCCACTGGGCGTCGCCACTATCTCGACAATCTGCTCTCGCAAGTCTACCCGACCTACGTTGAAGTGTACGCAGCCTACCGTCAGGCAGTCTCGCGGCGCAACGCGTTGCTGCGCCACCTGCGACGACGGGGAGGCGACCCTATGCAACTGATACCCCTGGAAGAGCGCCTTGTTCGTACCGGTGTGACCGTCTCGCTCTACCGCCGGCGGGTGATCCGCGAACTCACTGTACACATCGACCGACTCCACCGCGAGCTGACCGGAGGACAAGCCTGGCTCAGGCTGCAATACGAGCCCAATTTCGACCCCGTGCGCCCGCCGGATGTGGACGTCCAGTTGGATCTACTTGCGGAAGCTGAACCAGAGCCCCCCGTGGACGTGGAGGCACTGTATATCGCCTATCGTGAGGCTTTGGCACACAGGCGCGGCCACGAGATCGAGAGAGGGATGACTTTGGTGGGCCCACATCGCGACGAGATGCGTTTCATCTCCAACGAGCGGGACATGGGTATCTACGGCTCGCGTGGACAGCAACGAACCACTGTGTTGGCCCTGCACCTGGCCGAGCTGCGCTGGCTCGAACAGACCACGGGGGAGTCTCCTGTTCTGCTCCTCGATGAGGTCCTTGCCGAACTTGACCGCGCCCGGCGCAGCTATTTGCTCGATCTACTGAGCGGCGTTGAGCAGACCATTCTGGCGACGACCGATGCCGAGCTGTTTCCAGATAGCTTCCGAAAGCGTACGACTACCTTCAGCGTGTCTGAGGGCATCGTGACGCCCCTCGCTACACCCTAAGGCGCCGTCTCAGGACGGCGTCAGTGCAGGTCTACCTTCGCCAGCGGCTCCAGCGTTTCAGGGACCTCCACCGTGCGAAGGTCATCGTCGCCAGCCAGGCTTATCTCTCCCGGCAGGCTCAGGGCCTCAAGAGACAGCAAGAGGTTGGCCAGACAGATGCCCCCATCGAAGTAGCGGTACTCCTGCAGCACGGGATTGCTGCCATAGCGAGCATTTCTTCTGTGAAGCAGGAGCCAAAGGGTGTCATCACGCCACAGGAAGCGCCAAGGTTGAGCATTGTTCGACGATGGCGCGCGCCGTGCCGCCTCGATCAGCTTGGCCAGGTGCTTCGGCGGCGTGGCGGGCCTATCGAACGATCCGTCGAAATAGATCTCCTCTGGCTTGAGCCGGGTCACACCCCCAGAGGCCCTGCGGATTACGGCATTGATCGTCCGGCCTGTCACCGTCTCCGCCGCATGGCCAAAGAGGAGAAACGCACCTGCACGTCCACCACGCGGCAGCCTGAAGCGGACCCGCACGTTGTTCTCTCGGCCCAAGCTTCCGATGAAACAGACACTGATCCCCAGCTGCACCATCTGCACACAGATCTGCTCAAGGCGGTAGCCGAGGTCGACCAGGGGCATTTGATTCCCCATCGTGTGAGCCACCAAGTAATGAGGCGGGGATAGAACGCGTCCATAACCGCCCATCGCCGCAATGAGGTCTTCACCACTGACAACATCGCGCCGCATCACGCGGAAGCGGTTCTCCGGGAATAGTGGTCGAGCGCGAGCAACAATATCGTCGACCATTTCCAGCACTTCCCGACTCAGGGGTTCGTTGCGATAGCGTCTTACGGAGCGCCGGTTGAGGATGGCTTGGTATAGGTCCACGTATAGTTCCTCCAGCTCCAGGTGGCAGCTAACAAGACGCCGGCCTTCTTTGGAAAGGCCGGCGTTCAAAACCATTGACGGGACTGCGCGATTTACTCTTCTTCCAAGTCGCCCGATCGCAGCTTCTTGTGGCGATAGACGATGCGACCACGCGTAAGATCGTAGGGAGAGAGTTCCACCCGCACACGATCACCCAGCAGGATCCGGATATAGTACTTGCGCATCTTGCCGGAGAGGTAGGCCAGTACTTCATGCCCCGTCTCCAATTTCACCTTGAACTGGGTGGCAGGCAGGGCCTCAACGACCAGACCCTCAACAACGATCTTCTCTTCCTTGGTTGTCATTCGAGCAGCTCTACTCCCCCAACTCCACACCGTCTACATCATCGACAGCGTCGTCATCGGCAGTGTCAGCATCGACATCATCGACAGCGCCGTCATCAACAGTGTCAGCGTCCCCACTGTCGTCATCGCTACTGCTATCTACTTCAGCGCTCACGTCCTGCGCAACGTCGCCGAAATCGAGGTCATCATCCTCGTCTTCGTCGTCTGCCTCGACTGCGGCAGCCTGTTCTACCTCAATCTGATTGAGGGTCCACTCTTCCCACTCATCCGGTCGAACCTGGCGGACACTCAGGCCAATACGACGTCGCTCCGGCTCCACACGGATAACCTTCACCAAGACAGGCTCACCTGAGGTCATTTCCTCCCGTTGCGCAATGTCACGCAGCTCGGAGTTATGAAGCAAGCCCTCAACACCCGGCTCAAGCTCGATGAAGACACCGAAATCGACGACCTGGGTCACACGCCCCTGCACCAGACGGCCGATCGCGTAGCGTTCGACGACGCTCTCCCAGGGATCGGGGGCAAGCGCCTTGATGCTCAGTGCAATCCGCTGTCGGTCGCGGTCGATGCTCAAAACCTTGACCTTGACCCGCTGACCAACGTGATACACCTCACTGGGGTTCTCTATACGGCCCCAGGAAAGCTCCGAGATATGCACCAACCCGTCCATACCACCGAGATTCACGAACAAGCCAAAGTCCGTGATCTGGCTGATGCGACCGCGACGCACCTGGTCGGCCTCAAGCTCCTCCAGAAGGTCTTGGCGACGCGTGGCGCGCCATTCCTTGGCAGCGGCTCGCTGCGAGAGAATGAGACGCCGGCGACGACGGTTAACCTCGATGACCTTGAGCAGGATCTCCTCATCCACCATCGCCTCCAGGCGACGCTGGCGCTCCCCTGGCTGCCGGATGCGGTTGAACCCAATCAGTTGCGACATCGGCACAAAGCCGCGTAGTCGACCAAACTCCACTGTGAGCCCGCCACGGTTGGCTCCCGTGACCCGGGACTCGTAAACATCCTGGCTCTCCAGGAGCTTCTCAGCGATCAGCCAGTCTTCTTGCAGCAACGCCTGGGAGATGGATAGCTCTACGTTACCATCAGAATCGCGGAACTTGGCCACAACGACGGGGACTGTGTCACCAACGTTGAACTCACGGCCCTGAACCTCAGCAAGGTCCTCAAAAGGTACGAAGCCGTCACGCTTTGCCCCAATGTCAACGACGAAACCGTCGTTGCGACGATAGAGGATCGTCCCCTCACGCAGCTCACCCCGCTTGAGGGTGCTGGCGGACAGAGACTCCTCTAGCTGATCCTCCCATGAGGCAGGGGCCTCCTTGGGAGCAGCTTCAGCGGGAGCCGGTGCAGCGGGCGCCTCAGTTACAGGCACAGCAGCCGCGACTTCGTTAACAGCATCTCCGGGCACTTCCAATTGGTTTTCCACAGACTCCGAAGGCGTAGAGGCATGAATCAGTTCGTCCACATCCAACTCCTATTCCACCCAGTTTTGCGCAAACACGGCGGCGCGCAACTTAGATGGGTCTGATAAACTCCAGGTATTGTATCATACCCAGGCACAAAGTCAACTTGCACTAACCTGCCGCGACGAGTGACTCACCCCCATCTACGGGGATGACAGCACCCGAGATCCACGTCAACCGCGGATCTGCCAGCACAACCAATGTCTGGGCCACATCCTCGGGCTGGGTAAGCCTGCGCGCGGGGTGGTAGGCATGCGCCTGCTGCAAGATCGCCTCGTGTCCCGGAATCGCGCGCAGAGCGGGGGTATCGGTGACGCCCGGCATCAGGCAATTCACAGCGATGCCCGCAGGCGCTAGCTCCACCGCAAGCTGCCTCGTGTGCGCCTCGAGCGCCGCCTTTGCCGCAGAGACAGGCCCGTAATGCGATGACACGCGCTGTGATCCGAGGCTGGACATGGCATAGACCCGACTACCCCGCCGGAGCAAGCCTGCGCGGACCAGGTCCTGTGTCCAGTAGACAAGGCTGTGGGCCATGACCGCCAACGTCATGTCCATCTGGCTCTCCTGCACCGCAATCGTGGGGTCGTCACTGATGTAGGGGCGCAAGCTGCCAAACGCCAGGGTATGTACCAGCAGGTGGATACTGGGCAACGATTCGGCGGCGAGCGCCTCCACGATTGACGCTACCACCTGTTCACGGCGTCGCGCGTCAGCGGCATTGGTGTTGAAGAAAACCGCCCTCGAACCGGCCGCTTCGATATCAGCAACGACGGCCTCAGCCCGCTCCAACGTCCGGCGCGGATCGAGATGCACTCCGAGGATATTCATCCCCTCGCGCGCTAACGCGCGCGCCGAAGCCGCACCAAAGCCGCTTGAGGCGCCCAGAATTAGAGCCCATCTACCTGCCAGAGCGTTACTCACAGGATCCAGTGCCTTTTCCTCCCACCTAAACGTCAAAGTCCGATGCGCTGTAGCTGTCGCCTGTGGGACCCATCCCCGGTCCGGCGCCCTCTCCCATCAGATCCGGCATGTCCTTCTCGATCTCCTCGGGGTCCTGCCCGGCCTCGAGCCTGTCGACGACCTCCTCAAACTCCGGGCCCAGTTCTCCCGCCTCATCGCCCATTTCGCTCATCATCTTGCGCATGAACCGCCCCATACTCTTGGGGTCGTTTTCATCCAGATCTCCCCAGGCACTTGGATCTGCCAGATTCTCAAGGCGGCTGTCCTCTGACCTGACCACCCGCACTCGCGACACCAACCGGTGCACATGGTCACTCCCACACCGTTTGCAGTAGACCTTAGTCTCATCCACGTCGGCAAAGGAGCGCCAAAACACCGAGAAGCGACGCGTACATTGCTCGCACCGGTATTCATAGATCGGCATCTTTCGTCTCCTGAGTCAAATGTGGTATAGTTATGTTGCTCATAGGACGGGCATATGAGCAAGCCATCACGCGCGTGATGGTGCAGCCCCCTATTCCGACTGACGCTCTGTCAGTTTGCGCACAGCCCAATCAGGACGCTCTAGGGGCAAGCGCCTGAAGGACATGACTTAGCCAAGTCCGAGTGCGATCGAGCCAGAGCAATGCCATTATACTGTGAAGCCCGACCAGGAGCAACCCTATGAGCGACGACGTCATTGTCGATCCCTACCAACCGCAGATCACGCCGCTGCTGGTCGTCATATCAGGGCCCTCAGGCGTCGGGAAGGACAGCCTGGTGGAGTGGATGCAAGCTCGGGGTGCACAGTTCCATTTCGTGATCACCGCGACCTCACGCATGCCACGTCCCGGCGAGGTCCATGGTGTTGACTACTTCTTCGTCTCTCCTGAGTCCTTCGAGCAGATGATAGCGCAGGACGCGTTGCTGGAATACGCCATTGTCTACGGGCAGTACAAGGGCATCCCCAAACAACAGGTTCGCGAGGCATTGGCAAGTGGCAAGGACGTCGTGATGCGTCTGGACGTCCAGGGCGCCGCAACGATCAAGCGGCTGATCCCTGAAGCCATCTTGGTCTTCCTCAGCGCCTCGTCAGAAGACGAGTTGGTGGAGCGATTGCGCAAACGCAAGACCGAGACACCGGCACAGTTGGAGCAACGGATCGAGACCGCGCGTAAGGAGATGGAGCAGATCGGCGAGTTCGACTATGTTGTCGTCAACCGCGAATGTGAGCTCGATGAAGCGGTCGACAAGGTGCTACAGATCATCCAGGCCGAGCACCTCCGTGTTCATCCACGTAGGGTCTCGCTGAATTGAGTGAGACCATTGCGGTGAAGTCCATACCTGCGTTGGAAAGACGATGCCCGATCCCATACCGTTAGCTATTGGAGACGTCGTGGAGCTTCGCAAGGCTCACCCTTGTGGCGGCAAGGTGTGGCGCATCATGCGCGTGGGCCTGGACATCGGCGCCGAGTGCCTTACGTGCCAACGCTATGTCCTGACACCGCGGCGTCGTTTCGAGCGTGGCATCAAGCGATTCGTCGAGCGGGGTTCAGTCGTCGCCGACAGCAGCGAAGAGTAGGCACCGTGAGACCAGACCCATCGCAGCTTACCACAGTGCGCAGGACGGAGCCGCGGCGCTTCGTCTTCCTCTTCTCAGCCACGGGAGGTGGCCATCGCGCATCGGCGCAGGCTGTCAAGGGTGAGATAGAACGGCTCTACGGTCCGGAGGCAACGGTAGAGCTCCTGGATGTTTTCGTCGCACTTGACCAGTGGCCCTTCCACCGTTTCCCCGAATGGTATCCAGCGGCCGTAGGGCTTAGCGGTATTCCCTGGGGTGTCGGGTTCCATCTGTCAGATGACGTTGGAGTGGTCAAGACGGTGTCGCGAATCGTCTGGCCTTACACTCGCGCCGCGCTCTGCGACCTACTCCGGCGCCATCCCGCAGACGTCCTCGTCTCCTTCCATCCCATCCCCAACTATGCCTTGTCGATGAGCCTGCGCACGATGGGGTTGCAGGTTCCCTTCGCAGTCGTGGCGGTGGATATGGTGACAACGCACGCAGCATGGTTCGTACCCGGAGCCAACCTCTATTGCGTGCCGACAGCGGCGGCACGGGCACGTGCGGAACGATGCGGCGTTACCCCGGATCGCGTCCGCGTTACGGGAATGCCTGCACGTCGGGCTTTCGTCGAGGCTACGGGACTCTCTCAGTCTGAGGCACGGGCCGCGCTAGACCTCTCCCACGATCGTCCCATTGTGTTGATCGTTGGCGGCGGTGAGGGAATGGGGCCACTCAGGCACGTTGTTCGTTCGTTGGCCCGGTTGTGTGCCAATAGTCAGGAAGCGCCAGAGGTTGTCGTCATCGCTGGTCGCAATCGCACACTCCAGCAGGATCTGGACCGTATGCAACTGCCAGGATCATTCCGGATTGAGGGATTCGTCAGCAATATGGAGACCTGGATGCGAGCATCAGACATCCTGGTCACCAAGGCAGGCCCCAATACCCTGGCAGAAGCCTTCATCGCAGGTCTGCCCATGGTACTGTTTGCCGCGCTGCCCGGGCAGGAAGAGGGGAATGTCACGCACGTCGTACGCAATGGTGCCGGAATCTGGGCACCGATCCCACGGCAGGCAGCGCGCGCCGTGCTGCAGCTGGTAGAGCATGAGGACAAACGGCTCGCTATGGCCGCCCAGTCCAGAGCACTGGCGCGCCCGAATGCGACCGAGCAGATTGCGCGCTCCATCTGGTCACTGGCAACCGCGCGTCCCCAAGCGATTGCCACTCTTTCCCGAACACCAGACGCACAGTCCGTCCTATGAGGCCCTGATGGACACCCTCCAGCGTCGGTTCTTGCACTATCTGAGGTTCGAGCGCGGCTATTCGCCGAACACGTTGGCTGCCTACGAGCACGACCTTCAGCAATTTCAAAGCTTTGTTGAGACGCTCGGTGCTCCTCTGGAGGATCTCGCCCCTGAGGAACTTGATGGTTTCATCGTTGTCCTCCAGCAAGAGGGATATCGCACAACCACTGTAGCACGGAAGGTCGCCGCAACCCGTGCTTTCCTGAAGTTCGCGTATGCCGAAGGCATTATCGGTGCGGAGTATCTGGACTGGTTGCACCAGCCCAAGGCGGAGAAACGATTGCCAAAGGTGCTGACCCAGAATCAGGTCGGGCGGTTGCTAGATGCGGCCAAGCAGCCCTCTCCGTCCTCGCAACCTCCGCCTAACACACCGGGAAAGCGATCAGAACAAGCGGAAGAGAGCACTACGGTTGATGAAGCGCCAATGGCTCTGCGCGACCAGGCGCTGCTCGAACTGCTCTACGCAACAGGGATGCGCGTGTCGGAGGTCATCCAACTGCAGACCCACGATGTGGATTTAGAGGCGGGCAGCGTCCGGTGTTTCGGAAAAGGTAGCAAGGAGCGGATCATCCCGCTCTATCCCCGGGTGCTAGAAAGCATTGGGCGATACGTACAGTCAGGGAGGCCCTCTCTGCTGCGCACCGGCTATCGGACCGCGCATTCCGAGACACAAACGCGTTCTGGCGATGTCCCTGCCGAGTCCACCCTCTTTCTGAACAGCGCCGGACACTCTATGACACGCCAGGGCTTGTGGCTGATCGTCCAACACTACGTGCAAGCTGCAGGGCTACCGTCGTGGGTCACCCCACATACGTTGCGGCATACGTTTGCCACTCATCTGCTCGAGGGTGGCGCAGAACTCCGAGAGGTGCAACAGCTTTTGGGCCATGTAAGCATCACGACGACACAGATCTACACCGATATCTCCAGCAGGCGCAAGCGCGAGGCTTACAATCGCGCGCATCCACGCGCCCATTTCCCGGCAGGCGAGAGTGTGGAGGACAACCCAGCTCCCCCTAACGATCCCAGAGAACCTGGTCAATGACTATCACAGTGCATAGCAGGAGAACACAATGGAACCATTTCCCACTCTAACGATGATGGAGGAAGCCGCAGCTTCCGTCCGAAAGCACACGACACTCAGACCCCGTGTGGGCATGATCCTGGGGTCGGGGCTCAGTCCTCTGGCAGATGCCGTCGAAGGGCCGGTGTCCGTCGACTTTGGGCAGATTCCACACTTTCCAGTATCGACCGTGTTAGGACACTCCGGGCGACTGGTCCTAGGCATGCTTGAAGGGCAACCCGTCGTGGTCATGCAGGGCAGAACCCATTACTATGAAGGGTACAGCATGGGGCAGATCGGATTCCCTGTGCGGGTGATGGCTTTGTTGGGAATCGAGGTCTTGATCGTCACCAATGCTGCGGGCGGCGTGAATATGACCTACCGCCCGGGTGAGATCATGATCATTCGTGACCACATCAACCTTGTAGGGATGGCGGGGTTGAGTCCGCTTCGTGGACCGAACCTGGACGCGTTCGGCCCCCGCTTCCCCAGCATGAATGACGCGTATGATCCGGCATTGCGTGAGTTGGCCCGGCAGACCGCGCTTGAGGCCGGGATCCCCTTCCAGCAGGGTGTGTACATTTGCCTCGCTGGACCCAACTTCGAATCGCCGGCTGATGTACGATTCCTGCGCGTCATCGGTGCCGATGCAGTCGGAATGTCCACCGTCCCAGAGGTGATCACGGCGCGTCACAGCGGTGTCCGAGTCCTGGGCCTGTCGGGGATCAGCAACACGCTTGTCGGCGAGGAAGGGGCGCCCGCACCTAACCACGAGGAAGTACTGGAGGCCGGCGCAACCTTGGTGCCACGACTGGAGTCGATTGTTCGGGGTGTCCTCAGGCAACTATGAACGTCATCCTGGACTGGCTCAGCCAGCAGGTGAGCTGGATAGGCGTCATCTGCCTATTTGGCGCCGCAGGCTACTCGGTCGCCGCCATCGCGGCGAAACGCAGGCGTGACACCGCGCAGTTCACACTTGAGCGGGATATCTACCAACAACGCATGATCCGCGCCGGGCTTGTCACCGTGCTGTTCATCGCCCTGGCAGCGACCGTATTCGCGGTCAATCTGTACTGGATACCATCGCCGATCGATGATGGGACCGCTGCGATCACGCCAGCCAGCGGATTGTTCACTCTGACACCGAGCCCGACCAATCCTGTGACCACCACAGTTGGCGCTATCGTCCCAACATCGGCAGTTGGCGAGACCACGGTCCCCACAGACACCATATCGACGTCCACCGTTCCGACGTCCACCGTTCCGACGGTCATCATCTCAGCCCCTGACACCGTGGTCGAAGCAACACCGCTACCCACGCCGACCGAGGTATCGCAGGCAGCAATGCAACCCGATTGCCCTGATCCCGGCGCTCAACTCACCTATCCCGCAGCAGGTAGCGATCTCTCTGGTGTCATTGAGGTTCTCGGCACGGCAAGCGTGAACGCGTTCTCGTTCTATCGCTTCGAGGTCATCTTTCCAGGGGCGGATACTCCCAACTTCATTGCCCAAATCGACAAATCCGTGGACAATGGCTCATTAGGTTTCTGGGACATATCGGACCCGCTACGCTATCCACCCGGTGGACCCTACCGATTCCGCCTTGTGGTTGTCGATATCTATGGCAACACCACGACGTGCATCATTCCGGTGAATATCGTAGGTGCAGCAGAATAGAGGAGGGTATTGTGCTTGTCCGCATCGCTCGCGACGATGATTGGGAGGCGTGCCTCGGCATCGACCTCTCGTACGAGACCGACTCTGCCTGGCAGATGGACAATCGTCAGGAAGGTGGTGAATGGCGGGTCTCCTTTCGGGAGATCCGCTTGCCCCGTACCCTCCGCATCCAACCTCCCCCTCCCGATGATAGTTCGCTCAAGACGTGGCAACGGCGTGATGCATTCTGGGTGGCGATCGAGCACCGCAAGGTGAGTGGATATCTGGGCCTGGACGTCGATCCGGCTCGCCACCAGGCCCAGATCACGGATCTCGTTGTCGCACCGGAGGAGCGACGGCGCGGAATGGCAACAGCCCTCCTTGAGCGCGCCACAGAATGGTGTCTGCGGCAGCACGTCAATCAGATCGTGCTTGTCAGTTCGCTGAAGGCCTATCCCGCCATCGCCTTTGCCCTCAAGCACCGCTTCCTCTTCTGCGGCTTCCAGGACGCCTATTGGCCCGGACAGGAAGTCGCCATCTTCTTCCGACAGCGCATCCGCTAAGGCCCAGTAGCGTTTCCTCGACTATGGATTGGCTACACTTTCTTGAGCGAGCCAGTGACGTCCTGACCGCAGGAGTCGGCGCAACAGCACTGGCCCTGGCGCTTTACCTCATCGCCTACAACCGACGAAGTCGCGTGGCCCGGTCGTTCGTAGGGCTGTTGGGCTGCGTGATCGTGGCCTATTTGACCGATCTGCTGCTGCGCAATGTCGCTGGGCCCGTCTATGCCGAACGATTGCTGCGCCTGCAATGGATTGGTATTGCCTTTACGCCATCGCTCTACATCGAGTTCGTGCGCGCAATCAGACAGTCGGTTGTCGTCGACCGTGTACCAAGATGGCTCCGCCCCGCGAGCTTCTGGATGAGTGCAATCATCGCAGCGCTTGCCCTCGGTGCAGACCTGGTAGTGCGCACCAACACCATGACCGTGGGGGTGTTCCATCTGCGACCCGGTCCGTTGTTTTACCCTTTCGCATTGCTGTTCGCTTTTGTAGCACTGTGGGGGCTAAGAGAGACCCTCTACGCCAGGGAGCGCTGCTACACCCACACCGCCCGAAGACGTATGGCTTACCTTTCGATTGGCTTCGTGGCACCGGCGATGGGGGTCTTCCCCTATCTTCTTCTCGCCGGATGGCCCGAGGGCCTCTCCAGTGGCATCCTACAAGTCGTGCTCATCGCGGGCAACCTCGCTGTGGCAGCCATGCTGGCGCTGGTGGCCTACAGCGTGGCATTCTTCGGCACATTGATGCCCGATCGGGTAATCAAACACCGGATGGTACGCTTCCTATTGCGAGGGCCTTTGGCGGCCATTGTGGCGCTGATCGCCTTCGGGATTGGTCTGACCCTCGAACCGCTAATGGGATTGGGGCAGTATACGCTCTCGCTCGTGGCCCTGGCGGTTGCCGTCATCCTGATGCAGCTAGCGGTGGAACTCCTCAAGCCGGTGATCGACTTGATGCTCTATCGTGAAGGAGCGCGCGAGGTAACGCAGGCCCAGGAGCTTAGCCAACGTCTGCTCACAACCGCAGACTTGAAGCAGTTCCTGGAAAATGTCCTGGCGGCTGTCTGCGAATTGATGCACAGCCAGGGGGGCTTTCTGGCTATTCTTGACCAGGGTCAGCTGCACTGGGACATCTGGTGCGATCTCACAATGTCCGAGGCAGAGATCGCCAGGTTGCCGCTTGCAGAGGTAACCCAGACGCGCACTGCCAGTCAGAGTAGCCCTACCTTTGTCCGTTGGGATGGCTATACGGTGATCCCCTTGCGCGACAAGGCTGGCAGTGACCTGTTGGGCTTCATCGGGCTTAGAGAACCCGACATCGAGGGCCTGCCTGCATCGGGCCAGCAACACCGACTTGATCAACTGCTTATGCAAGCTTCGGTGGCTCTGGCCGATCGGCGCCTGCAACAGGCCGTCTTCGCAACGTTCACCCCGCTGCTACCGGAACTGCGGGATATCCAGCGGCGCGGCGGGATGATGCGCTACGGCGGCGAATCGGTGGGAGGTTTCTCGCTTGCAGAGTCGGACGAGCTACCTCAGTGGGTCCACGATGCTCTGGCACACTACTGGGGTGGACCTCGTCTGACAGAGAACCCGCTTCTCGAGCTCCAAGTCGTGCGCCAGGCCGCCTCGGACTACGAGGGTGATGCGGTCAAAGGGCTTAGGGCGGTCCTGGCCAATGCAATTGAGCGGTTACGTCCCGATGGCGAGCTGAAGTTGACAGCTCCCGAATGGCTATTGTACAATATCCTGGAGATGAAGTTCTTGCGAGGCCACAAGGTCCGTCAGGTTGCGATGCGACTGGCAGTTAGCGAGTCGGACCTCTACCGTAAGCAGCGGGTCGCGATCGAGAGCCTGGCCGATATCCTCGTTGAGATGGAAAAAGAGGCCCAGAGTGCTTCGACGACCTAAGCGTTGTTCCGTGCTCTGGGCTAGACCCGGTGAGAAGGAGTAGCGAATGGAGTCATATGTACCGCCATACTGCCCACCCTGTGAGGCATACTGGCAAGCACTCCTTGACGAAGGGCCGACCAGCGTCGGAGAAGTCCCCGGTCCGTGGGAATGGCTGGAAGTGGCTACGATCTCACTGGAGATCTGGGATGAAGCGCGCGATCTTCAACGTCGCCGCAGTGCGATAAGCCTCACCGTGGATAGCTACAATCGAGGTGGTCTCATCGCGCACTGGCAGACCGTCGAGTGCTTCGTCCCTGCATCGCACCTCGCTGCTTATCCGTTCCCGGCAGATCCCGAGGCAAGAGAAAGCTGCTTTGAGCAGTACATCGGCAAGACGCTCCGTTTCTGCATCATCGAGGTCGAGCCTTCGCGCAATCGCATCTTGCTCTCCGAACGACAGGTCGAGGATTGTGAGCTGGAGCAACCCGAGTGGCCCTCGTGGTTGTGTATTGGCGCCATCTGCGATGGGATCGTCACCAGTGTGCGACCGTTCGGCGCCTTCGTCGATATCGGTCCACTTGAAGGCATGGTGCACATCTCGGAGATCTCTTGGGGCCGGGTCCGGCACCCACAGGACTTTGTGAAGCCCGGGCAGAGTGTGCGTGTGAGAATCCTGAACGTCGATCTCGACCATCAACGGGTTGGCCTGAGTATCAAACGTCTGAGCCCGAACCCCTGGGCGACGGTGCAACAGCAACTCAGGGCCGGTGACGTTGTCGAGGGCTCGATTGCCAGTGTCGAGCGCTTTGGTATTTTCGTCGAGCTCCTGGAAGGGATTGAGGGACTATTGCATATCTCCGAGCTGGAAGGGCTCACCAACCCGGAAGACATCCAAGAGCGGTACACGTGCGGCGAGGCCATCAGTGTCCGTGTTCTCGACATCATACCGCACGAACATCGCATCTCATTGAGTCCGGTAGTAAGGGAGGTTGAGCGTGCCTGAACGGCGCTATGCCCGTATGGCCCACCCGCGCGGCGGCTCGACCACTCAGAATCAGCGCACGGCGCCATCGCGCACGGCGCCGTCGCGCACGGCGTCGCCACGCGCATCCTCCGCTCGTACGTCCACATCGCGCACGCCGACAACCTCCAAGCCTAAGCCCGACACCTGGTTCCAGAAAGCTGGGCGTTGGCTCTGGTCGTGGCTCACTGGGCCCGCAGGCCAGCAGATTCTGGCACTGGCGGTCATTGCCTTGGGCGCCGTTAGCCTCATCACGCTCATCCCGGGCATCAACTCCGGCGACCTGGTCACCGCCTGGGTGCATTTTCTGGTCTTGGCATTTGGCTGGGCGGCATATCCAGTGGCAGCATTCATCATTGCAGGCGGGCTGCTGTGGTTGCGGCACCTCGTTCACCAGCCCACCACGTGGCGCTGGCGCCCATTGTTAGGCTTCGAGTTGGCCCTCATCGGGTTACAGACGCTGACGTTTGGGCTGATCAAGCAACCCGGGTGGCTCCTGATCGAGTCGGGCAAGGGCGGTGGAGTCATCGGCTGGGCGCTCTATCTCTTTCTGAGCGACTACCTGGGTCGGCTGATCACGGGACTCTTGATGGGTCTGGTGACCTTGTTGGGCATAGCCCTGGTCCTTGACCTGACTCACAAGGACCTGGCGGTCTTCTGGAGGCGCCTCTCTGAGGTTTGGGCTGCCTGGCGTGATGCTCAGGCGGCACGCGCGGAAGCCCGGGCCGAGCGTCGAGGTGCCTTGCAGGACGATGAGTCACAGGCCTACAGCCCTGCAGCCGGGGTGGCTGTTTCACCTCTCGGGAGGGCGGCTGTCAACGAGGCATCAACAGTGACCCAGAGCAGAGAAGGTCGGATGAAGCTCAAGATCCGGCAGCCACAACCCATCGCCAAAGCACGGCGTGCCAAGTCCTCGCTGCGCATGATTCCTATGGATCTCCTCCGCGAATCCCAGACCGCAGGTATGGATCCGCAGGAGATCGAACACAAGAGTCGCATCATTGAGGAGACCTTGGAGCAGTTTGGGGTCCCGGCTCGGGTCAGCGAGGTGCGTCCCGGCCCAACCGTCACTCAGTTTGGTGTCTCGCCCGGCTATATCAGCCGCGGGACGGATGGCGAGCGCCAACGCAAGGTGCGCGTCAGCCAGATCGCGGCGCTGTCTGACGATCTGGCACTGGCCTTAGCGGCACGCTCATTGCGCGTCGAGGCTCCCGTCCCGGGGCGCGCCGTCGTGGGAATCGAGGTGCCCAACGCCGATATCACCACCGTCCGTCTCAGATCGGTACTCGAGAGCGACGCATTCCACAAGTGCGGACGTCCACTCTGTGTTGCTGTGGGACTGGACGTCGCCGGAAGCCCGCAGGTTGCGGACCTTTCCAAGATGCCCCACTTGCTGGTCGCCGGTACCACCGGCAGCGGCAAGTCTATCTTCATCAAAGCGCTTGCCGCCAGCCTGATCGCGCACAACACCCCAGAGGAACTGAAGTTGATCGCGATCGATCCGAAGATGGTGGAGCTCAGCCACCTCAATGGGCTTCCACACCTTTTGGGAAGCGCCGAGACCGACGTCGAACGTGGGCTGCGCGTGCTACGGTGGGTTGCGCACGAGATGGATGAACGCTACAAGCTGTTCTCCAAAGCCGTGGCTCGTAACCTTGACGAGTACAATGCCCGATTGGCCCGCCGGCGCACAGCGCCCGAGGACGAGGAAGAGGCCGAGGCCCCCCTGCCGCGCATCGTTGTCCTGATCGACGAACTGGCGGATCTGATGATGTCAGAGCCCGAGGAGACAGAGCGAACGCTTACGCGCATCGCTCAGATGGCCCGGGCCACGGGTATTCATCTTGTCGTGGCGACCCAGCGACCGAGCACCGACGTGGTCACAGGCTTGATCAAGGCCAACTTTCCCGCACGTATCAGCTTTGCGACGGCAAGTGGCGTCGATTCGCGCGTCATCATCGATGCACCCGGTGCCGAGACACTCCTCGGTCAGGGGGATATGCTCTTCCTGCCCCCAGACGCATCATCCCCGATCCGCGTCCAGGGCTGCTACATCACCGACGATGAACTCGAGGCGATGATCCGGTTCTGGCAGCAAGAGGCCGGAGCCACGCCAGCGCGGGCACCATGGGACATCATCGCCGAGGCCCAGGGTCCGGAGAACTGGCGTATGGAGGGGCTAGGCGAGGATGCCGACCTGCTGGAGCAAGCGATCGCTTACGCCAAGGACCATGGCAAGGTGTCGACCTCAGGCATTCAACGCCGCCTGCACATCAGCTATCCCCGCGCAGCGCGGCTGATGGAACAAATGGAAACGATGGGCCTGGTAGGTCCCCAGGAAGCCGCAGGCCGCAAACGCCAGGTCGTCCTCGGTGGCGAGGACGACACTCTTTAGCAGAGCTCAACCCAGCGCCAACGCACCTCCACGGCGCAGGTGAACCGGATAGCGGCTACGCATCCTGTTGCCATCCCGCTTGGCCCACCCGAGTGGGAACGCGTCGACGGTCACGAGAACCAAACCCGCAGGGCCATCGTCCAGCCAGAATCCCCCCTCGATGAAGGTGGACAGTCGCTGATCCTCGGGTGTCAGAGATGTATGCATCTGAACGTCTTCCGGGCGCAAAGCCATCGCGAGTGCGTGGTCCGGCTGCACTCTATCGTGCCTTAGCGAGGCCACCCACCAGCCCGGTCGCAGTACAGGAACACGACCGAGCAGATTGGGCGCCATCGGCATGATGTAGCACTGATCATCTTTCGTGAGACCCAGTCCCTCAAGGGGGGGCAGGTGCCGGAGTACCTGCGCCATCGTCTTCTCGTAGAGACGGAGAATGCGCCCGGGAATATCTTGACCGGCCCAGCGGACGGGCAGGCCTTCTGGCGCCTCACCTCGACGCCGCAGTAATGCGTAGAAATGCCCATGCCCGGGGCCGGTATGTGGCCAGAAGCGCCCCGTACGGCGCAAGTCGTCAGGAGCACCGATCCATTCGGGATGCCCAGCGCCCAGACCAGGCAGCGCCGGAAGGTCACAGAGTTCGTACTCAGGATGACCTTCGAGGAACCCGGCAATGACCCCCTCATTCTCCTCCGGTGCGAAGGTGCAGGTCCCGTACAGGATACGTCCGCCAGGTCGCACCAGATCAGCGGCCTGATCCATAATCCGTGCCTGCCGCGCGGCATTGCCCCTCACGGTCTCGACACTCCAATCGCGCATAGCCTGAGGATCTCGGGAGAACATCCCCTCTCCAGAGCACGGTGCATCCACCAACATCGCATCGAACAGCCCCGGCCACGCCTCAGCCAGCCGCTCAGGATAGCCGTTTGTGACTACGGCATTGGTCACGCCCATACGTTCGAGGTTCATGGCCAGGATCGTGGTGCGCTTGCGCGAGATCTCATTAGCTACCAGCACGCCTTCGCCCTGCAGTCGCGCCGCGATGTGGGTCGCCTTGCTGCCCGGCGCCGCGGCAAGGTCGAGCACCCACTCGCCAGGTTGTGGGTCCAACAGGACGGCCGCAGCCATGGCGCTCGGGTCCTGTAGGTAGTAGACACCCGCAACGTGATAGGGATGTGTCCCGGGCGAGAAGGCAGCACCAACCTGCGTATCGGTGGCTGTGTCAACAGAGCCTGTCTCCACGATCAGGCCTTCAGGACACCAGGGCACCGGCGTGGTCGCCCAGGGGATCCTGGACTTGAGCTCCTCGATTGTCCCCCGTCCCGGATTCAGACGCAGTCCAACATCGCGCTTGGCCATCGCGGCAAAGAAAGCGTCGCTCTGGGAACCAAGCCAGCCGCGCATCCGCGCAACGAAGTCAGCAGGAAAAAGATCCAAACAGACTATTCCTTCTCGTAGGGCTCGCCGTCAGCAGCGGGCGCACGCGACTGACCGACAACCCCAGCCAGTACGACCATCGTCACGAGATAAGGAGCCATCAGTAGGAACTGCGACGGAATCGGCACAGAGAGAATGGCGAGTCTCGTCTGCAGCGAGTCAGCAAAACCGAAGATCAGCGAGGAACCCAGTGCCCCCACTGGGTTCCATTTACCAAAGATCATGGCAGCCAGGCCGATATAGCCCTTTCCAGCAGTCATCAGCTCATCAAAGCGTGCCACAGAGCTGAGCACCAGATAGGCCCCTCCCAGTCCGGCAATGCAGCCTCCAAGAAGGACATTCACGTAGCGCGTCCTGAACACATTGACGCCCAACGTGTCGGCTGCCCTGGGATGCTCTCCCACAGCCCGCGTCCGCAGCCCCCAGCGGGTGTAGAACAGCATCAGTTGTATGACAATTACCAGGATGAAGGTGAGGTAGACGAGGAATGTGTGGTCGAACAACGCGGGGCCGATAACGGGAATTCGTGACAAGCCAGGCAGTGGAATGGGAGAAAACGTGGGCGGGCTGTTCAGCGCCGCATACTTCTGCAGATAGCGCGAGCTGAAGTAACTGGTTATCCCGGTGGCCAGAATGTTGATGGCCGTTCCGGCGACGATCTGGTTGACCTTGTACTTGATAGCCAGCACGGCGAGCAACCCGGCCATCAGAGCCCCCCCCAGCATGGCCCCGAAGAGGCCAACCCAAACGCTGCCCGCCACGCTGCCAACAAGCGCAGCCAGGAAGGCCCCGCTTAGCATCATGCCCTCAATCCCGATGTTGACGACGCCACAGCGTTCGCACATCACGCCGCTGAGTGCCGCCAAGATGATGGGGATCGCACGCAAGAGCGACGACTTCATCATCCCGGTAAGGTTCATCGACTGGCCTCGGGCTGCCCATGATAGAAAGGCGAGCACGAAGAGACCTGCCACCACACCCAGCACTGCATTCTGCCGAGCGAACCCACGGGCAAGCTGGTATGCGCCCGCGAACGCCGTCAGTAGGGCCAGGCCATAGAGGGCGGCGCGCGTCGGAAAAACCAGGTCGCCCACAGCAAGCGCCTTTTCGGTCGCCTCGTTGAAAACGAACCGAGTCGTCTGACCACCACCGGCTCCGGGCACGAACAGAAACACAATGGCCAGCGCCACCAAGAGATAGAGAACACCCAACGTCCGAGCCCGTCGCTTTCCCTTGTCCGATGTCTTCATCGGTTCCTCCTATAAGACGAGCCGTTGATCGTCATCGCGCACCACCCCATCCGCGAGCCATGACCAGCTCCTTGCCTTCAGCCGGTTGGCGCAGCCGATAGAGCGCCCGAATGATCTCAGGGGCAGCGACAAATACGATGATCAGCCCCTGGATGATGGACGTCAGGTCGACGGGCACCTGCGCGATCCCCTGCATGTTCTGAGCTCCTGCCCGCAAGGCGCCGAAGAGCAAAGACGACGCCACAACGCCGAAGGGATGGCTTCGGCCCAGAAGTGCCAGGGCAATGGCATCGAAGCCGTAGCCCGAGGAGAACGCATTGGGCATGAAGTGCAGAACGCCAAGGATGTCCGTGGAGGCTGAGAGGCCGGCCAACGCGCCACTCAGGGCCAGTGTAATCACCATAGTCTTCGCAACGTTCATGCCCGCATAGCGAGCCGCGCGAGGATTCTTGCCAACCGTGCGGAGTTCGTAACCCAACGTGGTCTTGTAGAGCAACCACCAGACCAGGACTGCCACCGCCAGGGCCAACAGAAAGCCGACGTTGACGCGCATCTCCACGCGGTTGGGGAAGAACTGGGGCAAATAGGCGCTCGGCTGGATTTCGGGACTGACCGGGCGACCGTCACCACGGGCCATGGGACCATTGGCGTCCAGCATGAATTCTGCCAGCCGGAATGCAATGTAGTTCATCATAATCGTGTTGATGACTTCGTGAGCGCCCGTCTTGGCTTTCAGGAATCCGGGGATCGCGCCCCAGACTGCGCCCCCTATAGCCCCGGCCAAGAGTGCCAGCGGCAGATGGATGAATCCGGGCAAACCCTTGATGGCGTAGCCAACGAAGACCGTCACCAGACCGGCGACGAAGTACTGTCCTTCGGCACCGATATTGAACAGGCCCCCCTGAAAACCAAGCGCGACCGCAAGTCCGGCAAAGATGTAGGGTGTAGAGATCCGGATGGTCTCGGTGAGCGGGTAGATGGCCCGGCGAATCTGAGCGCCTTCACCGCTGAATAGCGCCGTGACGATCCGAACAGGGTCGCCCAGAGCCCCGGTGAAGAACGCGCCATAGGCTCGACCAATAACGGCAAAGGCTCGACCAATCCCCCGACCGAACCCATCTCCAAACGCTGCGTAGACGGACTCATCGGTGACGATGATCACGATGGCGCCGATGATCAGAGCTGTCACAATCGCCAGAAGCGGAATCATGAAGGATCCCAGCCCCCGAAAGCGCGAACGCTTCGACGCTGGTTGCTGCGTCTTTTCTCCGTTCATCTGGACCCTGGTGTTCGCTGCAGTCTTGTCGTCCATGGATACTCCTGTTCCCACGTTTGTATCGGCAACTCCAGACCGCCGGTCACCCCGTCTGGCTATCGTGTCGAACCTCTGCCGGCCGTGACGCCGGCGGCTCGATAGGCTTGGCGGCTCAGAAAGGGGCAGTGGCGACACCCGCCATCAGCATTCCCAACTCTTCCTTTGTAGCCACGGCAGCATCGAGAGTACCCATGATGCGACCCTCGAAGAACACGATGATCCGATCCGCCAGGGCCATGACTTCGTCCAATTCCGCCGACACCACAAAGACTGCCGCTCCCTCATCACGCTTCTTAACCAACTGCGCGTGGATATACTCGATCGAGCCCACATCCAGCCCACGTGTCGGCTGCGAAGCAATCGTCAACTTGACGGGCCGGCTCAGCTCGCGCGCCACGATCACCTTCTGTTGATTACCGCCGGACAGATCGCCAACTGGCGTCTGGGGAGAAGGAGTGCGCACATCGAACTCCGAGATCAGGCGCTCGGCCCGTTCGGAAATCGCCTCCTCCTGCAACACAGCTCTCCTGGCGATGGGGGGCAGGTAGTAGGTATTGAGCACCAGGTTGCCCGAGACAGAGTAGTCCAAGACCAGCCCGTCACGCTGGCGGTCCTCCGGTACATGGGCTGTGCCAACCTCAGTGACCCTACGGGGAGAAGCATTGGCAACATCGGTATGTCCAATCTCGATGCGCCCACTCTCAACGGCCCGTAGGCCTGTGAGTGCCTCTACCAGCTCCGTCTGCCCGTTTCCCTGCACACCTGCAACGCCCACGATCTCACCACCACGGACCTGAAAAGACACCTCCGAGACGGCGATCTTGTCGTGGTCGCCCTTGACCACCAGGTCCTCGACGTTGAGCACCACCTCGCCCGGTGCATGCGGACCCTTGGGCACCTCGAGGATCACGTCGCGACCCACCATCATCGATGCCAGGCTGCGTTCATCGCTCTGGTCAGGCGTCGTCGCGCCTACCGATCGACCGCGCCTCAGGACCACGATGCGGTCCGAGATTTCCAGGACTTCCTTGAGTTTGTGCGAGATGAAGACGACCGACTTTCCCTGGGAAACCAGGGAATGGATCACGGTGAACAACCCCGTGACCTCCTGGGGCGTCAGAACAGCCGTGGGCTCGTCGAGAATGAGGATGTCCGCATTCCGGTAAAGCAGCTTGATGATCTCCACGCGCTGTTGGATCCCTACCGGTAGATCCTCCACTATTGCATCAGGATCGACCTCCAGACCATACAGGTTGGAGATCTCACGAATGCGCGCAGCCGCTTTGGCACGATCCAGAACGATGCCATTGCGCATGGACTCCATGCCCAGCATGACGTTCTCGGTGACGGTCAACACCGGTACGAGCATGAAGTGCTGATGCACCATACCGATGCCGAGGACAATTGCATCGCTGGGACCATGGATGGTGACTCGCTCACCTCGCACGTAGATCTCACCCTCGTCTGGATGATACAAGCCATAGAGGATGTTCATCAACGTGCTCTTACCAGCACCGTTCTCGCCAAGGAGGCTCAGAACCTGTCCTTCGTCGAGCTCGAGATCGATGTGGTCATTGGCCAGGACACCGGGGAAACGCTTGGTGATCCCGCGAAGCTGCAATACAGGGGGCATGGCACCTCCTCTGGCCTAGCGGCTCAAGCCACGTCAGATCGTGGCTATACCCCACAACCGGCTGCACACGTCACACTGGGATACAACTCCCGCCCGGCTGATACCCAGTGCCTGTCGTCAAAGGTTTGGGGGGCGAGTCACCCCGCCCCCCACTTCACGACTAGAAACCTACATGCTGGAGAGGTAAGTCGCCCAACCTGTGTCGATCGTGCCGTCGATGATACCCTGGCGGATATCTTCGAGCTCATCCTCGATATCGCCAGAGATCGTGCCCTTTGCCACGTCGGCCAGGCCAACACCATCGTTGGCCAGCGTACCGACATAGGTCTCGCCGCCGAAACCGGTGAAGTCGTCAGCGGAGGCCAGCTTGACCGTATCGAGGATCGCGACGTCCATATTCTTCACCACGCTGGTCAGGACGACATCCGTATAGGTGGGCGCACTGACGGTCCAGTCGGTGTCGACACCGATGAACCATGCGTTTCCGGCTGCCTTCACTGCTTCAGCCGTGCCCTGGCCCACAGGACCGGCGACGGCCATGATGATATCAGCACCCTCAGCGAGGAACTCCTCGCCGGTTCGCCGGCCATCATCGGTGGACTCGAAGTTGCCGACGAAGACGCCGTTGTTCGCCGCCGTGTCCCAACCCAGGACCTCGACATTGGTGCCGTGCTGCGCATTGTAGTACTTGACACCCGCCTCGTAGCCGACCATGAAGATCGACACCGTGGGAATGTTGATGCCGCCAAAGCAAGCGACCTTGCCGGTCTTGGTTGCCGCAGCAGCGACGTAACCGGCGAGGAAAGCCGCCTGGTCGGTGGCGAAGGTCAGGCCCCGAACGTTGTCGATCGGCGGATCGTATGCAAAGTCGACAATGGCGAAGTCCACGTCGGAGTTGGCCTTCGCGAAGTTCGCCGTATCGTCAGCCAGCAGGTACCCTACCGTGACGATGAGATCCGTCTCCTGGTTGATGTACTGCGTGATATTCGTGGCGTAGTCTGTCTGTTGCTGAGATTCAAGGTAGGAGCCGTCAGCGCCGAGCTCCTGCATTGCCATCTCAACACCCTTCCACGATGTCGCGTTGAATGACTTGTCGTCAATACCGCCCATATCCGTCACCATGCCGACTTTGTAGCCGCTGGCGGCGCCGCCACCGCACGCGTTCAGCACGAGACTTGCCAACAGGATGGCTATCAACCCAATCGAGACACGCTTATGCATGAGGAAAACCCTCCTTGGTTTGAGTGAATCACCTGACATCATCTGATCACTTCCTTCAAACTGCCAGCAACTGGTCCGGGACTGCGAGAACGCTCCTGCTACACCTCCTTTCGATCTTGCCCAACACGGTTGAGGACCATCGACATTCAGCGGGCAAATCAAGCAGTGCCCTGCTCCAGATCGACCGGCTCAAGCACAGATGGAGTCGCCTCTGCGACATCCTGAGGCAACGCACGGAACACCAGTCCGTTCGCTTCGAGATCGACGAGGACGTTGCCTCCCCCCACGAATTGCCCACGCAGCAGATCAATGCTGAGTGGGCTCTCGACACAGCGCTGGATCACGCGCCGCAAAGGTCGCGCACCAAACTGCGGATCGTAGCCCTGCTCGGCGAGCCAACGTTTGGCTGCATCAGTGAGCGTCACATGCAGCCCGTGCTCAAGCAGCCGCTCGCGAATCTCCTGCATCTGGAGATCCACGATGCGCTCGACGTCGCTGCGCGTGAGGTTGTTAAAGATGATGATCTCGTCGACACGGTTGATGAACTCGGGACGGAAGGTCTCTTTGAGTGCCGACAATGTCCGGCGATGGTTCTGCTCCTCTTCCTCATCGCGACCCCGAGCAAATCCCAGAGCGCCTCCGCGGCTCATATAGTCGGTACCCACATTGGAGGTCATAATGACAACCGTATTGCGGAAGTCCACCGTTCGCCCCTGCCCATCCGTCAGGCGGCCCTCATCCAGGATCTGCAGCATCGCGTTCCAGACGTCCGAGTGGGCCTTCTCGATCTCGTCGAAGAGCACGACTTGGTAGGGGCGCCGACGCACAGCCTCGGTCAACTGCCCACCCTGATCGTAGCCAACGTATCCTGGCGGCGCTCCAAAAAGTCGCGACACGGTGTGCCCCTCGCGGTACTCGCTCATATCGATCCGCAACAGGGCATCTTCATCGTCGAACAGGAAGGCTGCCAACGCTTTGGCCGTCTCGGTCTTGCCGACGCCGGATGCGCCCAGGAAGACGAAACTCCCGATAGGGCGCTGAGGATCCTTCAGCCCGGCACGGGCCCGCCGGATCGCATCGGCAATCACGCCTATAGCCTCATCCTGGCCCACGATACGCTCCTGCAGCGCTTCCTCCATCCGCAGTAGCTTGTCGGCTTCCTTCTCCATCACCTGGTAGACGGGGATGCCGGTCCACTTGGAGACCACATCGGCGATGTCCTCCGCCTCGACCGTCTCGTCGAGTTGGTGACGGTTCAACCATTCCTCGCGGCGCTCGGCAAAGACTTGCTCCGCGCGCAACCGCTCGGTCTTTGCTTCTGCTGCACGCTCATAGTCGCGCGTGTTGCCTGCAGCCTCCTCCTCGACCCGCAGCCGGTTGATCTCGGCCTCCATCTGTTTGAGGTCCGGCGGGAGTGTGAAGAGCGTAACCCGTAGCTTTGCCGAGGCCTCGTCCATCAGATCAATGGCTTTGTCCGGTAGGTGACGATCCGGCACGTAACGGTGGGAGAGGCGTGCGGCAGCGACAAGGGCTTCATCGCTGATACGCACCTTGTGATGTGCTTCGTACCGGTCACGCAGTCCACGCAACATCTCGATCGTGTCATCGACCGAGGGTTCCTCAACGTAGACCGGTGCAAAACGCCGTTCCAACGCCCCATCCTTTTCGATATACTGACGGTACTCATCCAGGGTGGTGGCGCCGATACACTGCAGCTGTCCGCGGGCCAGGGCTGGCTTGATCATGTTGGAGGCGTCGAGAGCGCCCTGTGCATTGCCCGCTCCCACAACCGTGTGAAGCTCATCGATGAACAGGATGTTCTCGCCTTCGGAGCGTTGGAGCTCCTCCAGGATGGACTTCAGTCGCTCCTCAAACTCGCCTCGGAACCGGGTACCTGCAACGAGGCCGCCCAGATCCAGAAGTAGAAGCCGTTTGTGTTTCAGGATCTCGGGGACGTCGTCGTTTGCAATGTTCTGGGCCAGTCCTTCTACAATGGCTGTCTTGCCCACGCCAGGCTCACCAATGAGCACCGGGTTGTTCTTGGTGCGTCGCACGAGGATCTGAATTACGCGCTGGATCTCCTCAGAGCGACCGATCACGGGATCGAGTTTGTGCTCGCGGGCCAACTGCGTCAGGTCACGGCTGTAGCGCTCCAGCGTCCGGTATTTGCTCTCAGCTTGCGGGGTGGTCAGACGCTGCCCGCCCCGCATCTGCATGATCGCGTCCTTGACCCGCTGATGGTTGATGTTGTGTTCGCCTAGCAGGCGCGCAACCGGCGTGTTGAGCTCCTGGGTAATCGCCAACAGGATGTGTTCGGTCGAGATGTACTCATCCTGCAGTGCCGTCGCTTCCTCCTGGCTACCATCGAGAACCCGCTTGACCCGCGGGGTGATGAAGACCTGCTGGTTACCGCGCGCCCCATAGATCCCGGGGCGGGGATTGTCACGCAGTTGGCTATCCAGAGCTTCACCGATGGCAGCCGGGTCGGCCCCAAGCTCGGACAGCAACGACGGAACCGTGCCATCTTTCTGTTGAACCAGTGCCAGCAACAGGTGTTCGACATCGACCTGGCTATGCCCGTAACGGGTCATCAGTTCCACAGCCCGCTGGGCTGCTTCCTGTGCCCGCTCAGTGAAACGATCAAAACGCATCATCGATGGAACTCCTCCCCGCTTACCAGCGGTTGGCCCTCAACCATAGTGTGTCTGACCTGCCCGGGACGCCGGTTCGGACGGGCACGAGCGGCAAGCGCGGCGCGTGCCGCAGCTTGCTCTGCTAGGCGCTTACTGGCGCCGATTCCTTGCCCGGCGATCTGATGTCCCACCAGAACCTGAGCGGTAAATGTCTTGGCATGATCGGGGCCTTCTTCCGCCACAATCTGATAGGCCGGAGTGGACCCAAGCTCTGCTTGCGCCCATTCCTGAAATCGCGACTTGGCGTCCACATAGGACTCCGCATCCAGAATCGCATCGGCCTTCTGTGCAAACCATGGCTCTAACCTGGACCAGATGCTGTCCAGGCCACCATCGAGGTAAAGAGCGCCGAGCGTTGCTTCCAGCGCATCACAGAGGTTCGCGGAGCGTGCATCTCCGCCACTTTCCTCCTCACCCCGCCCAAGCCTCAAAGCCTCACCCAACTCCAGCTCCCGGGCAAGATCGGCAAGTGTGGTCGTGCGTACGAGCGTTGCCCGCAGACGCGTGAGTGGCCCCTCGGGGAAATCGCGATAGGTGCGGTAAAGCCAGGCGGCTACCAGGAAGTCCAACACGGCATCGCCAAGGAACTCGAGTCGCTGGTTGTGGTGTTCTTCCCCACCTTCCTCTGGATGTTCGTGCGCATAGGAAGGGTGAGTCAACGCAAGCTCAAGTAACGCAGGATCACGGAACTGGTAGTTCAGACTGGCCTGCACTTTTTCCAAAGGATCCTCGCTCTTGCCCATTGGATCTCCCGAGGTGGTGTGACGACGACAGGCGATGAGTGTCACATCTCCACCCTGATTATAGCACACTCAGTGCCTATGCCTAAGCTGCCCAGGCGAAGCAGCCCACAGAGCTCCCCGCACGCACAACGGTCCAGCCTGGTCGTTCCGGCGCCGAGAACCTTTGACAGACGTCCCAATCCCGATAGAATAAAGTGAATCGGCCAAGCAGCATCACGCGATCCGGGGCCCAACACCGGCCAATTCATCCCACCACCCGGTTCTGACCGCGGGCGCGCAGACGCGCCTGGCCAGTCCTGACCGCCCGGACTTGAATGAGGACCTATGGAGATCACCTTTGTCCTGAATGGGGAGAAGCGTCAATTCGACGTCACGCCCTCTGATACTTTGTTCCGTTTGCTTCGCCGTGCGGGCTTGCACAGCGTCAAATTCGGCAGCGAGGATGGCTCCGACGGCTATAGCACAGTACTGGTCAACGGACATCCGATAAGCAGCGTGACGCTCCTGGCCTGTCAGGTCGATGGGGATGAGGTCGTGACACTCGAGGGATTGGCAGGACGCCAACACCTGGGCTGGCATCGTGCTCCGGTATGGCATCCCCTTCAGCAGGCCTTTATTGACACCGGAGCTATTCAGAGCGGTTATGATACCCCAGCTCTCATTCTTGCAGGGTCTGCACTGCTAAAGCGCTGCCCCAACCCCACCGAAGCTGAGGTCCGAGACGCCATCAGCGGCATTGTCTCACGCGAGACGGGATATGCGAAGCCTGTTGCGGCGATTCTACGCGCGGCTGCGATCTTGCGTGGCGAGGACCCCGGACCCATCGGTGACAGTCCGTCCGCTGGCCTGTACCCTATGCCCGAGGAGCTTCTGCCTCCTGCAGGCTCCGGCGGTGATGAGCCCGAAGCTCTCGAGTCCGGCGGGCCAATCTCGCGGACGATCACAGAGACGCGCATCCGAACACACCCCAAAGTCTTCATCACGACCGAAGCGGAGCGGTTCGACGTCGTCGGGCAGCCTTTGCCCAAGGTTGATGCGCCCAAGCTCGCGCAGGGACATGCGGCATTCGTAGCCGACTTCGAGCGCCCGGGGATGCTCTATGGCAAGATCCTGCACAGTCCCCACGCCCACGCGAGGATCAAGAGAATCGATACACGCGAGGCAGAGAACCTGCCCGGCGTTCATGCAGTGCTGTGCTACAAGAACGTGCCTCGCGTTGTCTACTCGACGGCGGGCCAGTCCTACCCTATTCCGGGCCCTCTGGATTACGTCAGCTTTGATGACAAGGTCCGTTACGTCGGCGACCGCGTGGCGGCTGTGGCAGCCGAGAGCCCGGAGATTGCCGAAGAGGCCCTCGCGCTGATCCGCGTAGCGTATGAGGTCTTGCCCGCGGCCCTGACGGTGGACGCTGCGATGGCCGAGGGCGCACCGATCATCCACGACCAGGATGATTATGTAAGATTCGGGGAGAGTGACCCCACTCGGAACCTCGTCGCCAAAGTCGACCTCGAGGTCGGCGACGTCGATAGCGCCCTCGAGCGTGCCTCCAGGGTCTTCGAGACCACTGTAGAGACGCAGAAGATGAAGCATGTACCCCTTGAACCGTGGGTGACGCTCACCTATTGGGACGAAGATGATCGGCTGGTCATCCTGACGTCTACCCAGGTGCCGTTCCACGTGCGCCGGATTTTGGCGCCAGTGCTGGGGCTTCCCGAGGGTCGCATCCGTGTCATCAAGCCACGCATCGGCGCAGCCTTTGGCAACAAGCAAGAGATCTACGAGGACATTCCCGCACACCTGACCCTTGCCACAGGACGGCCGGTCCTGCTCGAGCTCACGCGCGAGGAGCAGTTTGTTTACACAACAACCCGGCATCCGATGCGGGTATCGTACCAGATCGGTGTGGACGCAGGCGGCGCGATGGTCGCCCAGGACATGCACGCGATTAGTGACACGGGAGCCTACGGCGGGCATGGCCTGACCGTGCTGGGCAATACGGGACATAAGACACTGCCGCTCTATAACTCACCCAACGTCCGCTTCCGGGGCGAAACCTACTACACGAACCTCCCCCGGGCCGGAGCATTTCGCGGCTACGGCGTCACGCAGGGCGTCATTGCCACTGAGACGCTGATCACCCGTGCCGCCTATGAGTTGGGGATCGATCCACTTGAGTTCCGGCTACGCAACATCATCGCTCCGCATACAGAGAACATCATGAGCAAGACGTGGAGCGAGGGGCGCGAGGCGCGGGGCGAGGTCATCGAGACCAACGCGCTGCGCGACGCCGCCATTCAGGGCGCGGCAGCCGTCGACTGGCATCGCAAATACGGCAATCCTGACTGGCACATCGTCTGGGGCAAACCGCACCTGCGCCGGGGCATTGGGGTGGCATTCCTGATGCAGGGCTCGGGTATCCCCAACCTCGATATGGGGGCCGCAAGCATCAAGATGAACGACGACGGCTCCTTCAACCTGATGATGGGTGCAACCGACCTGGGCACAGGGTCCGATACGGTCTTGGGGCAGATCGCGGCAGAGCTTCTGGGCTGCAGCCTGAGCGACCTGATCATCCGATCCTCAGATACGGACGTGACCCCCTTTGACAAGGGGGCCTATGCGTCCAGCACCACGTATATCAGCGGCGGTGCAGTCGCGCGGGCGGCTGAGGCGGTTGCCGACCAGATCCGGGCGGTGGCTGCTGAGATGATGGGAGGGGCCCCATCGGCCTTCAGATTGAGAAACGGGCGGGCCTGGCGTGATGACGGCAAGAGTCTTGCGTTCCGTGAGATTGCGCTCTTTGCGTTGCATACCCAGAACCAGCACCAGATCATGGGGCAAGCATCATTTGTCAGCCCGGTGAGCCCGCCACCTTTCGGTGCGCAGTTCGCCGAGGTGACTGTCGACACGGAGACAGGCCAGACGGTTGTGGATAACTTGGTGATCGCGCTGGACTCCGGACAGATCGTGAACCCGCTGACGGCAAGCGGCCAGGCCGAAGGGGGAATGCATCAGGCGCTGGGCTACGCTCTGACCGAGGAGCTCATCTACGACGAGAAGGGGCGCACGCTCAACCCGCACTTCGACGACTACCGCGTCTTCCGTGCAGACGAGTCACCGCCGATGGAAACGCTGTTCGTCGAGACCTTCGAGCCTTCGCATCCGGTGGGCGTAAAGTCAGTAGCCGAGATTGTCGTCAACGGTGTAGCACCCGCCGTGATCAACGCGATCTACGACGCAACCGGTATTATGATCCAACGAACGCCGGTGACGCCTGAGCGATTGTGGCGAGCGCTGCGAGCCAAGACGCCGTCAAAAACAGCCTAGCAGAGCAATATCAGGGCATTTCAGGCGGCGCACACAGAGGGCGCCGCCTGTGCGTAAGGGAAAGAGGGGGAAGAGTGTTATGGATTGGGAACGGTATCATCTACCTACGGAAGCGGCGCGGGTCGTCAAGGCATGTCCCAGCTTGACGATCGCAAGCTCAGTGACTGAACTGGTTGACCTGGCCTGCGGAGGGGTAGGCAGCAACCACTTCGAAGTCTCGTACGACGTCCCCGAGACAGGCGACATCGTTGAGGCCATTGTCGCTCGGGTACGCAATGGCGTGTCAGTCAACTACCCGGAACCTTACATGCGGCGACGCGATCCGGATTGCCTGGTCGTCGCTGATGACGGTCCTACCGACAAACCCACATACCTGGAGCGCTTCGGAACGGACTTCGCACCGGTGCGACAGGCGACATTTGACTGGCTGGCCGAGCGCCCACTTATGCTCTTTGGCTATGTGGCCGGGCAGCGCGGTATGGGACAGGACTCGGTAGTGATCGCTCCTGCCAATGCGGGGTTCTTCGGGATGAGCCTGGCGCTCTTACAGGGCATCATCGCCGAAGATGACATTCCCGAGGATTTCTGCCCCAAGTCGATCATCTATGTGGCCCCACCCTTCAGGCACACACATTTCAGCGGGCGTCAGGTGGTCGTCCACAACCGCTTGCCAGACGTGCACGAGATGTTCTCCTACAACCTTTACCCAGGGCCAAGCGCGAAGAAAGGCGTCTACGGGATGCTATTGACCCAGGGAGAGAAAGAGGGCTGGCTGACGGCGCATTGCTCAACTGTGATGGTGGTGACACCCTACGACAACGTGACCACGATGATGCACGAAGCGGCCAGCGGAGGTGGCAAGAGCGAGCTCCTTGAGCATGCACAGCGTGAAGAGGATGGCCGGCTTTTGCTGGGTGAGAATATCCTCACCGGCGAGCGCCGCTATCTCGAGATTCCGCGCTCCTGCGAACTCTATCCCGTCGCTGATGACATGGCACTCTGTCATCCCTCGCTACAGACCGGAACAGGCAAACTGACCGTAGCAGACGCTGAAGATGCGTGGTTTCTGCGCGTCAATCACATCGACCACTATGGGACCGACGTCCATCTGGAGCGGTTGACTGCGGAGCCCTCCGAACCCCTGCTTTTTATGAATCTCTATGCAGTGCCGGGGAGCCGGGCCCTGATCTGGGAGCACATTGAAGACTCACCGGGGAGACCTTGCCCGAACCCGCGTGTGGTCGTACCGCGCAGCATCTTCCCCAACATCGTCAATGAGCCGGTACAGATTGACATCCGCAGTTTTGGCGTTCGCACGCCGCCGTGTACGGAGGAGCATCCCACGTACGGGATCATCGGACTCTTTCACCTGTTACCCCCTGCGCTAGCATGGCTGTGGCGCCTTGCCGCACCGCGGGGCCATGATAGCCCGAGCATCATCGATACCAAGGGCATGAGCAGTGAGGGTGTAGGGTCATACTGGCCCTTTGCAACGGGTCGGCGCGTCGACCAAGCCAACCTGCTGCTGGCCCAGTTCCGTGACAACCCTAACACACGTTACGTGCTATGTCCCAACCAGTACATCGGCGCATGGCGCGTTGGGTTCATGGCAGAGTGGCTCATGCGCGAGTATCTGGCGCGCCGGGGAAGCGCCAGGTTCAAGTCTGATCAAATCCGCCCGGCACGCAGTCCACTTCTCGGCTACGCCCTGCACCAACTCCAGTTGGAGGGCCGGTTCGTTGCCCGCTGGTTCCTGCAGGTCAACACGCAGCCAGAGGTGGGAAACGACGGTTACGACCAGGGCGCGCGGATCCTCTACGACTTCTTTCGCAAGCAACTCAACCTGTTCCTCACCGATGACCTCGAGCCGCTGGGACGTCAGATCATCGAGTGCTGCCTTGACGAGGGATCGGTCGAGGACTATGGCCATCTCATCCCGCAAGCTGGTTTCATCGGCTGATCAAGGGTATACTGACCGTCAACCGAATCGTGAGAAGGAGTGGCACAATGATCGACCGAGCACGAGAGATCGCGAAGATGATGGGGTACGCTAGTCTCGATGCACTGCTGGAAGCGATCGGCCAGGGTGATGTCATCCTACTCAAGGTCGCCGACTCACAGCGATTGGTGGCTTCGAGATGGATCCGGCAACAGCTTCCTGACCTGCGCTGGACCGACACGGCGCTGGCCACAGCGCTAGACGACATTGCAGATGGGCTGGATATGGCGCTGGAGCTAACGCGCTACCCGGTTGACTCTGACGTCTGCGACCTGGACCTCCCCAATGGGTGGCCGAGCTATTGCGATAAGGAAGCGCTCTCGCAGTGAGACGCCTTTCCCGACGGAGGCATCTATGAAGTTCCCTGAGCGAAGGACCCGCCTGGTTGCAGCGCGCGAGATTGATGTGGGAGGGCAAAGGCTGCTGCCATCGGTCCTGGTTGAGACCGTGGCATATCAAGCGCGGGGGCATGGACTGTATCATCAGGTGAGGGCGCGACCGGCATCAATCGTGGTCGAGGGACCCGAGAGTGCCCAGTGGCTGGAGATCCCCAATGAGACCACGGCTATACTTAGCCAGATGGCAGCCGTTGCTGCAGGCATAGCTCTCGTCTCTATCGTACTGATAGGCATGACGCGGTACCTGCGGCGCAAGTAGAGGAGACAAGATCAATGGAAGCACTGACAGCGTTGATGGACCGGTTTGACCAGATATCCGACAAGGCTAACGTGGATGCAGTGTTCGGCAAGCCCGAGACCGTCGAGGGACGCGTCCTCATTCCCGTTGCAGAAGTGATGTATGGTTTTGGCATGGGGGGCGGGTTAGCCCCTATGCACGAATGCACGTGTGGCTGTGAGGACAACACAGCGGAGGAAGAAGCCTGCTGCGCAGATGAACCGTGCTGTGAAGATGAGGCTTGCTGCACAGATGAAGCCTGTGAGTGCGGGGCTCACGAGACCGGGAACGGTGGCGGAGGGGGCGCGGGTGCCCACATACGACCGATCGCCTATATCGAAGTGGGTCCCGAGGGGACTCAAGTCAAATCCATCGTTGACGAGCAGAAGGTAGCTCTGGCCGGCATCATGCTCGGATTCTGGGCCGTCGGTTGGGTGGGACTGGTTCTCAAGGCTATCTTCAGCCACAGTTTCGGCACCACCCGCTCCTAAGGACGGAATGGCGCTTCAGCGCGTGGAGGATCCCGGGTCGGGTGTCACATGGTATTGCTTTGTGGACTTACCCGCGTCGGTTAGGGAAAGCCCCCGACCCTCTTCTGGCTTCCTCCATGCGCTGATCACCCGTCTTGGTGGCGCAAGCCAGGCGCCATTTGCTTCCCTGAACCTCGGTAGCACGGTCGGCGACGACCCCGCTGCTGTCGAGGAGAATCACCGTCGCCTCTTCAATGCGCTGGGACTCGCGAGATCAGGTGTCGTCAGTCCTCACCAGATCCATAGTGCGCACGTTGCCACGGTTGGTCGCAGCCACGGGGGAAAGGTGGTTCCTGCAACCGATGCGCTCATCACCAACCAAGTCGGTATCGCGTTGCTCCTGCGCTTCGCCGACTGCCTGCCCGTGCTCTTCTACGACCCCAACCACCATGCCGTGGGCTTGGCCCATGCAGGCTGGCGTGGCATCGCCGCGCAGGTCATCTCCGCCACCGTGGCACAGCTGGGTCACGCCTTTGGGAGCAACCCGCACGATCTGTGGGTTGGCATCGGGCCCGGCATCGGAAAGGATCACTATCCGGTAAGCAAGGCCGTGGTCGACGCAGTACAGGATACCCTTCCGCCTGATACGCACGTTGCCTCCCAGGAAGCAGGGCAGTGGTTCCTCGACCTGCAGGGGGCTGTGCACGCCCAGCTAACAGCACTGGGGATCGAAAGGATCGATCAGGCCAACATCTGCACGGCGTGTCGCACAGACGAGTGGTACTCCCACCGGGCCGAGGGAGGCAAGACGGGCCGTTTTGGAGCCCTGATCGCACTCGAGGGTTAGGGGGTGAGTCCCTCAATCTGGAAGGAAAAGCCCAGAATGTTGAGGAGCACCGACTCAACATCCGCGGGCACCTCGAGTTGGAGCTCGAAATCCTGGTATCCATCGGGCGTGATGAGCCAGGGCAACAGTGGGGTTGCGGCAACCAGCCGGCTCCGCCCCTCACTCGAGGTCATTTCGACGGCTTCTGAGGCAACACTCAGGTTCATCTCGCCATCGTTGTAGACCGTGCCCGAGATGACAACCACGCTCCGGTTTTCGTCAAGGAACGCTTCCTGCAACTGGACATCGGGCACCGCAGGAAGCGGTGCTGGAGGAGTGTAGCTCGTAGCGAACCGTACCGCGTTGGCGGACGTCGCATCCGCCCGGAAGATCCAGATCAACGGTGTGGCCACATCGCGGGGCACGACGTAGCCTGCACTGCCCAAGACAGTAGCCCCAGCCAGGACCGGCAAGGTCAGTCTGCCGTAGCTGCCCTTGCTTGTCGCGACATCATTCAGGACATATCGCTGTCCACGGCCATCCTCTAACACCATATCGAAGAACACCGGATCAACAGCGCTGGCGGTGCTGTTGGTCAGTTCGTATTCCACCACGAAGTAGGCTGTCGCAGCGTCATCGGGCTGTGTGCCCTGCGGAACATCGGCACGTACTACCCTGACAATGAGGCCATCGGCATTCTGTGCATCGACCGGGACCACCTTCTCCGGCAGATAACGGGCCTTGACAACCAGCCGGTTCGAAGTCCCGTCTCCCAGCGTTACCAACGTCAGTTCCGGGGAATCCTGTGCCAGTGGTGATGTATCCTCCGGCGCAATCCGCTGCACTTGCGGTGAACCGAACACAAGGTTCGTCCCACTCTCCAGCGTGAGCGTGATCCGGTCGGTGCTCACCAATCCTGAAAGCAAGTACTCCGTGTCTACAGTGTAGGGCAGTCCGATGACGTAATTGATCAGAGTGCCATAGATCCAGATCCCCAACCGATCCTGCTCTGCCGGAAGTGGCCAACGTCCCTGTTCAGGCAACACAGCCACAACAGGATAGACGGTTCCACCAAGGGTGACCTGCGTCGGCGCCACCGTCCGCAGCGGCGTATTGTCCTCCTGAAGGACCGTGACATCGTCCGGGATAACCGGCGGCGAGAGAAAAGTAGCCAGCTTTGCCACCTGTACAGCCTCAGCGCCACCCGTTGGCCGATTCCGGCGTAGCGATAGAATGGCCCCGATACCGACCCCGACGATGATACAGGTACCGATCACAATGAGCAGGATCGCCCACGTTGGCGGATAGACCCGGTGCGGGCTTGCACCTCTTGCCGCCGGCGAAGGAGGCGTGCCACCGCTCGTACTCTGTTCGGGCACTGTCGTCGATCCAGGCACGGAGGAAGGGATACCAGGAGCAGACGGATCCATCTCGGGTGTTTCCAATGGAGGCATTCCTGCGGTGAAGTAGTCGTAGGCTCGCCGCTTCTCTGCATTGGCCAGAACTTCGTAGGCCTCATTCACTTCCCTGAACCGTTCGGCAGCATCAGGGTCCACGCTCAGATCCGGGTGATAGGCACGCGCCTGCTTGCGATAGGCCATCCGGATCTCCTCGAGGGATGCCTGTGGCGACACCCCCAGGACTGCGTAGTAGTCCTTCACTGTCTTCTGAGTCATAGGTCTGGCCTCAACACTGTGCGCGAGACGGTACTAGGGAATCGCCAACGGGAGCGTCGGGGGCAATATGCGCACCCGCACCTCAGGCCGCGAGGCCTCAATCAAGCGGTCATAGCCGAGCAAGGGCACCAAGACGCGGACGGTGCTCACAGTGGGCACGGTGAAAGAAAGCTGTCCTTGTTCGTCTGTATAGCCCTGAGCCAGCTCTGTCTGACCGTCAGGCGAGTAAGCCAAAACATAGAATCCCGTCACGCCTTCACCTGCACCTATCTGCCCATCCAGGTCAGCATCGAAGTAGACCAGAACGCGGAAGGTGCGAAAGCCGTTTGGCTCGGGCGTTGCAGTCGGCAACTCAGGCCGGGTGACCAAGCGGAAGCTGAGCGATACGTCGTCCTGGACAGGCGGGGGAGTGGGTGTCGCAATGGGCGACGTCCGCGGTGTAGGCGTCGGCGCATAGGTGGCGATTGGCGCCTTGCTGATGGGCGTGGGCTGCCCCGGCACCGTCGTCTGCCCCGGCACCGCGAGCCGGCAGGCAACGGTGTACGCGCTGTTGACCGTATCGCGCTTGGCCATCCGAGTCCCCTGTCCCACCAGGACGTAAAGAAATCCCTCGTAGTTCACATAGTATGACAGGCGACTGTTGAAATCACCCAGCGAGATATCATCATTAGCCATCACGAAATACTGCTCGCCCGGACCGGTATAGAACGCCATCCGTGGGTCGACCGCCGGGTCCAGGTCCGAGGTCTCACACGTCAACTGCAGGCCCGGCTTGACGCGGACCTTGAGGAAATCGTTGTCCACATCGGCACCGCCCCAGGGGACAAAGTTCATATTGTAGCTGAGGCCCGGAGCGATCGTGGTGGCAACGCCAAAATCGTAGTTGGGCTCGTACTGATCAAAGCCCGTCATCCAGCTCGGTGAGATAGGCGTCGCAGTCGCCGACGGAGCAGAAGTCGCCGTGGGCGAAGGTGTGGGAGTCGGTGCAGTCGAGCCCAGGATCAAGCTATACGTACTGCCCGAGCACTGATCACTGATCTGGAACACCTCGAAGTAGTAAGGTCCGTAGCTGTCTGCTGTGACAGTGGCGCTGGCGAAGTTGTTATCGAAGGTGTTCGTATCGGTGATAATCGCGACCTTGGCGCTATTGTAGACAATCATGCCCAAGTTGTAGTTGATGGTGCGGTCTGGCTTGGCCTGCACCGTGTACTTATATCCGGGCAAGGCGTTGTCGAGGCGGTAGAAGTCGGATCGTGTCGGCACCGATGCGCCAGCGTCATAGGGTCCCACGCCTACAAGCAAAGACTGGTCAGTGTAGTTCGCGATGCTCGCGGCTGTGTCGATGGCCAGGTTGTTGAATGGCGCCTTGTCGGTCGTCGTGATCTCGAGCGTACAGGTGACAACGGCCGCCGTGCTGAGCTGGTAAAGCCGGCTATCCGCAACCAGGCTCATCTCAGCGGCGGCTGCGAGGGCGACGGGATGCTCGGATCCGGAGGTGAAGTGCGACAGGCGCAAGTCTACAGGGCGGGTGAACACGCGCCCATTGCGGACGATGAGAAGTATGCCCGATAGCACCAGCAGACCAGCCAACAGGACCAACACGCTCTTGGCCCGGAATCGCGGTACGACCATGGCGTCCACCCCATGCTCCATCAGGTCCCTCCAAATGTCGTGCGACGATGGGCTCAATGTTGCGGCAGCGGTTCCATCGGTGCCATACTGCTCAGCAGCTTCTTGACACCAATCCCATTGCCGAACAATACAGTGACCATCTCCTGACGTCCCTCGATCTCGCTCCCCAACACCATTCCCTCGCCGTAGAAGGCGTGCGTCACCCGCTGGCCCGTGCGGTATTGCGGTTCCACGCGAGCTGGCGCCTCGGCCTTCTTGGAAGGCGCACGCCACGATTGTGCCGCCCAGCTGGACTTGGTGGCCTGACGCCCACGATTGCGAGGCTGCTTGAGCACCGAGTCCGGCAAATCCTCAAGGAAGCGCGACGGCAGTGAGGGCTCGCTCTCCTTGAACCCCCGCCAGCTACGGCGGAAAGCATAGGTCAGATAGAGACGTCGCTCGGCCCGTGTCATACCCACGTAGAGCAGGCGGCGTTCCTCCGCGACTTCGACAGGAGACTCCATCGAACGGCTGTGCGGCAGAAGCCCTTCCTCCAGGCCGGTGAGAAAGACCACGGGGTACTCAAGCCCCTTCGCGCTGTGCAGCGTCAACAGCGTGACCGCATCGACCTCTTCGGAAAGCTCGTCAACGTCGGCGACCAGAGCCACGTCAGTGAGGAAATCCGTCAATGATACATCTGGCTCTTCTGCAACCACGGCGCGCAGCGCCAGCACATTCTCCCAGCGGGATTCGCCCTGATCGCTTCCATCACGGGTAAATGTCTCATAGTCGGTGTCGGCCAAGACTCGGTCGATCAGGCCGGCGACACTCACTTCGTCCCGCAGCGCTAGCCACTGTGCAACCATCGTAGCGAAGGCGGAGAGCGCACGTTCGGCGCGCCCGGCTGAGCCGTTGCCCTCAAGAAGGGACAGCAGCGCCCGATAGAGACTGCTGCCCAGACGCTTTGCTTCGGTAGCGACAGCCGTTATAGTGCGCGAGCCAATGCCACGCGGTGGCACGTTGACCACGCGCATGAAGCTGACATCATCGTCTGGATTGTGCGCCAGACGCACGAGCCCGAGGACATCCTTGATCTCTTTGCGCGAATAGAAACGGGTCGCACCGATCAAGCGATAGGGGATGTTGTGCCGGATGAAACTTTCCTCCAGTGCGCGTGACTGTGCATTGGTGCGGTACATGACGGCGATGTCGCCGTGCTTGTGCCCGCTCTGCAACATCCGTATCGTCTCCTCAGCAACAAAATCGGCCTCTTCTTGCTCATCGTAGGCCTCATGGAGCGTGAGCGGGTGGCCGCCCTTCTTCTCCGTGAACAGGTGCTTGGGCGTTCGATCGGCGTTCTGCGCAATAATTGCTTGGGCTCCATCGAGGATCACCTGAGTGGAGCGGTAGTTCTCCTCTAGCAGGAACTCCAGCAACTCAGGAAAGTCCTGTCGCAAGCGCACGATATTGCGGTAGTCCGCACCCCGCCAGGAGTAGATCGACTGATCCTCATCTGCGACCACATAGAGGCTACGATGTTCCGCAGCAAGTTGCTTGAGAATGACGTACTGGGCGATATTCGTGTCCTGGAACTCGTCGACCAGGATATGTTGGAAGCGATCCCGATACTGGCGTACGGCTTCGGGGTCGGCTTGCAACATGCGCGCCGTCTCCATCAGGAGATCGTCGAAGTCGAGCCCGTCATTCTTGCGCAGAGTCTGTTGATACTGCGTATATGCCCGCGCCACAATCTCATCGAAGTAGGTGCGCACTGGGTAATCGGCGGGCAGGATCAGTTCGTTCTTTGCCGAAGAGATCGCGTTGAGCAGCGCATGGGGCCGATACCGTTTGTCATCCAATCCCATGTCGGCGACAACCTGCTTCATCACGGTGAGTTGATCGTCAGTATCGAAGATCAGGTAGTTGGGGGAGAGCCCAAGCCTCGCGGCCTCGCGCCGCAAGATCCGCGCACAGGCCGCGTGGAATGTACCAAGCATCATGGCTCGGGCCGATGCGTCGCCCAGCATCGTGCCGAGGCGGTGGTTCATCTCGCGCGCGGCCTTATTGGTAAAGGTGACAGCCAGGATCTGCCAGGGAGAGACGTGCATCTCCGCCAACATCCAGGCAATCCGGTGGGTGAGCACACGCGTCTTGCCCGACCCGGGGCCAGCCAGAACCAGAACAGGCCCCGTAGATGTCGTAACAGCTGCGCGCTGCTGTGCGTTGAGACCGTGTAAAAGGGGATGGGTGTCGTGTGCCATGCTCACCATTGTAGCATAGCGGCCATCGCGAGCAACTGCCGTTGCCTCAGCGCTTGCGTACAATGGACCACAGAATCCTGATCCCCATCAAGATGGCGACGATGAAGGCAAAGATCACCGACGCCTGCACTAGCCAGCTCGCACCGGTCACTGCGGGGATCAACCATGCCAGACCGACGATCATCCCGGCTACGATCAGACTGAGTGCCAAGCGCGTGGCAAGGCGATCGAGGACACTCAGGCTCCGATCATCCAGAGCCAGCTTCACCGGCTCGCGTTTTTCCAACCTGTCAATCAGAATTCTGCCGGCCAACGGGAGCTCATCCAGCAAGTCAGTCCACGCCGTCCCACGGCGCACCATGTCCGATAACCAGCGACCGTCAGGCAAGACCGATCCCACGAGTAAGCGGTTAACATAGGGGGCGGAGAACTGAAAGATGTCGAACTCCGGGGCCAATCTCAGCCCAATGCCCTCCATCATCGCCAACGTCTTGGCCAACAGCCAGTAGTTGGTCGGCATCCTGAGCCGGTGCTCGAAGACCACCGGCATCACCTCATCGACCAGATCGCCCAGATGAATGTCCTTGAGCACCCGACCGCCGTAGTGCTGCAGCAGCCGTTCAATGTCGCGAGTCAGGACCTGCCGGTCGACGTCAAAGGGGGCCGCCCCCACATGGATCAACTCATCCGTCGCCCCTCGGGCATTCATCTGAACGGCAACGTTATAGAGGCGGATCAAGTTCATCCGATCGGCACGGCTAAGGTATCCCACCATACCGAAGTCCAGGGCGCCGATCACGTTCCCCTTCATCACGAGGAAGTTGCCAGGGTGTGGATCGGCGTGAAAGAAACCATCGAGAAGCACTTCCTGAATGATCATCCGGGCAGCGTTGGTCGCAATGATCCCGCGATCATGTCCCGCGGCATCGATGGCCTGCACCTGGTCGATTTTGATCCCCTCGATGTACTCCATCACCAGGAGCCGCTTGGTCGTGTGGTCCCAATACACCTTGGGAATGTAGACGCCTGGCTCATCCGCGAAATTGCGGCGAAAGCGGTCCGCATTGCGCCCCTCGGCCACGTAGTCAAGTTCGCGGTTCAGGGTATCTGCGAAGTCCTCGGCAATCTCCTCGAGATTGTACACATTGCCGATAGGCGTATGACTTTGGGCATACTCAGCGATGTCGTGGATGATCTCGAGATCGGTGCGGAGCGTTCGCAGGATGTTCGGGCGCTGTACTTTCAGTGCCACACGCTCGTGGGTGACCAGTTTCGCGAGATGAACCTGCGCGAGAGAGGCAGAAGCGAGCGGCCGCGTATTGATCTCCTCGAAGACATCGTCGAGGGGTTGATCCAGTTCACGGGTCAGGACCTGTTCAATCTCGGGCCAACCAACAGGTTGTACTTCGTCCTGAAGCTTCGAGAGCTCAATGATGTAGTCAGGCGGCAACAAGTCGGGGCGAGTGCTCAGGACCTGGCCCAACTTCACAAACGCTGGCCCCAACTCCTCCAGGGCTTGCCGGACGTGAAATGGCAGAGAGGCACGATCTTGCTTGGGATAGGGATATAGGTCGCGCAGCCAGAGAGGTTCCGTGGGTAGGTGAGCCAGCGCAAACCCGAAGCCGTGACGCGTGAAAACTATCAGGATCTGGCGGTAACGCTGCAGATGCCGGATCGGGCGCGTGATCGTAGGAAGCTTGAGCGCCGACATTCCCACTCCGCGTCCTCCTAACCGCGCTCTATCAGGGTAGACCTCTGGGCTCTCAGGAAAGCTAGTTGAAGAGGCGCAGAGATCTCCGGTAGCTCACACAGGCATCATGGCGGTTCCCGCCAGTTCGTCAAGTGACGAGAGTCGCAGTGACGTCAGTGGTAACCCGCAATACGGTACTTAAGCAACGTCCAGAGCACCGTGAAGCCATCACGCCAGGAGATCTTCTTGCCCTCGGTGAACTCGCGCCCGCTGTAGGAAATCGGTACCTCGTAGATGCGATAGCCGCTGAGCAGAATTTGAGCCGTGATCTCAGGGTCAAAGCCCCAACCCCGGGCCTGGAGATGAAGTTTGTTGGCCACCTCGCGCGTGAAGACCTTATAGCAGGTCTCCATATCGGACAGAATCGTGTTGTAAAGCACGTTCGTGACCGAAGTCAGAAAGCGATTCCCAACCATATGCCAGAAGAACATAGCCTTCGTCGGCCCGCCACGGAACCGGGACCCGTAGACCACGTGCGTTTGCCGTTCGAGGATGGGCCGCAGAAGCGCGCCATACTCACGGGGGTCATATTCGAGATCCGCGTCCTGGATCAGGCAGATGTCCCCCGTCGTAGCTTTGAGCCCGGTCCAGACCGCCCCACCCTTGCCCTGATTGTGCTCATGAAAGATGGGGATCACGCCGGCAGTCCCCCTGAGCGTGGTCAAGTAGTCACGCGTTCCGTCGGTCGAGCCATCATCGACCACGACAATCTCGCGTTCCAGCTTTACGATCGATTCGTTCGCATGGTTCGCCCAGATCGGGATGTCGAGGCGCACGGCCCGCACGCGGTCGATGATATCCTCGATTGTCTCGATCTCATTGTACGCCGGGATAATGACAGAAAGCTTCACAGGGATCTCCCTATCTCTGGGAACGAGAATTCCGATGCATAGCCGAGTGGCGTCCGTGAGGCCAGACATCGTCAAGCAGAACCTTACGCTCGACGGTCGTCATCTCGCGCCACGTCCCCGGAGCAAGGTCCGGGGGCAAGGCTACATGGCCGATGGCTACCCGCGCCAACCGCACAGTGGGATGTCCGACCGCAGCTGTCATACGCTTTATCTGACGGTTCATCCCCTCCTGGAGCACCATCCGTAGCCACGTGGTCCGGTCGGGCGAGGGCAGGGGCACTGCGGATTCCGGAAGGGGGGGCGCGCTAGCGAGGATCTCAACATCAGCAGGGCGCGTATGCCCTAGCTTGATCTGCACCCCCTGGCGCAGGCTTCGGAGCGCCTCGCTATCGGGGCGCCCCAGCACGAGAACACAGTAGGTCTTGGCGTGGCTATGCTGAGGATGCGTTAGGCGATGTAATGTCTGACCATCATCGGTGAGAATCAGCAGCCCCTCGCTGTCAAGATCAAGGCGCCCCGCAGGCGACATCGCCGTCGGTATCCCCAGGGCTGTCAAGGTGCGCCGACCCAGGGGGTCATCGTGATGAATACTAAGAACCCCGTAGGGCTTGTACGCTACGCCATATCGAGCCATCGCGTGCGATTATACCCAGGGGACAAGACGTGACAAGCGTCGTAGCGGGATGATCGTGGCAACACCCACTCATTCAACAAACTTTACAGCGAACTGGTAAACGTTATTTAGCACAACGGAGGCATTACGCCACGTTTACTTGCCATGTCTACAGATATTGGTATAATAAACATAGGGGTAGCCCCATCCGATGTACAAGGAGGCGTACGTGGATCTCGTCAAAGTCGCAGCAAACTCCCGTGCCACGTCAGTGGCCGGAGCCATCGCAGGCATCATCCGGGAGAAAGGACGCGTCGACGTACAAGCCATCGGCGCAGGTGCGGTTAACCAAGCGATCAAAGCTATTGCGATCGCGCGAGGCTACCTGGAGTTGGACGCCATCGATATTGCGTGCATTCCCTCGTTCTCAGAGGTGAGCATCGAGGGCAAGGAGCGTACTGCGATGCGCTTTGCTGTTGAGTCAATCGTTGCCATGGCAACTGAAACCGGCGTGGTCCTAGCGGAACAGACCCATCCCTGATATCCCCGACAGCTGCCCACGCGCCAGGCTAATCGACGAGCGTGGGCAGCTCGAGCAGCAAGTTTTCAACCAAGAGCTGCGCATTAGCGTTCGCGAGCACCGCCTCCTGCGCCCCCTCAAGCTCGGTCAGGATGCGAAGTGTGGTTGCCACATCAACCGTTGTCCCTACT
>JAXDDP010000167.1:0-34761 GCA_034676785.1 Anaerolineae bacterium | reverse complement strand
GGATGGGGTTGCGGGTTGGGGTGGCGACATCGTCGGGGGAAGCGCGCTGGTTGTGACGGCGCTTGCAGCCGAGACGGCAGTCAGGATCACCGGCAGGCTGCTGGGACTTGTCGAAGCGTGGGGTGACGTAGGCCTTGGGGTTGTTCTCCTTGACCCAGGCGAGGATGTGCTTCGTGTCGAGAGAAACGGCCTCCCCGAAGTCGTCGGTCACATCCGCCAGCTCTGGCTGTAACAGGCGTACGGTGTCGTCGCGTCGAGCAGCCACTACAGCGCGGCGTTCGGAATGTGCTGTAGGATGCGCGCGAAGTGGCGGTGGGTGGGGAGTGCGGCGACGACAGCCGCAGCGGAGAGGGCTCGGCCGTTGACGGGGATGGGGAACCCGAGCACTGCGGGGAGGAGCGGGTGTTCGACGAGGTAACGCCGCAGGCGGGGCATGTACGACAACTGCGGACCGAGCTTCACGAGATACGCGGCGACGAAGGGGACATAGGGTATTGTGAGGAGGCACCACTGGGTGTCGAGGTCGCGTTCGAGAAAGTTGACCCAGTCGAGAGGGGCCAACAGCTCCAAATAGCGCAGCGGGATGGGCGCTTGACGCACACAGAGGGGCAGACCCTCTGGTTCACACAGCCGAGCGGACAACTGCGGGTCGCACAGCAGGCTCTTAAGCAGTTGAGGCGCTACTGGGCGCCGCCACCCACGGAGTGACGCGGACCACAAGCGTGCTGCAATGGATGCGTTCGTCATTGGAGGTCTCCTTTCCGGCTAAGAAACGTATACCAAAGTACTATTGCACCGCATTGCACTTTGTGATAGAGTGGGGACCGAGCCCTAATGCTTTGAGAAGGTTGGACAGTCCTGACTGGTTACGCTATTGGGGGGGCCTGGGGAGCGAGGGCGCTGCTGGGGCGCCGCGGGCATAACCAGTCAGATGCCTCGTTACGCTTTTCGGGGCAGACCACGGACGGGTGGCGGGACTGGTTACGCTTGAACGTAACCAGTCATTTCACTGGTCGAACCCTGATGGTATCGTCTGGGGGGATGGCTTGAGTTGCTGCCTGCGGCTAATCGCGGCACCGATCACTGACTACTATTCACCAAAGGAGACTACCATGCCCTACGAGGTCGAGGCTACGAGTCCGACACCAGCTTTGATCATCTATCTCCTCGACATTAGCTACTCAATGAACAACCGCCTTGGTGAGAAGCGGCGCGTCGATGTGGTCATGGAGGCACTGAAGGCTGCACTGAGGACTATGATCTTCCGGTCCACGAAGGGCGGGCAGATCGCGCCTCGTTACCGCCTGGCCATGTTAGCCTATAGCAGCGATGTCTATGACCTTCTGGGTGGCATCAAGCCAGTGACGGAGGTCGCGAAACTGGGTGTTCCGGGCTTGGGTGACAGACAGAACCTCATGCGAACCACCGAGACCGCCAAGGCCTTCGCCCAAGCAGAGACGATTCTCCAGGCCGAGATTCCAAGTCTGGCACGTTGTCCAGCTCCGCTAATCTGCCACATGACCGATGGAGAAAACACAGGTGAAGATCCCATTCCCATTGTCAGACGGATCATGCAGCTGTCGAATCCTGATGGAAGTGTCCTCGTGGAGAACATCTTCATCTCGGACGACATCCTGACAGAGTCGATCGCTGACCCTCTTGCCTGGCCCGGCATCATGCCTGAGACGCGTCTCAGGAACCGCTATGCCCAGGTCCTTCAGCAGATCTCATCGCCTTTGCCCAGGAGCTACCGCGACATGATGGCCGAGATGGGCTACAACCTTGACCCTCGGGCCCTGATGATGCTGCCAGGTATGGATCCCCAGCTTGTTCAGATGGGGTTCCAGATGTCAGCGTCAACCAAGGTTAGGTAGTGCTCTGTCACCCTAGAAACAGAACCTGTCTGGATCTATGTCCGCCAAGACTCTGCTGATCCCTCAGTCAACGGAAACGCGGGTAGAGACCGTTCACCATACAAGGCTCAGCTATCGGTATGCCTATGCCCGGGCTGCTGAGACTCGCAAGGCTTCCGAGATCGGCCAAGACTACCTCGCAATCGTTGATGAAGATACGACCTTAGTGTTCGCTCTGTGCGACGGTGTCGGTCAGTCCTTCTACGGCAATATCGCTGCGCGCTTCCTTGGCAATGCCCTCGTAGACTGGCTTTCGCAGGGCGATCTGTCTTGGGTGGCCGGGGCTGACTCAATTCGCAGAGCCCTGAATGCGCACCTTGCCGGGCTGACTTCCCAAGCCAGCGCCCAAGTGGACGCCGTCAGGCTCCCCAACGACATGCCCGCTCTGTTTCGTGAGGTCCTTGAGGAGAAGCGCACACTGGGTAGCCAGAGTACCTTCGTCTGCGGTCGCGTGGATCTGCCGGACCCTAGCTGCCCTGGAGGCCGGTTAGTCTTGGCATGGCTAGGCGATTCCAGGCTGCGCGTTTGGCGCGCAGACGGCAAGGCGCTCGACCTAGGAGACACCTTCCACACAGAAGACCGCTGGGCCACCAACAGGGGAGTGCTTGGGGATAGTGTCCATGCCTATGTAGGCTCGCTCGAGGGAGAGGGGCAGCCCATTGCGCGGCTACTGCTCTATTCGGATGGTCTGGCTTCTCTGGATGATACCAGCATAGGCCTCTCTGACCTGGCTATGCAGACACTGATTGACGAGACTTGGTCAACTCCCGCGAGCGACGATGTTTCCTATCTAGAGGTGTGGCTGAGTCCAGTATCGTTAGCGCAGGTGCTCAGCCCACTACTCGCTCCCAGAGTCCATGCAGGCTACGACCGCGGCTCTGTGAGGATGACGTGGACACCCGTTCCCGGCGCCACAGCGTACGAAGTGGATTACGAAGGAGAGCGCACGCCAGTAAAGCGATTGGCGTGGGAACGCGTCGTACAGGAAGGTGGAGAGTATCACTTGCGCGCTCGCGCCTACCGAGGTGCTGAGCTCGGTCCTTGGAGCGAAGCAATTACGGTATCTGTCCCAGCTGCACAGGTAGCCGAAGGGTCTGGTGCACCGGCTTTGCTGGCTGTTCAGGGACAGTCGCTGTCGGTCGGCCATCCACCGGCCACTGAACAACGAGCTAGGCCCAGGCTGGTCCTTGCTGCCTTACTCAGCCTGGTCGCCATCGTCTTGCTGACCGTAGCCGTCTCCAGTCTCGTTCGTGATGAGTGGTGGCAGGAGTTGCTGGGTATCCATACCCGTACAGAAACACCCTTGGCAGAGGAGTCCACAGAGGCCGGGGCTACTGCGATACCATCTAGCGTAACTCCAACTGTTGCGCCGGTGTGGACAGCTACACCGACCCCATCGCCCACAGACACTCCTACGCCTTCCCCCACTGCAACGGCTACACTCTCTCCTACCGCAACGCACACGCCAACAGCAACCGCATCCCCGACCCTTACCGCAACACCCGAGCCAACAACCACGGAGCTGGCACCCTTGCTTGGGACAACCGAGCCCGTGACGACGACTGAGGTGATCGTAGTTGAGGCTACAGTGTCACCGCCGATGGTGACAGAGACAGCTCAGCCCTAGGCCTGCGCTCTGCGCCTGGATGGCGATCATGGCAAAAGCTTGAACTTGGCTGACATTCTGAGTTTGTGTGTAACATGGAGAGTGAAGTGACCAGAACCATCGTGACTGTAGAACGTTCAGACAAAGAGCCGGTTGATCTTGACTTACCTGCGGAACTACCCTCAGAGCGGCTATCTATCCTGATCGCGGAGGCTCTCGGTTGTGAAAACGACACGGCTTACCAGATCGCTGTCGCGCCACCCGGCGGTCGAGTTCTAGCTCTGGACGAGACACTGGCACAAGCGAATGCCTGGGATGGGTCTCGTATCCTGCTGCAGGTCAGGGGGGCTGTTCTGGTAGATGGCCCGTACCAAGATCGCGAGCCCAGGCCAGGGCACGAAGACGGCCTCACGTGGTATCCCTTGGACATAGATTGGGGCTCTCTAGGGGCCCAACCACTGGGAGAGCCTGGGGCTCAGAACTCCGATGCAGGTAGCGATGATTCGCGGCCTGGCAACTCGGGCTACATCTGGAAACGTGTGGACTGACGACGGACCGCTCTACTCGCCAGCTGGACAAACATATGCCCTTCATCCCCGGAGCCAACGACCCACTCACCCTCGTCGAAGAGAAGGCTTACCGCTTTGCGGAGCATCCCGCTGCGCCTGGGCTGCCTTACGGCCAGGAAGGGCGAACGGCTGTCGTCTATAAGCTAGTCATCGATGACGGAGGTGCCCAAGCCCTCAAGGTGTTCAAGGCAGCGTATCGAGTGTCCTCCATTGTCGGCCATTCTGCCACTCTTGCTCCGCTTGCCGTTCTGCCGGCTCTGCAGGTCTGTCGCCGTACCATCCTCGACCCGTCCCGGCACCAACTGCTCCTTGACCGTTACCCGGAGCTGCTATATGCAACGCTGATGCCGTGGATTGAAGGGCCGACCTGGATGGAAGTGCTGGTTTTGCATCGTGTGATCAGTCGCGAGCAAAGCCTCGGATTGGCGGTAGGGCTGTTAAGGGCTCTGACAGTGATGGAGGAAAGTGGGATCGCACACTGTGACCTCGCCGGACCGAACATTGTTCTGCCCGGACTCCTGGAGGCTCCGGCAGGCAGAGGGGCACTCCACGTTGAGTTGATCGATGTGGAGCAAATGTATGGTCCTACTCTCGGACGGCCTCAGCGTTTGGTTGCTGGTTCCTCTGGGTATACCCACCGGGCCTTCACAGAGGACACAGCGTGGAGTTCTTACGGGGACAGGTTTGCCGGCGCCATGCTGCTAGCGGAGTTCCTGGGTTGGAGCGATGCGACCGTCCGCCAGTCTGCCTGGGGAGAGAGTTACTTCAACCCTGACGAACTGCAGCAGAACTGCCCCCGATACCAAGGGCTGCGAGACAGCCTGTCTCAGCATTGGGGTCCTCCCGTCGCAGGCCTGCTTGAGCAAGCGTGGTCCAGCGAGTCCCTCGCGGACTGTCCAGCCTTTTGGGAGTGGTCAACTGTCCTTGACAACAGGCCGACGGAGAAGTCGATCCATCTTGTTCACGTTGACGCAGTAGCATCCAACCTGCAAGAGGTGGCAGCTGACCTCGAGCGACAACAGAACTACAGCGGTGCACTGACGGTCCAGCAGCATCTGCGACAGTGGGCTGGGAAGCAAGGTGATGGGCTGACCCACATCGAAGCCGAGATCGCTCGCCTGGAGACCGCAGTCTCAGTGGCAGATGCTGCCGGTGGCAGTGAAACCATCCTTCCAGTACAGACCTCTCCCCTTGACGAGCTCTTCGCCGACGGCTTGGCGGCCGTTCAGCAGAACAGATGGAGGGATGCCCGAGAGCTACTAGGGGAGGTGATGCGCCAGGACCCGGACTACGCGCACGATGGCTGGGAAGGCCGGAAGCTGCTCCGGGAGGTGAAGCGTCGCTCGCGCCCCTTTGGTGTGAAAGCCCTGCTATTGGGTGGGCGACTGCTGGCTCTTGTCGCGCTTGTTGCGCTTCTCTTCGCGGGCGCCCTTGCCCTTGCGTACCTGAACCTGGTACGCCCCAGTGTCTCCTCGGCTGTCTTCAGCTTCGCGGGCGCCCAGCTGCCCGATCCAGCTCAGGTAGCGCCCGAGGGGTGCTGGGTCTTCACTGAGCGGCAGATCAACGACAGTCTATCCGAGGGGATGCCCCTGCTGGCGCACACTCTGGAAGTTGATCTGCGCGATGGATGCGTGCTGGGCTTTGTGCGACCCTACTCCCCCTATGGGTTTTGGGCCTGGATGTGTCCACCCTCGGGTACCCACGGTGATGATTTCGCACTGGAGCGAGTGTCTGTCGGTACCGCACTTAGAGTGCTGGTCACACCTTCAGAACTCGCTGACTTCGTGAACTCGTACGTCGCTGACGGAATTCTTGGGCCCCGGGGTGCGGAAACCTTGTCTGTAGAGCTGTCGGATGAGACGGCAGTGATCTGTATTGGGAGATAGGCTGGCCCGGAGAGGGAACCAGTCCTGAGGAGCGTGGAATGGCTTTCAAAGCGGAGGTCGGTCAGGAGATTGCCGTCGGAGATCAGGTCTACTGCATTGCTGAGCATCCTGGCGTTCCGGGGAACCCCTACGGCCAAGAAGGGCGCGCGGCTGTAGTCTATCAGGTCCTCGACCAGCTCGATGCCCGCTGGGCGCTCAAGGTTTTCAAGCCCCAGTATCGCTTGCCCTACCTGGTCGAGGAGTCCAAACGGATTCTGCCATTTGCTGATCTGCCAGGCCTCCGAGTCTGCCGTCGAACGGTTCTCAGCGCGACCCAACACCGCTTGCTCCTCAGGCAGTATCCGGATCTGGCCTACTCTGTCCTGATGCCGTGGGTTGCTGGCCCAACCTGGCTGCAAATACTCGTCACTCGACAGCAACTGTTACCCCAGATGAGCCTCTCTTTGGCCAGTTCGTTGACCCTTGTCCTCACGACGCTTGAGGAGCGAGGGTTAGCCCACTGTGATCTCTCAGGCGCCAACATCCTACTGCCCGGCATGGAGGCCGACAGCTGCGAGAGTACTGCCAGTGCCGTGGAGCTGGTCGACGTTGAACAGCTCTTCGGTCCCGGATTGATTCGCCCTGAAATACTGATGTCCGGGAGCGCCGGCTATGGGCATCCTGCCGTTGGTGGAGCTTGGGGTAAGGATGCTGACCGCTTCTCAGGCGCAGTGCTGATTGCTGAGATTCTGGGCTGGTGTGACTCGGAGGTGGTAGCAGCCGCTTGGGGCGAGAGCTACTTCGATCCCGAAGAGCTACAGCACAGCAGCGATCGCTACGCGGTTCTCTTGCGCGCTCTCAAAGCAAGGTGGGGGCAAGCCCTAGGCGAGCTCCTCGAGCGAGTTTGGCAAGCTGAGACGCTATCAGCCTGCCCCACCCTGGGCGAATGGCTGGCTGTCATGCCTGACAGAGTGACCGAACCCGAGCCAGAGCATGACCCCGAGACAGCCGAGCCGGTTGAAGGCATATCTGCTGACGCGCGTGTCGAAGAAACCCTACGTAGCTTCGCCACCCTGGCACAGGCTCTCGAAGCGAAAGGAGATCGGGTTGGAGCTCTATTGGTCTATCGGCAGGCGCTGGCGCTGACACAACCGCAGTCCGAGTTGGCGGAGGAGCTCCAGCAGATAGTCTCGGAGCTTCAAAGACAGGTTGCGGAGCCAGGCGGAGATGCCGCCAGCCCTACGCTGACTCCAGATCAGGGCCGTGTGGCGAGCCCGGGTGCTTGGGTCGAGGCTGAACGAGCAGAACCCCTCGCTGGACTGTCCCTAGCCGGTCACGCAAAGCCCGACATCCAGCCTCGCCCTGAAGTTTCGATTCCGAGCTGGGAGGATCTCGCAGGGTTGTATGATGCCGGATATGCTGCCTACTCCAGCCGCCAGTGGGAGCAAGCGGAAGAGCTTCTTACCGCGGTAGTCAGTCAGGAGCCCAACTATGTGCGCGATGACCAGAAGGCCAGCGACTTGCTGGCCATGACGCGAGCCCGTCGCCGTGTGAACGAGCGGACCGCCGGCGCTGGCCGGCGGCGTGCAAACGGAAGACGTGCCCTGTGGGCCGCGGGCGGCCTGACATTCGTGCTTGCTATCGCTCTCTATCTGCTGTGGCCCCGCCTTATGCCCGCTACACCTGGCATCGGCACAGCAGAAGCTGGAACCGAAAGCCCTATCCGTATCGCGCTTCTCGCACCGCTGAGTGGCGACATGAGCTCTATCGGACAAACGATGCTAGATAGCGCCAGCCTGGCAGTGGACGCATGGAACCAGTCCGGTGGAGCACTTGGCAGGCGCGTTGAGCTTGTCACCCGTGATACGCAATGCAGCCCTGAGATCGCGGCCGCAGCCGCCACTGAGGTCATTGAACAGGAGGCTGTGGAGCTGATCATCGGAGACGCATGCTCGAGCTCGTCCATAGCCATAGCGGAAGTAGCTGCAGCCAAGGGCGCGCTCCAGATCGCCCCCGGCGCGACGAATCCCTTGGTGACTGTAGACGAGGCAGGCAACACCAGACCGACTGTTTTCCGGGCCTGTTTCGCCGATCCCTTCCAGGGCACTGCAGGAGCGAAGTATGCACTCGAAACCCTCGGCGCCAGAACTGCAGTTGTGTTCCTGGACCCGGGCGATGACTATGTCCGCGGCCTGGCTGAGCACTTCAGGGCGGCCTTCGAAGCGGGTGGCGGACGTGTACTGGCCTGGGAGACCTACACAAGCACGGACTTGAAGTTCCGCGCGGTCCTAGCCAAGACCAAGGGCAGCGATCCTGACATACTCTATCTGCCCGGCTACTGCCCAACCGTGAACCTCATCGCTCGCCAAGCGCGCGCAGAAGGTGTTACTACCACCGTGATGGGTGGCGATGGTTGGGATTCCGCCGGCCTTGACCTGCAAGCGCTACAGGGAGCCTACTACACGTATCACTACTCTCCCGACGATCAACGAGCGCGCAACCTGGAGTTTGTACAGACGTTCCGGACCGTTTGGGGTCACCCACCCGATGCCGTCGCAGCGCTAAGCTATGACTCGGTCGACATGCTGCTGCAGGCCATCACTCGCAGCTCCAGTACGAATCCCGCTGTCGTGGCACAGACACTGGAGGGAATGCAGCTCGATCTGGTGACCGGCGCTCTGCAGTTCGATGCCCAGCACAACCCCAACAAGAGCGTCGCGATGCTGCAAGTCGACGGGCAAACGGTACGCTACGCGGGCAGCGTAGAAGGTGTCACAGAGGAGCAGATGGCCTCGCCCAAGGGCCCTGTTACGACCGATGTGGGGGTGTCTCCAGCGGCGGCTCTCATGTTGGGTGGCAGCGCAGGCGACTCACTGCGAGTCATCCTGGAGGACGGTTTCACCGAGCTATCGCCCGACATCTGGAGCCTGAGCCCACAACAGGCAGGCGCCGATGCAGAGGTTGGGGTCCTGAGGCTAGAGGGAGAACCCCAGTCAACCAGCACCCTGCAGCATACATACCCCATTTCAGACGGACACGCGATACTTATCCTTTTTCAGTATCAGCCAGACTCTGCATTCGATACGTACTTGAGAACTGGCTATCGTAATGAGTCTGAGTACCTACGTTGGGGCGTTTCCGTGGTTCCCGAGCCCCATATGAGCCTCCAGGATGGGATTGCGGGGCAGTCCACACCGGAGTTCAGTGGAGATCTACAGATGCTCCCTGGTCACTGGTACTCTTTGGTATTCGGTATCGGCTGCACCGGCCGGTTCACCGCCGCCATATGGGACAGCCAGTCGCTGGAGAGCGGCTTATGGTATCAGCAGCAGTTTACAGACCGGTGGCAGCGTAAAGCCTGGACTTTCACGCTCGATGCGCTACAGGGAACCGTGCTCGTCGACTCGTTCGTTGTGTTCTCTTTTGCTGATTGCAGTGGAATCAGACCTCTAGACCTGAGCGCGAGCTTGGCGGATGCCTGCGTCCCGCAGCCGTACTCGGAGGTCACCCCAGCACGCTATGTTTATATCGATGATCGAGAAGATCCGGAACCGACGCCCGGGTACAGCTCCTATGACTATGAGGCTGTGTACGTGTCAGAGACCGGTGTTTCGGGGCCTGACGATGTTCGCGTTTCACCGTTAGGTGCCAACAGCGATCCTGTGTGGTCCCCAGACGGCAGCACATTCGCTTACATCCATGCGCCCGAAGACAACCGCAACTATGTGACACTCGTCGAATGGCCAGCCGGGATCTCCAAGGACATTAGAGGGTCCTACATCGCCGGTAGGCTGAGTGGTCTGAGCTGGTCTGCAGACGGAACACAGCTAGCCTTGGAAAGCTGGGGTCCGTCCCCAGGAGCATACGGTTTGGCGGTCCTGGACACTGAGACAGCGCGGGTTGCGCTTGTACTCCCAAATGAAAGCCAGGGCTATCCACGCTATGAGCACATCTACTGGTCACCCTGTGGCGATCGGATCGCATTCCAGGTGAGGGATGGCTCAGACAACAACGAAGCGGATGGATGGCTAGTGCGGCTGGTCAATGTCGACGGTCAGGGTGAGGTCACCGTCACGGATGTAGACGATGGGATCGGCACCTATGGCCCATTTCTATGGTCAGTGGACGGAAAGTGGCTGACGTTCCAGGCTTTCACCGTGGACGAGGAGGGCAACCGCGGCCCAGTCGAGACATGGGTCGTCTCTGCAGAGGGTGGAAGGCCCCATCGGCTGGAGGAGCCGCTCCTTGTGGTGGACCAGACCCGCTATCCCTGGACCAGGCTGCTCACTCCCTAGATCAGCAGGAGCAGAATCGCTTTGAGTACTGTCTATAGCCTTGACGTCGCGGTCCCGTTGACCGTGGTGGGCGTCACCTACAAAGTGGCTGCTCATCCGGTGAACGCCAACTATCCATATGGACAAGAGGGACGGGCGGCTGTCGTCTACCAGCTGCATGACGAAGACGGCAAGCCGTGGGCACTTAAGGTGTTCAAACAGGCTCATCGCACCCCCTCGCTTGTGCGGATCGCTGAGCGCATCGCACCCTTCGCGAGCTTCCCAGGCCTTCAGGTCTGCCAGCGGACAGTCCTTACCGCCACGCAGCACCGCGAGCTCTTGAAGCAGTTTCCCGACCTAACCTACGCAGTCCTCATGCCGTGGATCAACGGTCCAACCTGGGTGGAGATCGTGACGCACCGCCGCCAACTGAGTGCTACGGACTGCCTTAGGCTCGCGCAGTCACTTGCTGTTGTCCTCACAACTATGGAGGAAAACGGCATCGCTCACTGCGACCTATCAGGTGCTAACCTCTTGCTGCCCGCCCTGGCCGGTGAGACTAGCTCTGAGGCGGTTGCGTTGGTGGATGTCGAGCAACTCTACAGCCCGGATCTGGTACGTCCGGAGATCCTAACCTCAGGCAGTGCGGGATATGGTTTTCTCGATGGCGAACCGATCTGGGGATCTGTTGCAGACCGCTTTGCCGGTGCGATCTTGCTGTCTGAGATCCTGAGCTGGTGTGATGGGCGGATCCGACAGGCAGCTTGGGGCGACAGCTACTATGGCCCTGGTGAGCTCAAGCAATCCGGCGACCGCGCCGGGCTCATGGCGGGAATCCTCCGAGAGCGCTGGGGTACAGCCACAGCGTGCCTGTTTGAACAAGCCTGGCATGCTGAGTCTGTGACAGAGTGCGCGACGTTCGGTGAGTGGCTGTCAGTGCTGCCTGCCGCAGAGCTGCGCGTCGTGCCCGGCAGCCGCCCCTCAGAAGAGCTGGCTGAATCTGGGCAAGCTGATAGCGGGCCCAGCGGTACTCAGCAGCATCTGGATCGCGCCAGGGATCTGGAAGCTCACAGGGACCTGGGCGGTGCACTGGTAAGCTATCGACGTGCCGTGGCTCTGGTTCCCAACGGCGACGCCCTCGGGCAAGAGCTGTCGCAGATTGTCGCCAGCCTGGAGTCCGTGCAGGGGCTTGAAGGACCGGCAGAGCCGAAGGCAGGCCAGCACGAACCCGACTACACTCCATCTCGCAGCGTAGCGCCAATTACTGGCTCGAGCAGTGCCAGTCCACCCCTCTCTAGCCAGGGGGCGGCTTCGGCGATTGGCACGCAGCCTAGCCATCTCCAGCAGAAGACTCCCTCTGCCAAATCAGTCCCGACCACTGAGTACACTTCGCAGCGCCAGAACAAGCGAACCTGGCGCGCCTTGGGAGTCTGGGGGTCTTTGGCGCTCCTTCTCGGCTTCAGTTGCCTACTCTGGGGGTTGAGCGTGATAGCTAAGCGTCCAGCCACAACTGCCTCTCCCCCTACGGTCAGTGGGGCTGCCGAGACGGGCGTGGACGCTGAGGGGTTAACAGAGATCACTCTGTCAGCTACCGATGACTGGGTTCGTACAAGGCTCGTGCATAATGGTGTCACACTGTACGTCACAACAGAGGGTGAGTGGGCCTGGAGCGGATCCAGCTTTGTGACCGCCGATGGAATTCCGGATTCCGAGTACGCCGACTCCAACGTACTGCCCAGTTGTGCGCACGGAGCTCTGATCGGTCGAATCAATGAGCGCGGTGAGCTCTTGTGCCTCGGCACAGATTCCACAGTCGAGGCGTCAGGGTATCTCTGGCTTAGGATCAATGACACCAACCTAACCGACAACCGCGGTAGCATCCAGATAAGGTTCGCTGACGAGCCCGTAGGCGGGGATCGGGGTTCACCCACATCATCACCCACCCCGACACAGATCGCAACCACCACTCCCAACATCGAAGCAACTGCCCACGCTCAAGGCACTGCCACAGTCAGAGCCGACAGGCTAGCAACGCAGCAGGCGCAGTTGGCTACTCTGCGTGCCCCGACCCCGGCGCCTGCTACGCCGCTCCCCCAAGCCACACGCCAGAACCTCACTGCATCGCCAGCCGTGCCCCCCACATCCGCAGCTGTGGTTCCGCGATTCGTCAAGCCGGAGAATGGCATGTCGTACCAGAACCCCATCATCTTCGAGTGGGAGGGCCGCCTTGGCTCCGGCCAGCACTTCGAAGTGCGCGGACAGAGCTCAAGAACCGGGAAACAGATAGTCAGTCCCCCCCTTGGAGAAAACACATGGGCGACTGACATCGCTGGGGAGGATTATGGGGAATGGCGTTGGTGGGTCGTGCTTCTTCAGGGCGAACAGCAGATCTCGTACTCAGAAGCTTGCTTGATCTGGTTCACGCCGTTGGGCACTGGTGGTGGTTCGTCCTGTCCTCTGGCCGGCCAGGGCGATCTGAACTGCGACGGCGAGATTAATGTCGATGATCTGCAGATCTGTTACAGCGAGATGAGGTGCGATCCTGCCGTGCAGGAGTGTACGCTACGTTGTGATCTCGACGGAAACGGCACCGTGGATGTGCACGATTTCGCGATATGGTACAAGAACTACAGGGGCAACTGACCTCCTACCCTTTGGCAGTGATAGGCGCGAGTTGCCAGGATGGGAGCTGTTACGCTGCAATTAGAGAAACGCTGGTCGAGGTTGACCAGGACTCTGAATGACTGAGGCCGGAGGCGATATGTCACCACCTGTATTCACCCAAGGCAACCGGGACCCGCGTGTGGTTCCGGTAGCGGAGATCACGATAGCTCCCCCCGGCCCCAAGATCCAGAGGCCGGAGACCTCGCCACTCTCCTTTGCGCTGCCTGCAGGCTTTACAGTGCTCGGGCTCATTGTCATGGTCATCATATCGACCCAAGGGGGGAGCAGCGGCCTCCTGTTTTCTATGGCCGTTTCCTTGCCTATGATGGTTGGCTCGTACATTGTTGCCTATCTCAACTACCGCAACGCCAAGCGCAAGTTCGAGTCCCAATCCACAGCCCGCGACGAGCTCTACCGAGCGAAGTTGAAAGAACATGGGAGCCAGATAGCAGAGCGTCACCGGGAGGCCCAGCAAGCTATGCTGCACAACGCACCCGATCCAGCTATCTGCCTCGACATCGTACAGCGCCGTGATCAGAGCCGTATGTGGGCGCGCCAACCGTTCCACGACGATTTCCTCCAGGTGCGCCTGGGGATTGGCGATGTGCCTTCACCCGTGCGCCTCCATGCGCCCACGCACAGCAACGCTACTGAGACTGACCCCCTCATTGATGAAGCTCAGGAGATGAAGAGGACTTTCGCTTCGCTGAAGGGGGTCCCCATAGCCCTTCCCCTGAATGGCACCGGCATCGCCGGACTCTGTGGAGATTATCAGCGTGTCCAGAATGCCGTGCGGGCGTTGATCGTCCAGGTCACCGCGCACCATGCACCGTCGGACGTGAGGATTGTTGTGCTGTATCCCCGCTCCGAAGCAAGGCAGTGGGAATGGTTGCGCTGGTTGCCTCACGTCTGGTCAGAAGATCACGACCGGCGCTATCTGGCCTGTGAGAAGGAGCAGGCCCACGAGATGCTGACCGATCTGGGCCTTCGCCTCGAACAGCGAAGAGCTCAGAACACCAATCAGCTTGCTGGCGTCAGTTTGCAGCGCTTGAAACCCGTGTATATCGTCATTGTGGCGGAGCCACGCCTTCTGGCTGGGGAGCCGGTAGCAGCGGTGCTGCTGAGGGAGGCCGGCGAGGTGCAAGCGCTCACTCTCTTCCTGGTCAATCACAGAAGCGAGCTTCCTCCACAATGTAAAGCGTGGGCTGAGGTTGCCACAGACGGCGCGCTGGGCACGGTCGCCGACCATAGGGACCCAGCAGCACCTGTAAGGCTCGCCTATCAGCCCGATGAGCTCACGCTGGCCTGGGCTGATGGCTTCGCACGCAGTCTAGCACCGGTGCGCCTTCAGGCCACCCATACTGAGCCGGAGCTCCCAGCTCTTGTGACCCTTTACAACATCCTGGGGATTGACCAAGCTGAGGATCTGGATGTTGCCCGGCTCTGGGCGTCACGCGATCCGAATCTGACCATGTCGGTTCCAGTTGGCCGTCGCGCGGGTGGCGATATCCAGTGCTGGGATGTGCAGGAGCCCCTGGGTGCCGAGCCCACGATCGACAAGTGGCATGGCCCGCATGCGCTCGTGGCCGGCACGACTAGCTCCGGCAAGAGCGAGCTACTGCGATCGCTGCTCCTCTCGCTGGCTGCCCACATGCACCCGCATGAAGTCTGTTTCGTGCTGCTTGACTTCAGACCCCCGGGCCTTGTGGATGATCTCATACGGCGCCTTCCGCATTGTCTCAGCACAATCACCGATCTCCAGATTGGCTTGGTGCCACGCGCTCTGGTCTCCCTGGAGAGAGAGCTAAGACGCAGGGAAGCCCTGTTCGCGGAAGCGGCCGAACGTAGTAGGGCACCCGTCGACAGTATACAGAAGTACCATGCGCTTCAGCGCCGAGACGTGGTCGAGAATACGCCGCTGCCCTACCTCATCCTGGTGGTCGACGAGTTTACTCGACTCAAGCAGGAGATGCCCGACGCTCTCGATTTGTTCGTCAAGGTGGCTATCATTGGACGCGCCTTCGGATTCCGCATGATCCTGGCCACCCAGAAGCCCACCGGTGTCGTAACGGGGCAGATCGAAACGAACACAGAGTACAGGGCTTCCTTACGGGTCGCCCAGGTGCAGGACAGTCGTGACGTCGTCGGGGATGATGAAGCTGCGTATTTTACGCGCCCGGGGCGTGTTCACTGGAGGAAAGGCACCAAGCCGCCCCAGACCTATCAGTCAGCCTGGCCAGGCGCACCTGCGGAGGTGAAACAGACACAGGATGTAGGATCTGATGAGCGCATTTACAGAGTCTCTCCCGATGGCAGGCGCGAGCTTCTGAGCCCTAGCGAAAAGGACATTCAGAGTTCCGGAGGGAAAACCCAGTATGAGGCGTTGGTCGAGCGCATCGTTCAGGTGGCAGACGAGAGGAAGATCGTCCGGTTGCCTGGCATCTGGCTGGATCCCTTGCCCGAGACATTGGCCTCTTCGAACCTTCCTTCACAAGATGGGTGGAATGGCCAAGCCTGGGCGCCTCACGATCGATGGCTGCGCCCAGTGGTTGGGCTTCAGGATGACCCGGCGGCACAGCAGCAGCCGGATCTTGTCCTCGATCTGGCCGAGTACGGCCATCTGTTCCTCTGTTCAGGGAGCGCCGCGAGCACTCGGCTGGCGCTGAGGTCAATTGTGGAGCGGATCGCGCGCGATCACTCGCCCTTTGATGTGCACTTGTACCTGCTCAGCCTTGGCAACGCCGGCCTGCAGGTTTTCCAATCGCTGCCTCACACGGGTGCGGTCATCAGCGCCAATGAAACCTCACGGCTTAATCGTCTGTTCAACTGGCTGCAGTCAGAATTGGCACGCCGGCGGAAATGGCTCGACGAGCGTGGAACCGGCTCGCTCGCCGAGTATCGCGATGCGTTCCCAAGCGAAGCGAGCCCGCCTGCGCTTTTGTTGGTGATTGATAACCTGGGCACGCTTAGGGATGATGACGACTCGATCAAGGAAATCCTGACTGAGCTCACCAGTCGCGGCCAGAGTGTTGGAATCCATCTCATCATCGCGGGCGACCTGAATCTGCAGGCTAGTGGCATGTGGAAGGTGCTGAACAACATTGGCAAGCTGCGTCTGGCCCTGCAGCTCGGTGGAGTTCAGGAGTACCGGGATATCACCGACGACTATCCGGAAACGGTTGTTCTGCCGGCGGGAGTTGCTGGACGTGGGCTCTGCAAGAGCGGCAAAGTCCTGGAGTGCCAGGTGGTCACCCCTTCGGACGAGCGCGATCTAGTGGCTACGGCGCAGGAGATGCAATTGGCATGCAGGAATGCTGGTTGTCCACGCCCTTACCAGATACGTGAGCTTCCAGACTGGGTCGGTCTGGATGACTTGCTGAATGGAGAGACACTGGATCGCTGGAGGAGCCACACAGAAAGTAGCTCAGTGCAAGCCCCATTCGGGCTCGCTGATGACACGCTGCAGCCATGCTACGTTGATCTCCAGGCAGATGGCCCGCACTTCCTCGTTGTGGGGCCGCCAAGGGGCGGCAAGACGACCGCCCTGCGCACCTTCGCTCTCGGACTCGCGGAGACGTACCCGAGCCACGTTGTGAAGTTCGTGCTGGTGGATACACCTGCTTTGGGGCTAGAGCCCCTCCGCGGGCTGCCGCATGTGTCGCACTATGGCAAGACGCTGCCCGAATACCAGGACATCGTCAGGTATCTCAAGCAGCTACTGGATGAACGCGAGTCCACGAGCTCTCAAGGATTGCGCCCGTTGGTTGTTGTACTGGTGGATGACTACCAGTTCCTCAAGGGTCCCTATGAGAGCGTACTAAAGGAGTTGACGGGATTCGCGTTGCGTGGGGTCCTTTGGGGGGTCCACGTGATCCTGGCTGGAGGGTCAGGACAGATATCGCCCTGGGATCCGCTGCCGAAACAGGTTCTGACTAACAACTCCGGCTTCCTGGTAGGGAGCAACAACCTCGCCGACGATGGGGATCTCTTTGCGTTGGGGTTGGCAGGCCCAGACGCTAAGCAACGATTGGCTCCTGGGCGGGCCTACTTCGTACGCCACCGAACACGCCACCTGGTCCAGGTAGCAACAGCAGGCAGCGAGAGCGAGATCCAGGAGCGCGTCCGGCGCATTGCCGATGAGACGGACCGAGAGTTCCGAGCAGCGCCCCCTGGCGATGAGCCATGAACGTGAGTATACTTGTTGCGTTTCAGCAAATCGGAGTATATTGATGCTGGCGGGTTTGATCTCACCTTGTGTGGCGGGAGGTCTCTATGCCTGATTGGCAACCCAACTGGAAGGACGTAGAGTGGGATTATCACGCGGCCGAGAATGCCAGCCGGGCTTTGCGCCAGGCGGCGGCATTCCTGGAGGAGACCGCTGCAGAGCGACGGCGGCGCGCGGCGGAAGCTACCGCAGAGTGGCGCGGGCGTTTCAGGGATGAGTTCGATGGACACCTGTCCCGTGCGTTGCATCGCGCCGCAGAGCTTGCCGGCGAACTGCGGGCAAAGGCCGACGAGATCGCACGGGTGACGGACCGGGCGCGCGCCGAGCAGGACCGCCGCGAGCGCGATCGTGAGCGATGGCGCCGTGAGGAGGAAGAGGAGGATCGAGTCCGCCTCCTAAGTTTGGGGCTTGGGTAGAAGCTGTAGGCTTGGCCTATGCTAGGGGTGTTCGACATTCAGATATCAGGAGGGTAAGGCAATGACAGATCGGGTACTTTCGACGGAGACTGCGAAGCAGTCGATCAAAAAGATGCAGCAGGTGATCAACGGCCCGCTCATGGAGCAGATTGAGGCGCTCAACAGGGAAGGGCAGACGCTCTCTGACCCCAATGTCTGGGATGGGAACCGCGCACAGCAGTTCCGGGGGGAGTGGCCAGACATGCACAGCGCACTCACCAAAGCGCGCGAGGCCGTCGAGCAGTTGCGGCAGAAGGCCGAGGGCATCAACAGAGACATTATGACGGCTGGCGGCAACTGATCTCTTTGTGATTCGTTGGGGAGCCAACGGCAGCACCGCCTTCCTACCTGGCGGTGCTGCCGAGGTGTACTCCGCGTTGGGAGAGAACCATGAGCCACACGTGTAGTGCCGAGCCCGAGAGGCTTTTCAGCTATGCAAGCTACGCCACCACCCTTGATGGGCAGCTTGAGGCTCAAGGACGGCGTCTGTCTGGGATTGTCCAGACCTTTGAGCGCGGCTGCCGCGAGAGCGGTCTCAGGCTCTCTACCGGCACTGCGGGCGAGGGTCTGGCCAGCTACGCCAAGGATAACCTCTTAGGCGACCAGAAGGTGCGCGAGGTCGGGCTCAGCTTCGCCAGGGCGGACGCGCAGCATATGGCAAGCCCCTCGGCATCCACGTGGCGTAACGAGGGCACACAGCTCAGCACGCGGACTTGGAAACGCGCTGCCGTTGTGGCATCGTTCGTGCTCTTTCCTGGAGTTGCTACTGCGGTCTGGCTGATCCCCAAGATATACGGCTTCTTGCGCAGCATTGGGCAAGACACCGGCATCCCCAGGCTTGGAGTTGAGCAGCCGGCGCCAACGCCGGAGCCGCAGAAGGTTGTATCTGCACCAACCGTGAAAGCCGAGAACATCCCCGCATCTGATTCGGCCATTCAGGCGTACGAGCACCAAAGTCAAGCGGCCGGAGTGTTGAGCAACTGTACATGGTATGCTGCTGCAGCCGTGAGAGCTGCCAGTGAAGGCAAGATCAATGTCGGCTCCTACTCACTCGGCGATGCCTCCAGATGGGCAGTTAGTGCACGCGCCGCCATCGACGAGACTCACAAAGAGCACAACACGTACAAGCGTTACCAGGATGCAATCTCAAGTGTGGACCGGATGCCCTCGGTCAGCAGTGTATACTGCTCGGGTGATCACGTAGCATTTGTGGAAGAGGTGAGGTACCTCAAGAAGGACGGAAAGCAGCTCGCTGAAGTTGTCATCAGCGAGGAGAACTACTACGTCACGCAGGTATTCAGTGGATCGAAACCAGTCGACATTCCTGACCACCCCGAGGTGAAGCGCTGGCGTCGCACGAAGCAATTTGAGATCGTCGATGGCCAGATCCCCTCAGGACAGGGGGAGTTCATCCACCTCAACTACGACGGGAGCTAAGCAAATGAACACTGACGACACGTTCGGTTTGGCTCTCCAATCGTCGCAAGTGGAGTGGATCCTGGCACAGCTTGATCCGCCTTCACAGCGGCTCTATCCTAACCCATTCGGCAACCTTAGCCCAGAGCAGATTGGCAGAGCCCTCACTAAGGGAAGGTTAGCGTTGGGCGATCAGGGGCTGCTCAAAGAGGACGCCTCTGGGGGGTTGGTTCTCGATGTGACTGTCGCCGGCATCGTTGGTGCCCTCGGCTTCGCGGACAGGATGCTTCACCTGAGCCTCTTCCGAGCTAGCGAAACTGAGCCCGTGATCTGGCGCTACTTCCATGCCGAGGGCCTGCTCGTAGAGCAGCAGAGCGACGGCGCTGAAACAATAGGCCTGACAGCCTTGCGCGACATCGGGGTCCTGCGCGAGCGGATCTGCGCTCACTTGGGCCTTGGGAACCAGAGCGCGCCGACCTCCGGAAGGTACCGTTGCGCTGCTGCCGACTACGCCGACGTGCCCTATATCCTCGCCGGCGATGGCGAATCTGAAGCTGCTGCTCGTCTCGTCGAGCTGGGCGCGGACACTCGCTTCGCGCGTGATCTGATCTGTGCGATGGCATCCCCACTCGGACAAGCCACGCTGCAGGTCGTCGCTCTCGATGCGCAGCGCGAGGAAGGCGTCCGATTGCTGGACAAGATCGTGGTGGTTGAGGGCATCTACGGACTCTGGGCAATCGTGTCGCACAGCCGGGAGGGGACTGAGGAAGTCGAGATCGTGCCGTGTGATGCTAATGAGACCCGAGATCTGATCAGTAACGTCGTTCATCAGCTGGTACCCTGAGCGGCAAGGAGCAGAGGCTAGTCAACCGAGTGAAGATCGAGGTATCAACATGGGTGGTTCCACTAGTTCGGCAGAGCCCGAGCAACTGATCCGCTATTCTGATATCACGACAGAGCTCGATCACGCGCTGGAGTCACGGGCGCGGCAGTTACGCGGTGCGCTGGAGTACTTCGAGCGGCGGTGCAGGGAGTTGGGAATGCGAACGCCCGCAGCTTACACGGCTGATGGGGTGCATGGCTACGCAGGCCAATGCGAAGGTCCGGACGCGAGGGTTAGGGAGGTCGGACGCCAGTTCCTCAGGGCGGACCAGATGCAGCTGGGCATCGGTGCTGTTGCGCCACCTTCGACGGCGGCCACCACTGCTCTTCCTGCTATGCCTGTTACCCGTCTCGGACTAGAGCTCATTATGAAGCTGCAAAATGTCCCTACGTGGTTGTGGTACTGGGTTGCCAACCACACAACGAAAGGCAGCTTGGAAGAGTGGGCCAGCGCCCTCCAACGGACCAGTGGAGGAGAAGCCCTTCTGAGAGAGGCCCGGGTGTCGGGTTTGTGCCTACTGTTGCCGAACGGCAGCAGGCTGGGCGATCCCAACGGCACCATAGTGGAGATTGATCGCAATTTTGCTGGACGATCGCATTACAGCCCAGACCGTCAGTCGACTTGGTCAATTGACCCCGGAATCGATATAGTCTACCATGAAGACTTGGATATGGTGGCCTTGTTGGGGCATGAGATTCAGCATGCGCTGGACGCTGCACAGGGATTGCTGATAGACTGGAAAACGTTTCGCGTGCAGGCGGCAACTCCAGCGGAGATTGAGCGGCAGCTAGAGGCCCTCGTCGTATCGGCCTATGACAGTGAGGTGCGTGCTTTCAGGCGATACATATCTATCGCCAGGAATATCCCCTACACTGATGTGACAATCGATGACCGGCTGTCCGGTAGTAAGACTGTGCGAGACGCGCTGTCTGACGAGTACATCCCTGATTACGTCAACGCGCTGAAAGAAAAAGTCGACTATCCTGTGTCCGTTTTCATTGATGACCATGGGCATCCGCGGGTGCGGCTGTTACGATATGTAGATCGGATCGTGGAAGACGCGGCATAGGGCTGTTGCCTACACGGCCTGGTCCCACAAGCCTCGGCTTCGGACCACTCACAGGGCATAACGAGGGTTACGCTTTCTCTGGAATCGGGTCCGCCTGATCGCCAAGGTGGCTCCAGGTGCTGAGAGGGGCAATTGAGGGGGTGTGGGTGAGTGCTTCTGTCTGTTCCGCTGAACCCGACAGCCTGATCCGCTATTCTCAGGTGACAACAGAGCTTGACCACGCCCTGCGGTTGAGCTCTCACCACCTACGCAGCACCCTGGTGCAATTTGAGCGGCGGTGTACCGAGCAAGGCATGCGCCTCGCGTCGATGCAGCCGGCCGACAACCTGGAACGCTACGCCGGTGACTTTGAGGGGCTGGATCACTGGGTCGGCGAGGTGGGACGCCGCTTCCAGTTTGCAGATGGCTCCGCGTCTCTCGGCTCACCTGGACCGGCGCAGGCTTGGCTCAGCCCCACTGGAGCTGTTGCCGGCGCTCCGTGGCCGAGTGCCATGCGGACCATCCTTGCGATCCCGGAGTGGCTGCGCGAGTTGATATCTCGCCGTGCCTGGATGGGTGAGAGGCAGGTGCTCGGGGTGGCCTCGGTCTACGCAGCCGAGCCGGATAAGGCTGTGGCCATCTCACCCGTCAGTGCCCAAGGCCTAGACACTTCTCGCCTTTCGAGACGCGAGCTCGAGGGTCAGGTTCGCGCCTGGACAGAACGGTTGACCAGTTTGCGTAGAGAAATCGAGCGCCTGCGCTCGCTGGGCGCCAGCAATGATTCCAGCGCCAGTGAGATTGAGCAGCAGATCGCCAAGTTGCGTCGCAGTCAGTCGGAGCTACAGGTTCAGCTCGAGGACTGGCGTAACAAGGTCATGCTCAGTGCACAGGGGTTGCGGCTGGGTTTCGACGATGGGCTCCTCGATGCCCCGTGGCGGACACGCGCAGACGATGCAGAGGATGAGCTGAAGCGGATCCAGGGCCAGATCGACAACCTGGAAGAGCAACTCCAGGCCCAACGGCAATATGAGGCTGCCGGAGTGCAGCTAGACATAGCGGCGACCGAGAAGCAAGCTTACGAGACTGCCCTCCTGCAGCATTGGTGGCACGATGTACCCCTCTACTCGCAACAAGGGCTGACCTTTGGAGCTACCCCGACAGCGTTCGGGTGCACGCCTACAGCAGCCACCATGGTTCTCGCCTACTGGCACGAAGGCGACTCCAGTTTCAGGACGCTTAGCCCACAGGAGTTGTTGGATCTCAACACTGAGCAGAAGGAATTCAGTGCCACGGGGACGAGCAGCACAAACGTCCACGACGACGTGAGATCACTGGGCTACACCGTGACTCAGGACTATCCGAACTCGGACTTTGGAGCCCTGCAAGAGCAGGTGGAGCGAGGTCCCGTTGTAGCCATCGTCAAGCTGGGAATGGGGCCGACGGGGACGCCTCATGCAGTTGTGGTCACCGGAATATCGCCGGACGGGACACGGGTCCGCATCAATGATCCCTGGACAGGCCAATCCGCAACATACTCGCGCGAACAGTTCGAGTCCACCTGGGGATCGAGCTTTGGAGACGGTGTATCCACCCGCAACTTCACCGTGATCCGCCCATGACGACATCTCTGCGAGCCTTGCCCTCTCATCCTCCGAGCCTGTCCGCCTCGGCGATCCGACTAATCAGGTAGAGGTGAGGAAAAGTGCCACTCCAACTCGAAGCCAATCTGGAACTACCCATCGGTGCCCTGATGTATCGCGTCGCCGAACACCCTGCGGCGCCAGGGCAGCCCTGCCCCTACGGCCAGGAGGGTCGCGCCGCGACGGTCTACCAGCTGCTCGATCCTCGCGGCAGCCCCGTAGCGCTGAAGGTCTTCAAGCCGCGCTACCGTCTGCCGGCGCTCGTTTCCCTCGCTGATCAGATGGCTTCCTTTGCCCGCTTGCCCGGGCTCCAGGTCTGCCAGCGCACGATCCTCACACCACAGCGCCACGCCGACTTGCTCAGCGAGCACCCAGACCTGACCTATGCCGTGCTCATGCCCTGGATCGACGGCCCCGCCTGGATGCAGGTACTGATGGAGCAGACGGTCCTCACGCCGCAGCAGAGCCTAGGGCTGGCGGAGTCTCTGGCCGGGATCCTGGTCAGCATGGAGCAGCACGGCCTGGCCCACTGTGACCTCTCCGGCCCGAATGTCCTGCTGCCAGAACTTGCCAACGGTGAGGGCGTAATATTGGTAGACGTCGAGGGGATGTACGGGCCGGGTCTCCAGCGACCACGCGACGTCCTCGGCACCTCGCCAGGGTATGGGCACCGCAGTGCACAAGAGGGCGAGGGCATCTGGGGAGCAGGAGCAGACCGCTTCGCAGGGGCGCTACTACTAGCCGAGATGCTAGGGTGGTGTGATCCGCGGGTGCGTGACGCCGCCGCGGGCGATCCGGGCTACTTTGCCGCGGACGAGGTGCAGCAGCCATCAGCGCGCTACGACACGCTGGTTGCCGCGCTGCGAGAGCGCTGGGGAACGGACATTGCGCGGCTGCTCGAGCGCGCGTGGAACAGCGAGACCCTCTGGGACTGTCCCACCTTCGGCGAGTGGCTGGTCGCGCTGCCTGAGTCACCTGGAACCACCGCCGGAGTGAGCCAAGACGGCTTGAAGGCTGGTGAACATACGAGAGCACTAGTGCAGCGGGCGCTGGAACTGGAGGCACTGGGGAACTTGGCAGGTGCAGTGGTGGCCTACAGACAGGCAATCACGCTGTTACCCGCACAGCATCCCTTGACAGGCGAGCTCAGCTCGATAGTGCGTGGTCTGGACTCGCAGGGGGGCGCCAAGGCTGCAGCTGAACAGGCGGTCACGTTGCAGTATCGTGCGGACGTGGAGGACGAGGGCGAAGTCTCTCCGGAGCCCTTGCGAACTGGAAGGCAGCTCATGCCGGAGCCTACCGTGGTGGCCTCGGAAACCGCATCTGTCGGCCCGCGGTGGGTGTCAGAGGTCCCAGAACCCCGGCGTAGTAGCATGTCGTGGGGTCGGGCTCTTGGCGCGTTTGCCGTAGTGGGATTCCTGATAGCGTGCGGACTCACGGTGGCCGCATTCCTACAGGGCGAGCTCCGGCTGCCTGGACCTCCAGCCATCGACACTATCGACACTTGGGCAGTGTCTGGCCTTCCGAGTCCAGAAGCCGCTGCACTACCGACCGCGACCAGATGGTGGAGGCGGACGCCAGAACCCACTGCACTGTCGACGACAACAGAGGAGCCAACGGTCGCCCCAGTATCCGTGGTGTTGTCGGCTGGTGCTACTGTGGTCCGCGAGATTGACGGTATGACCATGGTCTTCGTGCCTGCGGGAACGTTCGCTATGGGGAGCACTGAAGACGGTTGGCCGCGGGTGCACGATGTGACCCTGGATGCGTTCTGGTTGGACCAGACCGAGGTAACGAACGCGCAGTACGCCCAGTGCGTAGCGGCGGGAACGTGCGAATCATCTGCGTATTCGGGAGACCGCCTCTGGAATGGCGAGACGTATCCAGTGGTAGGCGCGTCGTGGGACGATGCGGCTGCATATTGTGCATGGGCTGGGAGTCGGCTGCCGACGGAGGCGGAGTGGGAGTACGCGGCTCGCGGACCAGAGAGTCGTGTCTATCCCTGGGGCGACGATCAGCGGCAGGGACGTGCGAACATCAGCGAACGCGCAGGTGCGGACGGTTTCGATTACACCGCCCCGGTGGGTAGCTTCCCGGAGGGTGCCAGTTGGGTGGGGGCGCTTGACATGGTGGGTAACGTGTGGGAATGGGTCAATGATTGGTACGACGAGTACCACTATGTTGATGAGTCGCCAAGCAGCAACCCGCCGGGGCCGGAGAGTGGAACCTACAGGGTGCTGCGGGGGGGCTATTGGGACAGTTACTGGGGAGAGGACATCCTGGTGCGCCCGCGTGGGACAGACCCTGACAGTCGCCCCACTACCACTGGCTTTCGATGTGTGGTCGATATCCAAACCGACTCTGTGGTAGGCACGGCGAGTCCGACAGCTGTAGGCCGGTACGAAGCGATATCATCGGTGAACGCAAGCCTGCTAGTTGAGTTGAACCGAACGACTATCGATGGGGTGGTCATACAAGCAGCATTCTCCCCTCACGGTGAAGCCCTGATTGTCGCTTCCACAGAAAGATCAGGTGAGCTTCTCGTGCTTGATGTAAATGACATGCAGAACCGGGAGCGATTTGTGCCGCAGACATCACCTGGGGGGTGGCCTCAACGGTTTGCATTGTCGCCCGTTGATGATGTCATCGCTCTGGGCCTCTCTAGCAAGATTATCTGGTTGGGCAGTACTGTGGATGCCAGACGCCTTCAGGGCTTGATGGGTCATACCAAGGAGATATCGGCTCTGGCTTTTTCTGGAGATGGAGAAACCCTGGGTTCTGCCTCACGTGACAGGACGGTTCGGCTCTGGCGAGTGTCTGATGGTGCGCTGCTGGGCACGTTGGATCATGTATGGTTGGAGTATGGTGTTGGGGGTGTGGCACTATCCCCGGACAGTACGCTCGTGCTGACCTACGGCGGCGCAATTAGCTTGTGGCAAGCCGATGGGGGCCAGTTGCTCTGGAGAAGTGATGTGGGAAATCCCCGGTGCACGACGGTATCGACTGACTTCGGAGAAGTTGCTGCCCACACTGAGGAAGGGGTTGTGCTATGGTACCTGTATCGTTCTGGCCTCTCTGAACCACGGACTCTACAAGATCCCGGGGGCATGAACTGTATGATAGGCCAGTTCTCGCCGAACGGGCAGCTGTGGGGGGCTGGCACCTTCGAGGGAGAGATCCGGCTCTGGGATACAAGCAGCGGAGCACTGATAACAACCCTGGGACCTCACGAGGATGCGATCAGAGCTGTTGCTTTCTCGCCAGACGGGTCTCTTCTGGCGACCGCTTCGCAAGATGGTGACATACGCCTGTGGGGTGTGATAACTCACTGAGAGTACCAGGAGATTGGGTCGGGGGGGGGAGTCTAGCCGCTGATCCTAGACACGGCTGTCTACATGAGGCCCGTAACCTGCACGACGCATAGCATTGCCAGAGCCGTCACGGCCATCGAGAGGCTGTCAGGGAGCGGCCCGCCCAAGGTGTAGAGACTGCAGACAGGCTGACGCCTGAGGAACGACCTGGCGCGTCAACGTCGAAGCCACCAGACGGTACAGTGGCGTCGGCATCTCCAGGGCCGGTGTTCGGCGTGGCTGCCCTGGTCTCGTCACAGATCCGGCGACGCTGTCTTCGCTGGCAAGCTTGGTGGTGAGACCATCAATGGATTGGTCCATTGAGCACAGGACGTTCTCGTGCCTCTGCCTGCAGGGCTTTGGGACCTCTAGCGCATCATACTGACTTCGTGCAGCCGCAGGTTATCTAGCATCGATGATAAGGTCGCGCGGTTGTCATACTAGCCTCAGAATGCCCATCGACCCATTCAATCAACAGTGGTGCTGCCGCTTCAAGGTACTCGTTGGCAGCTTGCTTCTGATGCCCGCAGCCGATCAAGAATAGCAGCACACGGTGAGTGCGAATACGCGAGCTACCTGTTTCATGTCAACCTCCAGGCTGTGGTACTGTCTGCTTCGCTCGAGACGAGGTCATTATACTGCGGTTCGGCAGCGAACTACTCGCGCTCGTGACTGGTCAAGGGCTGTCAGGGATAAAGCGATGGCGGTGCAGACGTCACCCCCCCCTCACTTGCCGCGCCGCAATTTCCGTGACGGGAATCCCATTCTAGGGCTAACGGCGATATGCAGCAGTCTGCGCATGGAAACCACGACATGAGAGGCGCCCCACAAGTTGCGTGGGGCGTCTTTGGGCCTATAATGCCGCTAGGTTAGCGGCTTCCAACCGGACTGATCCAGCTCGGGCTGTAGTTTGGCATCGGCCGGCTTGCTGGTCGTGCTCTGTACGGCCCTAGAGGGTGACGATAGTCTCAAACGGCAACGAACAGTCCGGATCCTGGGGTCTATTGTGAGTACTTTGCGCTACCTGATACCCTGAGACAGAAGGTGCGCTGGCGAACGACAGGAGAGCGGTCAGAGCCAGCATCGACCCCTCACAACTGGTGGCGTACGGCAACTCGGTCAGCATCGGCAGCGGAAAGCCCCGGCAGTCGCGCCGGGGCTCCACAGGTCGGTGTACTCTAGCACGCTACCTTGATCTTGCCCAAAGCAACGTTCAGCGCGTTCACGGCGTCCGTCAGGCGGCCATCATCGCCTCCGCATCGGCGGGCGCGCCGGCTTGCGCTCGGCCGGCGCGGGCCTCGGGTCGAGCTCCGGGCCTAGGTAGTGGTCAAGCGTCAGCATCGCCGTGCGCTCGGAAGGCCTCAGGTCGCTCCAGATCACCCTACCCTTCCGATACTTGAGCCATAGCTGCCCGTAGGTGCGCGCCTGTCGCTCCAGCGTCTGGCGTCTGAGGCTCCAGTCTGGGAGGTCCAGGCGCTCGATCACCCGGCGCGCCAACTCGACGGGCATCGCGCTCTCGTTCATAGCACACGCGCCTCCGCGCCGCTCACGAGGTCGCGCAGGACGCGCCCGCGCTCGGACTGCTCCACGACGTAGCGCCCCATCACCCATCCGTTGAGCCGTGGCTCGCCCAGCATGACGGTCATCGTGGCGATGTCCTGCCGCATCCACTGCGGCATATCCGCCACATCACTGGATCGCCCGCTGCTCTCGTAGCGCGCCACGCGGTAGCGGGCCTCCGCCAGTCGCCTGTTCTCCGTCCGCGTTGGGACGCGCACCCGACGCTCGGAGCCCCGCACCGCCTTGTCGCCATCGGTCCCGTAGAGCGCCTGGAGCGCGTCCACCAGCTTCGCCTCACTCCGTCCCATCGCTCAACTCCTCCCTCAGCAGCGCGCACAGTCGGCGCGCCGTGTGCAGCGGGATGTCGTGTAGCGTGAAGTCCACCTTCCCGTCCAGTGTGCTCACGCACCCATCCACGCACGTCAGGCCGGCGAACGATCGCGTGAAGGCGGTCGTCAGATCGGGTGAGAACCGGCTCTCGCGGAGCTCGCCGCCCAACACCTCGGCCAGGTCCGCCGCGGCCCTGTTCGCCCACATATCCCGCTCGTCGCTCGCCTCCTGTGCCGCCTTCCGCTCGCGATAGAGCGGCAGGTAGGCGCTCAGGAAGCGGCGCTCGATGTCACGAGCAACAGCCTCCGGCCCGCGCGCGATCGCGCAGGTGATCTCGGGTTGGTCGTTCGGCACGTAGTGGTGCCCGTCAAGGCCCCTGGGCCACCACCCCGATATGCGGACTCGCCCAGGCTTGTTCCACACGCGCAGCATAGAGAACGCCGCGCCGCTCTCGTGCTCCAGCTTCACCGCCCGATCGTGCTGCTTGCTAACCGTCCAGCCCCGCGGCAGAAAGTGGGCCACGTATTCAGCGTATGTCTGTAGATCCTGTGTATCAGTCATCGCTTCGCCCCTGCGTGCCGTAGATTCTCGTCTACACTCATGCCAAACAACAGGGCCTGCCACAAGCAGGCCCTGTCGCCCCCTCTTACAGCTTGTCGGTGCGGACGGTGACGTACCGCGTCCCGTTCGCGGCCGTCACGAACGCCGCGATACCCGCCTCACGCAGCTTGAGTACCGCCTGGGTCGCCGCCTCCGGCCCCGGCAGCTCCATGTCCGCGTAGAATGGGACCTCGTCGAGGCTCTGGTCCGGCGCGTGGCGCAGCCGAATGTCATCCAGCGGTACGCCCAGGAGCTCGACCAGCCGCTTCCTCATCCGCTCTGCGTGGATCGTCGCGCTAACCGCCGCCTGGAACTCGACCCAGTAGCGATCGATGGCGATCGCCACGACTTCGGACTGGGTCTTGTGCCGCTCGGCCATCGCTTCGACCTTCCGAGCGGTCTCATCGCTCATCTGGATGTGCTTCCCTGCCATAGTCCTTTCCTCCTTCTGTGATGGGGACCCCAACGCGCAGGGTCCCCGCGAACCGTCCCTACGCTTCCCACTCCCAGATTGGCTCCGCTTGGCGCTGGTACTTGTTCACCAGAGCCTCGTCCAGCGGGACGACCGTGGGAGCCTCGCCACTGATCCGGCGCACCGGCTTCCCCATCTGGACGAACCGCACCAGCAGATCGTCCTTCGCGCGGTCGGCCAGCTGCCACAGTATCTCGCGCTGCGCCTCCTCCTCGTCGCGCGCCACCGCAGTCACGTGACACTGGCGCTCGATCTCGTCGCGCCAACACCCGTACTCGGGCGGCAGGACCTCGCCCGGCAAGACGTGTTCGCTCAGACGTGGATCATATACCCGCCGCTCGATTTTCCCCAGTCGGTCCCGGAGCTTCTCTCCTAGCCCGAAGGAGCCGACGTCAAAGAGCTCGGCCCCGAGGAAGACCTTGGCCGCCTCTACGCGCCTCGTGAGCTAGATCCCGTTGCGCGCGCGATCAAGCTCGATCGCGCCCCCGTACCAGTCGGGAGATTCCGGGTCCGCCTGGAACTGAATCTCGAACATCCGCTCCGGCCAGACCCCCTGGACAAGTGGCTTGTGGTACACCTCGATATGAAGATGGACATAGCCGCCGTACTCCGATTCCAACTGGGTTACCGTGTAGAACAGATCCGTCTGTTTCATCGTACTCGCCTCCCTGTGTGTGCTGTATCAGAGTCCGATGATGGCCGGGATGTCGTAGTGCTCGGCGTCTAGGACTGTTCCGTCCTCTGCCACCCACACTCTGTCGATCCCGTCGTCGAAGTAGAAGCAAGGGGTTCCGCCCCATCCGCTCGGGGTTCCCTGGCTTGCTAGGGTGTATGTCTCTCCTCGGAACTCCACCGTGTAGCTCAGTGTCCGTCCGTCTCTCTTCATCCCCTTCACTTGCCAGTGTTTCATCTCGTTGCCTCCCTGTGTAGATGGTAGTGTCCCTCAACTGTCTACATTGTACCATAATGGTGTACAGATGTCAAGAGGTTTCGGCTACCAGTTTCAGAGATTGCCAAGAAAAGAGGCCCCCGGCTGCTCACGGGGGCCTCGCGTTGTGGTCGTCACGAGCTAGGCGACCAGCGCTCTCACCGCATTCAGGACCGCCGCGTTGTCGCGTACTGACCACTCGTCGCCGCTCCAGCGGTACACCGCCAGGCCCGCGAACTGAGCGCCGCACGCGGCCTGGTACGCTGCGCGGACGACCTCCCCTGCCCGTGCATCGGTCACCCAGCCGAGGTTGTCCGGGTGCTCGCCCAGCGGCCCACCCTTGTGCAGGTGGTTGAACTCGGTTACGTAGACGGGCAGGCCCTGGTAAGGCGACGGTAGCGCCTGCAGGAGCCGCGTCACACACAGCGGGTAATTCAGCGCCTGCCAGCGTAACGGGTCGTCGGTGAACACGGCAGTGCTGCCCACCAGCGCCGGGTCCGGCCCGCGCACGTAACCGTGCGCCGCGACGAACTCCGCCCCCGCAATATCGCCGTAGATCGCGCGCAACCAGTCCCGCGGATCGCCAGCCTCCGCGTTGTAGGGATCCAGTGAACCCGGCGCGATCCGCACGCCCTCTAGCTGCCTGCGGATCGCGTTGTACGTCTCGACCACCGTGTTGGGCGTCAGCGCCCCACCCCGCGGCCACTCGCGCGGATTGTTCATCTCATTGAGCAGCTCCCAGCCCCACACGCCCCGCGCGCTCCGTATGGTTGTCACAGCCGCGTTGACGAACTTGGTCCACTCCACGGTCCCGTAGGCCGGCATAGTCCCCGCCCCGCCCTTGTCGGTGCTCCAGCCGTAGCGCAGGTTCACGATCACGCGGAGGCCTGCGGTCTCGTACGCACTGAGGTCCAGCGCCCCGCCGTGGGTCCCGACCGCGATCGGGAGAACCAACAGCCCGCGCAGCCCCTTATCGGCCATCCACTTCCCCGCGCCCGCGTTGTTCGGGTCGTTGAACCCCAGCAGGACCGCGCCGGTCGCCGGCGGAGGCGTCTCGCCGCCATCGAGCACCGCGTCAAGCCGCCTCAGGAACTCGGCCTTCCAGCTCCCGCTCGCGGCATAGGTCCAGCCCGGACAGGCGGTGCTCGCCCAGTCCATATGCCCCGTGATCCGCTCGCGCGTGACGTTCATCTGTGGATTGCGAACCGCCCACACGCACACGCGCACCAGCGCATCGAGCTGCGCCGCCGTCGGCGGGTAGCTGTGAAGCGCGCCGTTGAGCCCGACGCTCAGATGGTAATTTGGGTCTGCCGTGTGGTCATGCCAGTTTGCCTCCTCCAGGTCCAGGCATTTCAGCACCGGCCCGTCGCGCTCGATCCACAGCGTGTACGGGTAGGCGGGGCGCCCTGTCGCGTCCTTGTAGAGGTACGCACGCGCGTGCGCGTAGATGTCGCCCACCATACTCCCCATATGGTGTACCGTGACGTGGCTGATACGCTCAAGCGGTCGCGTGGGCCATCGTCCGTCCGGCCAGCGCGCAAGATCGTAGCGCCGCGGAAGGTCGGCGGTGATGTCGCGGTCCCACGGCGGACGCACAGGCGTCGGATCCTCTGGCGGCGTGACCGGCTCCCGCTCTACGATCCAGTCCACCAGGACGTCCGAGAACGCGCGACCGTCTGACGTCTTCACCTTGTCCGGGTCGTACACATCCCAGGCGCTCCCGACGCTCCCGAACGTGAACAGGTGCGCACCCTTGACGTACCCGTAGCGCCGTAGCAGCGCGTCGTACTGCTGTATCTGCGCCAGCCAGTCCGTCACGCTCCAGTCCGTGATCCCCAGGCCAGGCGCGCTCTCTGAGACGTCGTACTCGGTGATGTACAGCGGGATCGCCAAGCCGTCGGGCAGCAGGTGCGTCTCGTAGAGGTAGGCGAAGCGCCCCAGGAGACTCGGCTCGTCCTGCGGGAAGCGCCCGTACTCGTGGAGCGCCAGGACGTGCCCGGTCCGCGTCGCCAGCTCGAAGACGTCCGTCTCCGCGACGATCGCGTCCCACTCCTCAGGCTCCGGCACCCCCAGGCTGTACGAGAACAGCGCCAGCTTGATACCGGCCTCGTTCGCCAGCTCCATCATCCGCACGTAGAAGCGCGCCAGCCGCACGTGGCCTTCCGCACCAGGCGGGTCCTGCTCGTTGGCGACTTCCCAGTAGTCCACGTACGGGTGCTCGCGCCAGTAGTCGATCAGGCTGTCAAAGACCGCTTCGGCGCTCGCCTCTGGGTCATCCAGCGACGGCCCCTCCACGTTCACGCCGCCCCGCCCCTCACTGAGACGGCCGATCGTGACGATCGCCGGGTCCACGGCCCTCACCTTCGCCAGCCAGCGGATGCTGTCGCTGCGCCCGTATGCCTTCACCGTCGGCGGCACGAGCCCGGCCGCCTTGATCCGCCCCAGGTGCTCGATGATGCGCCCCTCGCCCAGCCCGTGATAGCCGATCAGGACGGCCGGCTGCGGATCGTGGCTCGGTTCACTGTGAACCGCCGCCAGCGCCCTGAGCTTGTCGGCGAGCTCCTCAGGCGTCTGTGCGTTCACGCCCAGGATCCGCGCGCCAGGATAGTGCTGCTCGAAGAAGGCGAACAGGTCGCCATTCCAGCGGTGCGGGTTCACGGCGATGACGTTGCGCTTCGTAGGCCCGATGCCCGCGTCATCCGCGCTCCCGCCCACCGTCCAGCGCCGCGCGCCCCACGTCGCGCTGACCGCCGCAGTCGCCCAGGCTGCGTCGGCGTCTGGATCCATCAGGACGTACGTGCGCTCGTAGTCGTCGCGTGGCGGCGCCCACTCGGGCTCCGGCTGCGGCTGAGCCTCGACCGCGTCCAGCATCGCATCCTCGTAGTAGGCGTCGCAGTGCTTGAACGGCCACGCGAAAACGTGCTCCGTGAAGACCGTGATGTGGTTCCCCTGCGCCACAGCCTCAACCGCCGGCAGGTCGTGGTACGCGTTGTAGACCGCGGCCCACTCCCCCCACACCACCCTGTCGGAGAAGGGGTTCTTCCCGCCGGTCGGGTCGATGCCCACGCGCGCCTTGTAGTTGCGGAGGCCGTGGTCGGCGCTGACGCCCAGGTCCGCGACGACGCCGTAGAAAGGCCCCGGCGCGCCGTCGCTGGTGCGCGGGTCGTCGTCCGTCGAGCTCCAGGCGTGGTTGGCGATCGTGAAGCGGTGACGCGCGCCTGGCGCGACCTCGACCGTCTGCAGGAGGCCCCCGCGATGGATGCGGTAGAAGGTGAACATCGTCCAGCCGCTTTCGCCGCCCTTGACGCGCCCCGTGTGTGGCGCGTAGCGGCTCTCCGGCTGCGCCAGGCCGTAGCGGTCGTAGTCCCATACGTACCAGATGCGCCAGTGCTCAGGGGGATTGTCCTCGCCCCGCTGCACCGTCTGCACCGGCGTCCCGTCCGCGCGGTAGACGTCGGTCGCGCTCGCCGCGTATCCCGCGCTTGCCTCGAATCCAGGATTCCTCAACATGCGTGCCCTCCGTTGGTGTATACGTGCACCTACAGTATACCCAACGCGCTACCTATACGGCATGCAAGAGAGGCTACCGTAGACGCTGGCAGCCTCTCTACTGGCCCTAGAATCGCTTCTGAGCGGTTTTTCCCGCGCCCCCTATGTTCTGATACCTCCCCGCGCAGAAAGGCGGCTTAGGGGCGTTCTAGCGGTTCTGATCCGGGTGCTGGCTGCGAATGGAGGCAGCGGGAGTTGAACCCGCGTCCAAAGAGCTGCGGGCCAGGGTCGCCGGCGGTCTTCGCTGCGCGCCTTCTCCGCCTCGCCTGGCCCCTATGCCCTCTGTCGATACCCTATGCCCCCTCGCTTGCGCGCTCTGCAACAGGGTGATACACGTGCCAGGTGTCGCCAACGCTGCGGTCCAGCCGCTCGCGCAGCTCTGGATGGCCCTCGAAGCTCACCTGGTAGTGGCCCGTTCCCAGCTTCCAGCAGCGGAGCCCCGCCTTGCGCAGGCGCCGAATGAACGCGCCGAGCGTCGGCTCGAAGCCGGTCAGGCGCACGTCATAGGCGGTGATCTGCTCGCACCTAATCTCGCTCAGGCCCAGAGCCCGGACGCGCGCCTGATACTCGGTGTCAGTCTTGCTCATCTCGCTCGCCCCTCACGACTTGTACAGCTTGTTCCGCCCGCGCTTGTAGTCTGCGGGCAACGCCGTGTCGCGCTTGTGGGCCTCGTTGAGCCGGTTCCGCTCCGCCACCAGCCACTCGTTCGCGTGCCTGTCCCGCTGCGCGTGGCGCGCCCACGTCCAGCTCCAGGACTCGATCCCGTCGTACCTGCGGAGCTCGAAGTAGCCGACGTAGAAGCCCCGCGGCCGCTCGCTGGTGTAGAATCGGTTGCCGATCCGGTACACGTGTCTCTTGCGGTTCATAGCGCCCCTCCCCTAGCTCCACAGCGCGACCCGCGCGTCGAATGTCGGGTCGGCATCGTACTCAACCTCATCGATCAACACGCCCGGGAAGCCATCGGTTACGTCCCAGACCTCGATCACGTAACCCACTCGATCTACCTCGATCTCGCGGTCGGGATGGGCCGCCCTGGCCTCGCGCTCAACCTCTTGGAAGAGCTCCCATACTCGATCCTCGTGATAGAAGTAAACTGCTGCCCTGCTGTTCACCTCAACCTCCCTGTGTAGATGTCAGTGTCCCTCAACTATCTACATTATACCATAGTGGTATCTATATGTCAAGGTTCTATACAGTCGTATACACCACGGGACAGAAAAAGGGCTCTCCTCCACGGAGAGCCCTTGGGTCAGCTGAGGTCAGAGGACGCTCTCGACGCGCCGGGCGTACTCGACCAACGTGTGAGCGATCTCGCGCCGATCGGCGTCGGTCGTCTCCTCGACGTCATCCACGCACACGTCGTAGAAGCCGCTCGCCTGACGGATCATCTCGTAGTCGAGCCCGCGGACCTTGC
>JAXDDP010000158.1:0-48695 GCA_034676785.1 Anaerolineae bacterium | reverse complement strand
GCTCTCTGCATGGTCTGCTTCGCCGACAACGCCAAGACTGGCGTCCTGTTCCAGGAACAAGCGCATAGCTAGACATAGGCGATGGTCACTCTCTGCTAGTAGAACACGTCCCATAGACCCAACCTCGAGGTATACCCTGGGTGTAGCCTTGCACTCTCGCGGGCCACCTTCCCGGCGCCGGCATTTCCTCCGCTATTTCTTGGATCCATGATACAGACAAGATCTGTTGGGCACGTCGGGCCTGCGTAGAGAGTACGGCCTGTTCTGCAGTGGGATTACTGGATGGTCACTTGACCAGGCGTCGCTGTCAGGCTAGGCTATAGTGACAGAATGTAGGACTTGTGAAAACCGTGACGCCAACTAGACAAAATGAAGAGCCTCACCTGCTTTCGCTGCTTGGGGGCGCCATCGACTTCGGCGTCTATCGGATAGCGGTCGATCCTGAAGCTCGTTGTGGCGGCAGGGTGGCTTCGGTTAGCCCCTCCATCAGAGACATCATTGGGATCGAGGACCCCTCGCGGCTAGACGCCTGGTTTGAGCAGATCCACCCCGATGATCTTGCCAGGGTGATTGAGGCCAACCATCGATCGTGGCAGCAACGCACCCGCTGCGATGAAGTCGCTCGCTTCTACAATGCCAATAGGGGCAAATGGCTATGGATTCGCATGATCTCGGCGCCCGTGTTCGATGCCCAAGGAGAGCTGGTGCATTTCGCCGGCCTCGTGCTCGACATCACGGAGCAGAAGCAGGCTGAGGAGGAACTGCGGACTCGCACCCAGGAGAATGAGCGGGCGCAAGAAGCACTGCGCAAAGCTCGGGATGTGCTTGAGCAGCGGGTAAACGAGAGAACTCGGGAACTCGAGCTGACCAATGAGAGCCTGCGGTCCGAGATCGAACAGCGACGGTGCGCAGAGGAGTCACTGCAGCTAAGCCAGGCGCTTTACTCCGAGGTCTTTGATCACTCACCACTCCAGATGTTCATCCAGGAAGTATTGCCGGATGGCCGCTTCCGCATCCTCCGGACCAATCCTGCCCATCAGGAAGCGTCGGGTATGCCCCCGGAGAAGATCTGGGGCAAAACTGTGGAGGATCTGGTGATCCCCGAAGTGGCCCAGACGATCACACGGCACTACCTTGACTGCATCGAAGCTGGGCATCCCATCGAGTATGAGGAGCAAGGACCGTCGCCGTACTGGAACCTGGAGCGGATCCGGACCTTCCGAACTACGCTCGCGCCCGTTTATGACAGCCGGGGCAATGTGGTGCGGCTTGTTGGCGCCAGCGAGGATATTACCGACCAGAAGCGGGCGGAACGCATCATCATGGAGCGCACTCGTGACGAAGCGATTGCTGCCGAACGTGGGCGCTTGGCGCGTGAACTGCACGATGCCGTCACCCAGACCTTGTTTTCGACTGCGTTGACGGCAGACGTTCTGCCCAAGATATGGGAGAACGATGCTCAGGCTGGACAGGCAAAGCTGGCGGAATTGCGCGAGCTTACCCGTGGAGCGTTGGCTGAGATGCGCACATTGCTTATGGAGTTGCGCCCCGATGCACTCGCTGAAGCCAACCTGCAGGACCTGTTGCGCCACTTGACTAATGCCTTCATCGCCCGTACCCGAATCCCGACTTCACTGCTCATCGACGGAGATTCTGTGCCCCCGGTTGATGTAAAGATCGCGTTCTATCGGATCGCACAAGAGGCGCTCAATAACATCGCCAGACATACTGACCCGGAACGCGTGACCCTATCGCTGGTCTCAGAACCAGGGCAGACCGAGCTAGCTCTTGTAGACGATGGGCAGGGATTCGATCTGCGTCAGGCTCCTGGGGCCGACCATCACGGGCTTCGCATCATGCACGAGCGTGCTGAGGAGGTCGGAGCGGACTTGGAGATCACCAGTCAGATCGGTAAGGGGACATGCATTCATTTGCGCTGGGCAGATGATCGTTATCGGAGTCTGAGTTCTGACTGAGATGAGCGGAGTAAAGCAATGACACAATCCAAGCGTATACGTGTGCTGATCGCCGATGACCATACGGTTGTTCGCAACGGACTGAGCTCGTTTCTTATGGCATATGATGATCTCGAACTGGTGGGAGAGGCGAGAAATGGAGAGCATGCGATCCGCTTGTGTGAGCGGCTGTTGCCGGATGTCATACTGATGGACCTGATGATGCCGGGCATGGATGTTGCGTCTGCTATTCGTCACATTCGGGAGACACACCCCAACACCCGGGTCATCGCTCTCACCAGCTATAAGGAGAGCGAACTGGTACAATCCGTGATCCAGGCCGGCGCCATTGGGTATCTGCTGAAGGACATCACCGCGGCAGAGTTGGCCAAGGCTATCCGCTTGGCCCACGCGGGCAAGCCGACACTGGCAGCGGAGGCCGCCGAAGTGCTGATTGAGGCTGCCCGCCAGCCTGAGTCGAAACCGGGTGATGATCTCACGAGCCGGGAGCGCGAAGTCCTGGCCCTCATGGTGGAAGGTCTCGACAATCGACAGATCGCCGACAGCTTGGTCGTCAGTCTATCAACCGCGAAATCCCATGTCAGCAACGTGCTATCGAAGCTGGGGGTTGCGACGCGTACTGAGGCTGTGATCGTCGCGCTGAAGAACAGGTTAGCCTAAGTAGCGGCACTCTGGCGTGCTGTGCCCAGTTAGCCGGGAGAAGTAGTCCGGAACACAGGATAGTGCTTTCCCGGGGGGCCGCTTTGGTGTGCCCTCCGGTTCTGCTGAGAACCTTTTCACCGCCATACCAGCCACTTGAGGGATCTGGGCTACTGACATTGGCGGGCACCAGGATGGGTTCCTACCTGGTCTTCTAGCCAGGCTAAGGCTTGCTCCACTGACTACCATGGGTTCATCATCCTGGAGGTTACTCCAGGATGTCCCATCGGATACACTCGTCACATATCCGTTGGCGTATGCTGTCCGAAGGGAGTCAGAAACATGGACCATGTTGTGTATGTCGATGTCAGAGATAGGGAGCTTGAGAAGCTCCTGACCGGGAAAAAACGGATGATTGTCCGTGGAGCTTCCGGACGCAAAATGCCCTACGGACGAGTGCAGCCGCATGATCGTCTCTTCTTTGTGCAAAATGATGGCAAGTGCCAGGTGTACGCCTGCGCCGAAGTAACCATGGTCTTCGACTCTCCCCGACTTGTGGGCGAAGAGTCGCGTTTGCTGATCGAAGGGAACCAGGACCAACTACAGCTGAGCCAGACGCAGACAGAGCGCTGGATTGGGAAACGTTATCTGGTGCTCATCAGTGTTAGCCAGGCGACTGCGGTTGGACCGTTTTCCATCGACCGTAACAACTATGGCGCGATGGATGATTGGCTACCGGTTGGCGATATCCAGAGCGTCTGTGTCGATCCGCTATGTGACAATGTGGAGCCACTCTCACCAGTCCATGCGTCAGACAGGGATCGGGTCAGTTAGCCGGTTGAGATTGGATCGACGTGGATGTCCTTACCCGTCGGCACCGATTGACTTGGCTGTTGCTGGGCCGACAATGATCTGTGGAGTATTGTGGTGTCGTGCGTTCGGGCGAGATTGGGCTTGCCCAGGCGCCACATCAGGAGGTTACGATGGCTGACACTGGGTTTGATCTCGCGCGGTATCTTCCCCTATTGCTCCCGATTCTCCTCATCCAGTTGGGGCTGATGGCGTTTGCAGTGTGGGATTGGGCTCACCGACAGGCCTACCGCTATCTCAACCGCTGGGCCTGGTTGGCTGTGATTGTGCTGGTTAACATCTTCGGCCCACTGATCTATCTCCTGGTGGGACGGGAGGAGAACGGATGACGGCAATCCTGTGTGAGGGCCTGACCAAACACTATGGCACGGTGGTCGGGCTGCAGGACCTGGACCTCGCCGTGCCCGACGGTGCCGTCTTTGGGTTCCTGGGACCCAATGGCGCAGGCAAGACGACCACCATCAAGTTGCTCACGGGGCTTTCCCGACCGACCTCTGGCCGGGCTTCCGTCGCCGGCTACGACGTTACCGCTGGCAATACCGAGATGCGTGCCCGCATTGGCTATCTGGCCGAGGAGCCGGCCTTCTACGGCTGGATGACTTGCGAGGAATTCCTCACCTTCGTCGGGCGGTTGTTCGGGCTGCGCGGAGGAGATCTCGCCCGACGTGTGCGCGAGGTTCTTGAGGTGGCTGATCTGGGCCCGGCGGCTCGACGACGCATCGGGGGCTACTCGCGGGGGATGCGCCAACGCCTCGGCATCGCTCACGCCCTGATCAACCAGCCTTCTGTGCTTCTGCTCGACGAGCCATGTTCGGCGCTTGACCCTATGGGGCGCAAGGAGGTCCTCGAAGTCATCGAGCACTTGCGCGGCCAGACGACGGTGTTTATGTCCACCCACATCCTGGCCGATGTCGAGCGCGTGTGCGACACCGTGGGCATTATCGACCACGGCAAGATCGTTGCCCAGGCATCGATCGAGGCCTTGCGCGAGCGTTACGCCGGGCCTGTCTTCGTCATCGAGTTTGAGGCAGCCCCTGAGCCGGTGTCAGCTCTGGCCGACCATCTGCAGCAGCAGCCGTGGGTGGCTTCTGCCGAAGCGAGCGAGGGCCGGCTGCGGCTCTATGCGCGCGATCTGGCCTTTGCCCGACAAACGCTCCCCCCGCTCGTGATCGCTTCCGGGATGACCCTCTTGCGCTATGAGCTGACCGCTCCCAGCCTTGAGGATGTCTTTGTCCACCTGACGTCTGCGTCAGGCCTGGCTTCCGCGCCATCGGAGATGTCGGACGCTGCGGAGGCCCGCCAATGAACCTCTCCGTGCTGTTGGGCAAGGAGTTGCGCGAGCAGTGGCGTACCTACCGCCTCCTGGCGATGGCCTTGGTGTTTGTGGCGTTTGCGGGGCTCCTGTCGCCGATCGTGGCCAAGGTTGCCCCTGAGTTGCTCAAGAATCTCCCTACGGGCACAGGGCAGACGATCACGATTGAGCTGCCGGAGCCTACTGCCGTAGATGCAATTGCCCAGTACCTCAAGAACCTGACACAGACGGGCATCATCGTCCTGATTCTGGTTGCGATGGGCACCGTGGCGCAGGAGCGTGAGCGTGGCACGGTCGTGACGGTGCTCTCCAAACCGGTCTCTCGTCTCTCCTTTCTGATGGCCAAATTCATCGCCCTGACACTGACCCTGGCTGCCAGCCTGGTCTTGGCGACGTTGGCATGCTGGACCTACACGGTCGTGCTCTTTGGCCCCTTCGATGCGGGCGTCTTCATCCGGGCCAGTCTGTTGAGTGCGCTCTACCTCTGGGTCTTTCTCGCGGTGACCTTCCTGTGTAGCACGTTGACCCGGAGCCCGATTGCTGCAGGCGGGCTGTCCATCGGCATCTATGCGTTGGTTTCGTTGTTGGGGATCGTGCCGCGCATCAAACCCTATGTGCCGGCGGCCCTCATCGAGGGGGCTACCCGCCTGGCGCTCGGTGAGTCAGCTGATGCTGGGCGTGCAATCGCCACGAGTCTTGTCGCCGTGCTCGCCTGTCTGATCCTCGCCCATCGGACCTTCGAGAAACGCGAGCTATAGGTAGAGAACGAAAAAGCCCTGAGTATCGACACTATTGCTGTGTCGATACTCAGAGCTTTGTTCTGTGCGAACGTCTATAGCCCCAGCCGGAAGAACGCGTTGGCGTTGTCAAAGAGCCACGCGTGGGCGACCTCCTTCGCCTCGTCCAGGTCCAGGTATTCCATGTCCACCATGTCCGATAGGGCCATAGCGATGTTGTCGCGGGCGATCTGGGCGTGGGCCCAGGCTCGATCCACACTTCCAAAGAAGTCCGAACCGTAGCCGTGGATCTTGCCGTGCGGCACGCTGCTGAGCGCCTGCTTGAACAGGTTCTGGCAGTAGACCGGGTCGATGATGTTGGCCCAGCAAAAGTCCAACGTTACATTGGGGTAGTTCTTGCCCAGATACAGGAACTCGCCACTGTACGGCCAATTGGCGTGGAACAGGTCGAAGCGCACATCCCGGTGCAGCTCGATGAGCTTGGTCAGCCCTATTGCCGTGGTCTTGACGATGTCGTTGCGAATGCCTGCCATGTGCCCGGTGTGGATCTGGACGGGCAGATCCAGATCGCGTGCCATACGCATGAACGCGTGGAACAGGAAGTCATCCAGGGGTCGGACGCCGTCGGGGTAGCTTGCGCTGCGGCGCGGATCTTCCATGAACCAGTTGAAGACGGCCTCGGCCTCAGCCCGTGTGGGATTGCCGTAGTCCAGCGAGCGTGAATAGGCCGACTGATCCTTGAAGGCCACGGCGCCGAAGGCCTTGTGACCCTCGAAGATAGCACGGCAGGCGTCGAGGTACTCATCCAGTGAGGTCACGGTCCGCCCCAGGGGTGCGACGCGCTGCTGGACATCGCCATAGCTGCGAATGCTGTGGTAGTCCGGCAGGGAGATCGCCAGACGCCCACGTGGGGTCAGCGGCAGCGTGCCGTCGAGGACCTTTCTCACGTCGGGCCAGATATCCAGGATTCTGATGGCGATGTTCGCTTCCTGCAGGATGCTCTCGAAGGTCGCGTTATCGGTCAGGTCCAGGAGCCGGTCTTGCATCCTCTCGAGCGTTTCCAGCGTCAACTCTGACTCGTCGTAGAACCGCTTGAGCACACGTCGGGTGACCTGCGCATAGCCCGTGTGACACGTGCGCTTCCAGGCACGCTCGAGCACAGGCCAACGTTCCGCCAGCGTTTTCGAATGATCCTCGAGGATCGCCATATCAGCGTCTGAGGATGCCGCGTGTACGTCACTGTGGAAGTACCCTGCAATCACGACCTGGATGGGGTCCTCATACTTCGGCCCACAGGCTACTGAATGATCGTGACAGTCGACGACGCGGACCGACTCACAGGTTGCTCTGAGTTCATCGTAGGTGCGGCTGTTTCCTCGCATAGGTGCGACCTGCCTTTCTGACGGATCGGTGATGGGACCACCAAGGGAGACGGCGACCCGGATGTGCCGGGCGAGAGCTCTCTCGCCGTAATCCCCTGTGGGTCTACTGTGATTGATCTAGCTTCTCTTCAACTGGTCCAGCAACCCCCGGATATAGGCGATAGCGTCGGGCGCAATGGCTTCGTAATCGTATTTGTACAGATCCAGGGAGAGGGGACCCGCGTATCCGACGTCTGCCAGCGCCTGCAGGTACTGCAAGAGATCCATGTCACCCTCTTGTGGTAAAAGGTGGTCGTGCACGCCTCGTGCCATATTCTCGATGTGGCAGTGCGCGATCCGGTCACCGACCGCGTGGATCGACGCGATGGGATCGGGGTCGCAGAGGAAGAGGTGACCGAGGTCCAGATTGGCGGCGAGGGCGGGTGAACCGACCTCCTCAAAGAGGCGCAGCAGGTCTGCCGTGCTGCCGACGACGAAGTTCGGCTCGAACTCCTCCGCGAGGATGACGCCATACTGCTCAGCGATGTCAGCCAGGCTGCGTGTCCGCGCGATCATCTCTTCCCATTCGGGCGGGTCATCGGTGCGTCTCGCCGGCCCTGAGAAGACGAAGAGATCGCTCCCGAACTCGGGTGTCATCCGGATTGCGGCCTTCGTCAGCTCGAAGGCCGCATCGTTATTCACGTAGTCCTGGTGATAGCTGATCGAGTGCGGCGCGAGGTCCAGACCACGTACTTTCTCACGTACGGCCAGGATCTTTGCCGGCGTCAGTATCTCGGGAGCCATATCGGCATTCTCAAGGCAGATCTCTACGCCTTCAAAGCCGCGCGCTTTGATGATCTCCAGGCTCTCCAGCGCGGGGTAGTGCGCCAATGGTTGTGTCCGTCCCAGTATCTTCATGCTCAATCTCCCTTCTGGCTCAAGACGATATCTTCCGGCTGTAGGGCATATCCGCGGATCTGCGCCTTCGGCGCATCGTCGAGGATGTAGTTGACGACGTAGATCTCCCCGTCCTGAAACTGAACCCACCCTGAGTAGCCGGTATCGCTCTGAGGTGAGCGGTCGAAATCTAGCGGCAGGATGCGCGTGTGTGCTTCCTGACGCGAGAGCGCCGACGCCGACTCCCTGTCGGTCAGCCCGGCGAATAGGTTCTGTGTCCACCAACCTGTCCAGCCCTTGCCACCCTGCATGAACCGGTGGGTGATCAGAATCCGGCCATCCTGCAGCCAACCTGCCACGGGCCGGTGGCACGCCGGCAGTGGGAATGCAATCGGCGCGCCCCACGATGCACCGTTGTCGTAGGAGATTGTCTTGAAGCAGTCCCAACCCTTCCCGGAGTTTTCCCGGTGAAACGCGACGAGCGTCTGATCCCCGATGGGCAGGATCGAGGCCTCGCAGAGGTTGAGCCCGGGTTGCTGACCGACGATCACGGGGCCGGTCCATGTCTTGCCCTGATCGTCGGAATACCACAGGCGCTGGACCAGGTTCCGCGACGTCGGCTCGGTGATGTGGCATGAGATGAGCCAACGCCCGTCTGCTAACTCCAGCAGCCGATCCGGCACGATGCCCCGCGCCGGCGTCTCCACAGCCTCGGACCACGTGACGCCTGCGTCGTCGCTGAAGGTGAGCAGGTTGCTATAGCACTCGGGGTCACGGTCCTCTCCCGCTGCGTGAATCTTGTCGACGATGACGGCCAATCGTCCGTCTCTCAGGGTCGTGATCCGCGGGCAGTTGTAGTAGCCGATGCCGTGTGTCGCCTCTGTCAGGGGACGTTTGGCTGACCATGTCCGTCCACGGTCCGTCGACATCGTGACCATGATTCGTGTGAACGAGCGATCCCCGTGATGCGTGCACTCGGCAAAGACGCAGACCAGTGTTCCCGACGGGGTCAGTGCGACGTCGGGGAACGCTTCATAGATCGTGTCATCGCGGCTCACTGTGAATCTTTCGATCATCGTGTGTGCTGTCTCCTCTTCTTCTGTCGGTGGCGTATGATCCCCAATGCGGGGGGCTTGGGTTGCCTTGTCCTAGTCGCTGATCGCACGCACAAATGCCCTGTCATCACCAAAGCCCCCAGCCTTGGTCACAACAGGCATCCCGTCCGCGCTGCCGCCCACCCACGTACCCCAGGGGATGCCAGGCTGTAGTTCGCCGTGTAGCCAGAGTGCCTCCGCGTCCAGTGCGCGGCCCACCGCCATCGCCGCGTCTCCACCGGTCAAAACGAGGCCTGAGGCGGAGGCGTGCTGCAGTATCTCGTGGGTGAGCTGCGCCAATCGGGCCACGATGGCCTCGCCCTGACCAGGTAGGTCCGGCAACCCTTCGCTGGTGAGGATCAGCGGTCCCGACGCGAGCCAGTGAATGCACTGGCCCACCAGCGTTTCCCCTCCGGTGCCTCCGCCCTGCAGCGAGCGACCTGAAGATGAGGATGCAGACTCGCCGAACCACGCCAGGCCGGGCCGGATCACGGGAACCCCCGCAGCCTCGGCGGTCGTCACCTGTCGTGCCGTCTGCGGATGACGGCTCGCCGCGATAATCAGGGCGTGGTGGCCTTGCCACTGGCGGGTCACGAACTGATCAGGGCGCGGCTCAGCCTGTGCGCGTTCAGCCAGCACCCGCATCAGCGCTCCAGCGAGGCCTGCCGACCCACACAGCAGGCGCGTGTCGCTCAGCATCGCGCCCTCAGCCAGCAGATCCAGATCCTGTTCGCTCTCTGCATCGGCGATGATGATGCCGTCGGCATCTTCGGTCAGCGTGTCTGCGATGGCCTGTGGTCCAGCCTGGGCTACCGTCAGCGGTAGCGAAGAGATCCGCATGCCACTCGATTCCTGAGCGAAGCAGTCGACGATACTCGAAGTCCTGACCTCACGCCCGAAGGACGAATCTGCCAGGGCCACACCGTGGACATAGACGCGCCCACCTCGTGTCACCCTGCCCTGAGCCGGGAATGCCGGTGCCACGAGGGCTCGCCTTATCCCCAGGCCATCCATCACGGCGACCAACTCGGGGCCGGGATGGCCTCGCAGCGTCGAATCGATCTTCTTGTAGATCCAGATGCTGTCGCCGATCCCTGAAAGCGCGGCAATCCGATGGATGACATCCTTGACACGACAGAGGGCATCAGCCTTGGGCTGGTGCCTGCTCTCGGTGGTGAAGACCAGGACATCGGCGTCGGGCAGCGCCCGCGGCTCCCATAGCACCAGTGTCTTGAGGCCCTGACGCGCGAACGCCGCGGCACTATCCGCGGCGCCCGTCAGATCATCGGCAATCACCACAGTTGAGGTCACCACCACTGACTCGTCTCCGTTATCTCTGGTTATCCACTCTCATCCACTCTGTCGCCTATCCGCCCTCGCCTTCTCTCCTTTTCGCTCTCTCGCCTTCTCGCTTATTCGCTCATTCGCTCATTCGCCTGCTCGCTATCATCTGCAGCGCCACGTCGATGGCAGCAAGCAGGCTGGACTCACGGGCCTTCCCCGTGCCTGCGATGTCAAAGGCAGTCCCGTGATCGACCGATGTGCGGATGATGGGTAGCCCCAGACTCACATTGACGCCTTCGTCGAAGGCCAGGAGCTTCATCGGGATATGACCCTGGTCGTGGTACATGGCCACGACGATGTCATAGGCCCCGCGGGTCGCCCTCAGGAAGACGGTGTCGGGTGGCTGCGGATCGGAGACGTCGAGCCCGCGTGCTCGGGCGGCGATGACGGCTGGCATGATTTCGCGTGCTTCCTGATCCCCGAAGAGCCCGCTCTCGCCCGCGTGGGGGTTGAGCCCGGCTACCGCTATTCGCGGGGCAGCAATGCCCAGCGCCCGGCACCCACGATAGGCAAGGTCGATCACTTCGGTCACACGCTCCTGCCGGACGCGGCGGACAGCTTCTTCGAGCGCGACATGCGTACTCACGTGGACGACGCGCAACCCAGGTCCGACGAGCAACATCGTCACCTTCTTGGCGCCCGTTCGGTTCGCCAGCAGCTCGGTGTGTCCGGCGTAGTCAAACCCGGCCTGGTTCATCGCGTCCTTGTTCAGAGGTGCCGTGACCATGGCATCGGCCACGCCGTTCATACAGAGGTCACACGCCCGCTGGACGGTCTCGACCGCTGCACGTCCGCTGGGTGCACTGACTGTTCCCACGATGCAGTCCGCGGGATCTGCGTTCGCCAGGTCCATCAAAGCAATGCCACCTGCGCCCATCGCAGAGCCCGCGGGGAGTTGGTCCGTCGTTGCGAATGGACGGAACTTCACGGTAGGTACGCCATCCCAACCCATCGCACGCTCGAGGATGCGGCGGTCGCCGATCACCAGTGGTCGACAACGCTCGACCACGCTTCCGTGGGCCAATGCCTTGAGCACGATTTCTGGCCCGATCCCCGCAGGGTCGCCCATTGTGATCGCCAGCACAGGTTTGGGTCGTGGTTCAGTCATCGTCCCTCGCTCTGGGTCCGATTGACAGCCTGTCTAGCCCTCGCATGACGCCCTTGGCGATACGCCCACCGATTTCACGGTAGTCCTCTTGTGTGAGGACCCGCTCCCCAGTCTGCGCATACGGCGTCTCATAGGTGACGCATGGCACTCCCAGCTGCGACCAGAGGTAGGTGCGGAAACTGGGTGTCTCCCAGCGGGAGGGATAGCGCGCTACACGGGCAAACTCCTCAGCAGCATAGGGTGTGCCCAGGGACTCACCGGTCCAGTCGATCCACGGCATCACGACCTCGTGCGCTCCACGGTCCGTGTCTGGGTCGGGCACATAGGCATAGACACCGTTGTTCTCACAGGCACCGGGCGCGTGAAAGTCGATGGCCAGCACCGGGCGGCACCGGGCGCGCCACCGCCAGAGGTCACGCTGGAATACCGAGACCTCATGGCGCATCGGCGGTCTGCCCCAGGCGCGGTTAAGATCGTACGGAAAGTTGTCCTTGCCGTAGTCGCCCCCCTCGATGGCGTCAATGTTCGCCAGCGGAATCGCCCAGATCAACGGGGCAGCATCTCCAAAATCGGCCATCGTCCTGAGAAAGCCATCCATCACCCACGATCCGGGTGTCTCTCCCGCGTGTTGCCGCGCCATCAGGTAGAGGCCGGGACGCTGTCCGCCCTCCTCGCCATAGCTGTTGCTCAACCGCAGGAGCGGGCGTGCGGCCTGACTGACCCCGATCGTGTCTGCCGTCCAGAAAGCATCCGTCTCAGTGACCAACGTGCGAAGCTCATTCAGACCATAGGGATAGCAGACCGCAACGTCGATGGCGTGCTGTGGCGTCTCTACTGACCAGCTGACCGTCGGACGACCATCCGGCAACAACACGACGGTGCCCTTCGGGAGACGTTCCCACGGTCCGCCGTCGTATCGTACCACGGGACGGATTGCCTCCGGATCGTGGCCTCCCAGCATATTGTTACTGTGCTTCAGGACCAGGTGGACGGTACCGTTTCGGCAACCTCGGGTGGTATCCCGATCCCTTTCGGTGTAGTCATCCCCGTCAGGCTCGGGCTCCGGCTGCCCTGAGCAGCTTAGCCGGAAGCAGAACCAGAGCGTTTCCGGTCCTCCGTGCGGGTCGGGCGAGAAGCCGACCTCCAGCACATCGTCGCTAACGGTCAGGGTCAGATCGCAGGCGTTGCCATAGGGCACCCGGGTGTCGACCTCAATCCTCATACTTGCCTCCTGTCCTGTTGCGGCGGTGCACGCGCGCCTCCGCCCACTCCCGGCGCCGCCACCGATCACGTAGCCCTGGGCCCCAGAACCCACACGCGAACGCTAGCAGCCCCCGTTGTCCTGGCTCTGTTCCCAGATGCGCAACCCAAAGCGGCTCAGGTAGATCGGGATGTTGCGATAGAGGGGGGTCTCGGCTTCGATCGCCCGGACCATCTCGCGCTTCACGTAAGAAAGCGCAGGGCTGAGCAGCGTCACTGAGCCGCCTTCACCACCGGCGCCATTGACCTTCCACCCCACAGCGCCATAAGCTTTGGCGATGTCGATCACGGCTTGCGCGTCCTGGCTGATCAGGTCGGGATGAAGTCGCCCCTGTGCTTCAGTATTCTCGATCATCGCCGCTCCCAACGCGGTCAGGTCGCCGGCGTAGACGGCATCTCGCGACTTCTCGGCCGTGACCCGCAGATCCTGAAGACGTTTTGTTTCAGGCCCTTCGTTCTCGAGTTCAGCGATGACCTTCTCGTGTACCTGAGACGAGACGTGGGATTTTCCCAGGTAGATGAGGACCAATCGACGTTCTAGTTCCCACCAGGTCGTGTTGGGGACGTAGAGCTGTGAGACGGACGCGTAGGGGTAGTTCGTCATCTCGATGTAGTTGATGCCACCATAGGCCGAGCAGAGCTGATCCTGGATCCCGGACTGCTGCTTGAGCATGTCGCTCTCGACCGAGTGTGCGGTAAAGGCCACCTCATGGGGGCTGCGCTGCCCTGGTGTCAGCCTGTCGAGTGCCCCGATCAAGGCGACGGTCACGGCAGCCGAAGTGCCGGTCGAGCAGCCGCTGGGAGCCTCCGAGTAGATGGTCGCCTGAATGGCGAGATTCTCAGGCACGCCTACCCGTTCGATCGATGCTTCTAGCAGGGGATGGTGATCCCACCCTGGTGCGCCGGGATTGACGACGAAACGCTCCCCGTAGTTCTCGGCGTAGAGGACGATCCGATCTTCGCCGGCTTCATAGGGATAGACTTCGATCTGCACCTCGACGTAGGGGTAGACACCGATGTTGAAGATCTTCCCGTGTTCCGCAAACCAAGTGTCGGTCCACCCACCGTTGTCGCAGATGCGGATGGGGGCTACGCTGTTGATGACCCGTAGCGGTCGTCGTTCCCGTCTGTTCACAAACGCCTCCGTGGATGCTGGCCTCAATACCCTTGGCCTGAGGTGGTCGCAGTCAGAATGGTGTAGCGACTCTGTCCAGCAGGGTGTCTCGGGCTATAATAGCGCCGTATGAGCGGCGATCAAGTAACGACTCCTTCACTTGCCATGAACTCTATGAACGCGGCAGGGCCATTTTCTTCAGCCTTGCCTGTCGTTGTCGGTATCACCGGTGCAAGTGGTGCGATCTATGGTGTGCGGCTGCTGATGGCGTTGCAGGCAGCCTCAGTGGAAACCTATCTGGTCGTCACGGCGCAGGGTGCAGTCACGTTGGATCATGAGATGGGGATGACGTTGGCTGACGTGCGCGCTCTGTCCACCCATGCCTGCACACCACAGGATCTCGCGGCTCCCATTGCCAGCGGTTCATTTGCGACGCGGGGTATGGTCGTTGCCCCCTGCTCGATCAAGACCCTCTCCGCTGTGGCACACAGCTATACGGACAATCTCCTCGTGCGCGCCGCTGACGTCACGCTCAAGGAAGGGCGCACTCTGATTCTTGCTGTTCGCGAGACGCCGTTTCACCTCGGGCACCTGCGATTGATGGTCCAGGCTGCCGAGATCGGCGCCGTTATCTTCCCTCCGTTGCCAGCGTTCTATGCGCGTCCCGCGACGGTCGAGGCGCTGGTGGACCAGAGCGTCGGCAGGATTATGGCCCGGCTTGGACTCAGCAACGATCTATATTCCGTCTGGCACGGCCTGGACAGCCCCGGCGCCGACGTTGGGACGGACCGCGCTACTGATTCTTCAGAGCAATGATGCGTGAGGCCAGCTCGGGAAGGAACCCGTAGTAGTCGAAGTTGTCCCAGCCCGCGATTCCTCCCCCCAGGGTGAAGATGGCGCTCCCCAACACGTAGTCATCCTCGCGCAGGCGATCATCGTACCAGGCGATGTCCTCAAGGAAGTAAGGCTCACGATCCTCTGCCACCCAGATGTTGAGATTGATCTCGGTAAGGGCCAGGGGGATGACCTCGTTCCGGGGAATCAGGATGTCCCGATACAGGTGGCGGTAGCGCCCGCCAAGGACGCCACGATCCGGATACAATGGAATGGCTGGGTCGTCAAGCGGTTGTCCAGGGTACTGGGGCAGTGGCTCCCCCCAACGATCGCGCAGCAGTGGACCACCGTACTCATGAAGTGAGAGGATATGGCCTCCAGCCTTGGCGCGTCCAAATACCCCCGTCTCGGCAACCGCCCGCCATTCATAGATCTCTGGCACGCCCATACTGTAGGAGAAGAGCGCGAGCTTGTAGCCATTGGCCTCGGCGATCGGCATCGCCGCCTCAAAGAACTCGCCCAACCACGCATGTCCCGCAATAGTCGGCGGATCGGGTTCGTTCAGCACCTCCCAGTAGTCAACACAGTTCCTGTAGGGTGCCCACTGTTGCATGTGGACATCCATATAGTCACGGGCCTTTGCCGCAGGATCGCCCTCGGGAGCGATCGCTTCCCAGGTGCTGCTGGGCCACCGCCCGATGGTCACGGTCTCTGGGGAGATTTGCTTGACGTCGCACAGATAGCCAAACGAGAGTCCTTTCACCAGAGCCACGTGTCCTCCCGCGTTCCGGACCTGCTGGACGAGTTCTAGAGTTCCCCCTTCGGCAAGTGCGTGTGTGCCGATCTTCGAGGGCCCGTGGGGCGCGTCTGTGGTGGTGGGTGGCGGTGCGTAGGCGCGCATGATCGTGGGGAGATAAGTGCGCTCGAACTCCGTCACGACGTGGAGCGTGACGTGGACGACTCTGGGCCGTCCCAGGGTCTCGGCTGGAATGGCGTCGAACACCAGCGTCGCCGTGTACACTCCAACGGACCGTCCGTGCGTGTCTACCGCAATCGAGAGTCGTTCCCCTTGTACGCCCCCTGAGGTGGACAGGACGGGCACCAAGGTGCTGGTCGGGGAGAGGGCCACCGTCCATGTGAGCACGCCTGGACCGGTGTTGAGGATTTGCAGCGACGTGGTCAACATCTTGGGATCGTCTACTTCGCTGATCAGTCCTGCACCACTCGGCTGCACTGAAAGCACGGGCACGCCGTGGGGCCACGGGCGCTTGTCCATCGCTGCCAGGGCAGCGTAAGCCGGGGTGACGGCCCCTAGGGTAGTTCCATCATAGCGCCGTAGGGCGTAGTAGCGGCTGTGGAAGCACGGTATCCACGTCAAGTAGTCGTGCCAGTCAACGTTCCAAACAATCATGCCCTGCATCCACGGCCAATGCGTGTCCGCATACTGGAAGGCACGAACGAGATAGTCAGCTTGTGCCTGCGCCGTCACCTCCTGCCATTTGAAGCTGGTCCGGTAGTCCGCATTGGCATCGCAGTTGAGTTCGTAACCATCTTCAGCCGGTTTTCGGATCCAGTTGAACTCGGTAGCCCAGACGGGCAGTCCTGCCCATCCTCTTGCCACGAGGATATCGTGCAGAGTCTCCACCCCGCGGAAGGCGAAGGCGTTGCTCACCAGGTCCGGGTCGCGTTCGGGTGGAGAAGCGAAGCCGTAGGGATGGTAGCCAAAGGCATCCATGCACGCGCCCGCTCCGGCATCGAGCATGGCCTCCAGATAGGCCCACTCATCCATAGCGTTGCAGTTGTTGCCTTCACCACAGGGCCAGGGCTCCGGGATGCGTCCGACGGGCGCCAGCCCGCCGCTGATCACAAGTGCATGCGGATCAATGGCCTTGATCTCTTCCTGGGCTACGCAGACCATCTGTGCAAACCGCACAGGATCGGGCGTGTTGCCGCCCCAGCCCGAGCCCTTGATGTTCGGTTCATTGCAGATCTCGTAGGCTTGCACCCGTCCCAGACCTGCTTGTGCGGCCACACGGATGCGGCTGCGCCAGGCGTTCAGGTCGTTGACGTAGGCCCCGCACCCGACGTTGTAGAGTACTTTCTGTGGCAATACGCTGGTCGGAAAGCCACCGTATTCATCCCACAGCTTCACCCATTCGACCCCCAAAGGCTCGACCAGCGCGGGGATGCGCGAGAGCTCTCGAACGTTGATGCCATAGCCCAAGTGTGGAGCGGGCATGGTGTGGTCCAGGCAGTCACTTGGACCATACGCTGCCAGCACGTTGTGGCCCGTGTCAACATAGGCGACGGCGATCTCGTCAGCGGTGAGCGCCCCGATGCTGAGGGCGTTGGTGTAGGACGTCGCAGGGTCCAGGCCCAGCATCGTCCAATGGGCCAGCTCCGTGCACGTCGTGCGGTTCCACACGTAGACCTCGGTGGTGCCCGCAGCCCAGGCACGTGTCGGCTTGATGCCGATTCGGAGCACATCGCCGTCCTTTGTCGCCCGCAGTGCGGCCTCTTGGGTCGCGACGGTCACGCCCCCAATGCTGTGAACGGGATACCAGACCTCGTGCCAGGCGTCCCCCGCAGTGGTGCTGTGCGGTTCGAGCCTGACAGTGTCCCAGAACGTGGGAGCCAGCCCGCCGTGGAGCTCAATGTAGCCTGACCCATCATCGGTCCAGGTGTGCCAGTCCAGAGGATGCGCCCAGCCCATCGCGAAGGCCTTTGCGCCCGTCGCGACCTCAGGGGGAAAGATACGCACCAACCCTTCAGACTGCTGGCTGTCATAGACGCCGGTGTAGCCTCTGACTGCCTGCGGGTACTCAAAAAAGCCCAGCCACTGGTCCCAATTCTGCAGCCTGGAGTAGTCCACGCCCTCATACACGGGCCAGCTGAACCGGTAATCCGGCGCCGTCGGCATCGCAGGATAGGCGCCCGGAAGGCGCGCATCGCCGGTCGAGTGAACCGACATCTCTGGGGCATTGAAGATGAACGAAAGCCCTTCTGTAGGGCTGTTCGCTACGCCGGGGGCCAGTGCAGCGTTGACCCAGAACTTGAAGTCGACCGGTGCGCTGGTGGGGTTCTCGATGCGTGGGCTGATCACCACATATCCGCGATCGGAGGGCAGGAACACGTCGACCGTCGCGCGGAGGCGGTTCGACGCAGTGGTATCCTGTACGGTCACCGTCACGCCGGCGGATGAGCTGAGGCTGCTCCAGGACCAGGGGACGGCAGACTCGTACCCGTGCTCGTCGACCGGCAAGCACCACTCAATGCCGCCTACTGCCAGCCACCACCCCTGCTCGGGAGGTCCCCAGTGGGTGGGTTTGATGACCGGGTTCTGGTAGAGCTGGTTGTGTCCGGTCGCCTTGTCGATGATCTGGTAGATTCGCCCCCCCAGCTCGGGAAGAAGCGTCACCCTGAGGTAGGCGTTCTCCACCACGAGCAGGGTGTAGGTTTTGGGCACGGCAGTGGGGTTCGTCGGGTAGCGGCTCCAGTCCAGCACCGGGTACGTCATGTTGTAAGTGGTGTTGGTGGCGGTTGTGAGGTAATCGGCGTAAGGATAGGTGGGGATCGAGAGGGTGGTGACGCTGAAGGTCGTGGAACTGGCAGCGGGCTGGGTGGAGTCGGTGGCGGGCAGTGAAGGGCCTGGCTGTGCGATCGCGGAGGCTTCTGTAAGACAGAAAAGCAGCAAGAGCAGCACGGCCATGCCGGTGGCTACTCTTGCTTGCGCTGTCCAGATGGTCTCGCGGGTCTGGGTCTTGCTCCGTACTCCCCTGTGCCACGGCATGGCGATCACCCTTCTGCGACACCCGCAAGCCCTGTGGCCTCGCGGGCGTCGCAGTCGCGAGGCCAATGATGGTCTACTCAGATCATGTGGGCTGACCGGCTAGGCCAAGCTCGGCAGCAATCTCCTGCATGGCTGCCAGCACGGTGCCGATGTGTTCTTGTAGCGGAACGCCCAGTTTCTCAGCTCCCGCCGCGACATCTTCGCGGTTAACGCCTGCAGCAAAGGCCCGATCTTTCCACTTCTTCGTGACCGAACTGACCTTGACGTCCAGCAACGATTTGCTGGGACGGACCAACGCCACTGCGGTAATCAGCCCCGTTAGTTCATCGACGGCATAGATGGACTTCTCCATCGGGCTATCCAGCGTCACACCTGTGAGATCTGGCGCATGGGCCAGAACGCCGCGGATGAGCTCCTCGGGCCAGCCCTTCTCCCTCAGAATCTCGGCCCCTTTGAACGGGTGGCCATCGGGTCCCAGGTCGGGATAGCGCTCATACTCAAAGTCGTGGATCAGGCCGACGATTCCCCACTTTTCTTCGTCCTCGTCGAAGCGTCGCGCATAGGCTCGCATCCCGGCCTCCACAGCCAGGGCATGGCCGCGCAGGCTGGGACTGGCGGTGTACTCCGTTAGTAGGTTCCACGCTTCCGCTCGTGTTGGCCACGTCATCTTCGTTCCCCCTTCTTGCCGTTTGTGCGCTTGTCGCACTAAACCAGTTTGGTTACTTCGAAGCCGATGCCACGCGCTTCATTCGCCGCCTGAATCGCTGCGGGTGCTCCCACCACCACGATGCTGCCGGATTCGGCAACCTGTCTGGCGACTTCCGCAAAAGCCCTGAAGTCCTCAACCGTGGTGTTCAGCAGTTCCGTGCGATACTGCTGGCGGGCCTCGTCGGTGTAGTTGATCAGCCTCCTGACCATGGCGCTGAATCCCTTTGCATCGGGAAGCTGGTAGGCGTCGACACCACCGATGGTCCCCACGATACTCTTCACCAATTCTTCCTGTGGGAGATCCAGACTCTCCAGGAAACCGGCTGTCTGGTCGTAGATATCGAGCGTCTGCAGGACATTGGGATCGCGATACGACACATATCCGAACGTCCCGGAGTGCGAATCGAAGACACAGAAACCACCGTAGGCGCCACCTTGAACGCGTACCCGTTCCCACAGCCAGGTGCTGCGGAGATAGTGCGAAATGACCTCAGTGGAACCGTTGCGCCGGTAGCCCACATCGAACAGGCTGGCACCCTTGCTGACATAGTTGACGCTCGCCGGCACCGTCAAACCCTCGGGCGCCCGGTTGTAGTCAGGAGCCCAGGTTGCTATCGTGTGATCGGACGCTGGTAATGACTTTACGAACGCTTCGATCTGTGGCCTGACCCCGGTCCAGGCTCCTGCATCCACCGTGACGTTGCATAGCATCGCGTTGCGGTTGATCAACAGACGCCGCACCGACTCCAGCTTCGCAAGGACCGTAGGCCAGTCTGCCTTGGCCTCGTCAATGAGTTTGCGGAGGGCGAAGAGATAGGCCACGCCACCGATCTGCTCAGAGACCCAGTGTGACTCGCCCAACTTTGCACGCAGCCGCGAAATCGCTACCCGATGGCCTCCTGGAACCAGACCGGCTTCCTCCTGTGCTTTTCGCTCTAGCAGCATCTGCATAAAGCGAGGCTGGTTGTCGAGCTTCACCGTCAGAAGCACATCGCGCAGGATGGCCAGCAGGTCGGGGACCTGCGACAAAAGGGCTTTGCTGCGCAGGAAGGCCCATGCTGCGGTTGTGCCGGTCCCTTGGACCATTGAGGTGAACGTCGTGGGCGATATGCCCCCGGTCTGTCTGCCAATGCGCTGCGTGAGCTTGACGAAGTCCTCGGACTCCGTTCCTAGCTCCAGCAAGGATGAGAGGAATAGCTCCGTCAGGGGGAGCAACTCCTGAGGCAGAACGTGAAGGTCGAGGCCCAGATCGAGGTACACGATGCCATTTGTGAAGAGATCGTGGTAAAGGACCTCGGCACCGTGCACTGTCGAAACCTCTGTTGGCACGTGCTTCGGTTCTTTGTCTAGGTCCTCCAACCCAAGGCTGGGGATGGTGGCCAGGGCCTCTGGGGAATCGGGCGTTTCCTGTAGCTCTCTGAGGTGACGTGCCCGCTCTCTCACACTCTCCAACTCAGTCTCTGTCATCGAGGCCTTGGCGGCAGCCAGGCGCGCTTTCTCTACGGCATCCTGCCGGTCCTGTAGATCCGGGTCAGGCTCCAACACCACGGTAAGGCGGTGGCTGTTGCTCAGCAAATGCTCCCGCATCAAGGATTCGAAGTAGCGAGGCTCAGTCGCAAGGGTATGCTTTACGGCCTGCAAGGGTGCCTCAAAGGCGATCGCGACAAACGGGTCACGGTCGTGGAGCCAGGTCGTCAAAGCCTGGAGCATCACGAAGAGCCCGCGAGGGTAACGTCCTGTGTTTTGCTCGCGCAGTTGGAATTCGACCGTGTTCACGGATGCTGCGATTGTCTCAGCATCGATGCCCTGCTCGGCAATAGCACGAAGTGTGTCGAGGATGAGTGTCTCAACCTGGTCGACGGCCTCGGGCGCGATACCTTTGAGCCCTACCGAAAAGTAGAGCTGTCGGACGGAGTCATCCACGCCCTCACCGATGACGTCTTCGCCCAATCCCGAATCGATCAGCGCCTTGCGCAGCGGACTGGCGGGCGTCCCAACGAGCGCATGGGACAGAATGCCCAGCGCCAGTGTTAGCGTGGGGTCGGTGTTTTCGGGAAGTAGCCAGTTCACCGTTACCATCGACTTTGCAGCTGAGTCTGTCCCTTCCTCGTCCTCCTGTCCCGCCGGGTAAGGTTTCACCAGGCGCCAGGGTTCAGACTTCGCAGGCTGAAGGGCAAGCGTACTGTCGAGAACCTGCTGCTCGTACTCACAGAAGTACGCATCCAGGATACGCAGCCGCTCTTCGGGGTCATCGTCCCCGTAGAAGAACGCGCGTGCATTGGAGGGGTGATAGTAGGTATCGTGGAACGCAACGAATTGCTCGTAGGTGAGGCTGGGCATCACCTCGGGATCACCACCCGAATCCAGCGCATACGCAGTGTCGGGGAAGAGCTCTTGCTCGCTGTACCGGGCCACAAGATTGTCTGGCGAGGCGTAGGCTCCCTTCATCTCGTTGAACACGACACCTTTGTAGGTCAAGGGGGCGTCGACGGAATCGATCTCGTAGTGCCATCCCTCCTGTTCCAGGATCTCACGGGTCAGGCGGGGATGGAAGACCGCGTCGAGATAGACGTCAACGAGGTTGTAGAAGTCCTGCAGGTTCTGGCTGGCGACCGGGTAAGAGGTCTTGTCGGCAAACGTCATTGCATTGAGGAACGTGTTGAGTGATCCCTTGACAAGCTCGACGAAGGGTTCCTTCACCGGATACTTGCGCGAACCGCAGAGGACGGAGTGCTCCATGATGTGAGGTAGGCCCGTTGAATCGGGGGGCGGTGTCCTGAACGTGATTCCGAACACCTTGTTCTCGTCAGCATTCACCAACGAGAGCACCTCGGCTCCGGTCCGAGTGTGGCGATAGTGCTTCGCCACCGTGTTGAGCTCCGGTATCTCCCGTTCCTGCAGCAGTTCAAATCCAAAGATATCTGTCATTCAGGCTACACTCCTCTGTGGTTACCCACCAAAGATAGGTAATGGCTCGCCCAGAACCGGTGTCGGATGGGTCACCCGGGTCTCCCACCAGGCAAGCCACAATGCCGGGATTTCACGCAGGCGGTAGCGGATCAGGTACAGTCCGTGGTGCTCGTAGCGGTTTGCACTGTATCCGACAACCTCCAACCCCAACGCGCGACACGTCTCCAGCGCGCGGGGAAGGTGATATCGCTGTGTTACCAGGGTCGCGCTGGAGAGGCCGAAGATATCGCGTGCCCGGTAGCACGTATCATAGGTGCGTCGACCGGCATAGTCCAGGACGATATCCTCACGTGGCACGCCCTGTTCCAGAGCATAGTCCAGCATTCGCCCTGGTTCGTTGTACTCTACGATGCGATTGTCTCCGCTGAAGAGTAGCTTCTCCACCCGGCCCGCCTCATAGAGCTCGATCGCTGCATCAAGCCGCTCACGCAGGATCAGGCTGAGCGCCCCGTTGGGCCAGTAGCCTGCACCGAAGACAATCGCAACCTGCCCATCGTCGTTGGGCATCCTTGAGAGCTCATCGGGGGTGAAAATCACCTGACGGTACCGCCCGGACAGCGTCCACGCCGTCCAGAGTCCCGCCGCAGCTCCGATCATCAGCAGGGCCAGTGCCGCAAGCCCAATCCCATGCCAGATCCGGTTTCCACTGTGTGGCGCCATCTTACCCATAGTCGAGCGCCTATGATAGCACAAAACAGATGGGCGGCCGTTTCGCTTTCCGGGAAGTGGGTGTGGACTGTCCGCTGACGCCCTGCAGATCACAAGGGTGGTGCGGGACGTGCCTGTGGATGGAGGGGAAGCTACTAAGGCAGGGCGGCTACGGCTACGGCCTCAACGGCCTCTGGGCTATCCCCCCAGACGAGCCAGACGTGATTGGCGCGCCGGTACAGGAAGATAGTCCCCTGTCTGCCTGACCACCAGCGACCCCGGGTAAGTGCTGCGGGAGGGGTAGTGTCGCGTATCAAACCTTTGACCAGTGCGTGCGGCATTAGCTCCAGGAGCTGCCCCTGGAAGAGCGCTGCCGTGCGTGAGTCGTCCCAATCCATTTGCCACGCCACGACCTTGCTCCCTTCCGGGCCATCCCAGACCTGCAGGAGGTCGCCGCCCCAGCCTGTCACTGCGTCGGCGCCCAGCTCTCCCTCACTCCAACCCGCGATCACGAGGCCCATCAACGCCTCGCCAAGCGTTTCGGTCTTCGTGAGCGACCATGCGGCATCTAGAACCGGTACGATGGGGGAGAGGATGCGCGGTTCGTCGACTTCGGAGTACCGGTCGGGATGGAGGAGCTGCTCGGTTGACCGGGGCGGACGCACAACTACTGCATCCATCGCCGCGGTACCTCCGCTCCAGTACCGGGACGAAGCAAAGGCAATACCCAGGTCGAGGTCGAGGCATGAGATCGCTTGCAGGAGCTCTCCGCCATCCTCGCGCCATTGTGGGCAGGCGGCTAAGGCAATGTCATGCAGGATGTCTGACGCCGCATCGGGCATTTCGGCGGGTTCTGCGGGCATGACTGCGCGCAGTAGCCAGGTTGAGACAACGGCATCCCCCTTGGCGACGGCTGCTAGTGCTAACTGGTGGTCAAGAGACCCGGCACCCGCCTGCAACGTAGCGAGGTCACCGTAGCCGTGGGTGAACGCATAGGCGTAACCATAGGCGAGTTGTGTCTCGATCGTGGATAACGCTCCGTCCCAGTCTCGGCGCAGATAGAGTTCCGCACTTTCCGGTGCGTAAAGTGATGCGACGTCTTCTGCCTGGGTGACGACATTGATCCGCGGCAGTTTCCCTTCCCACAATCCCATGGCCTGGAAGATCGGAATGATCTTCTCAGCAAGTGCAGGCTGCGCCTTGTAGTGGGAGTACAGCGCCCTGGACATATCCAGTTCATCCACTAGTGTCAATGGTGTATCCAGATGAGCACGTGCCCTTCGCGCGTCGGCGACGTCGGCGGATATGATGCCTGCCCGGAATACGTCAAATGCCGGAGAGGATGGGGGCGATGGCGTGGGCGTGGGGGCAGGGTCTTCCTCAGTCGGCGCATCGGCGGTCGGCAAAGGGGTGGGCGACGATGCGGGCGTTGGGGGTGGGGTTGGGATGGGGCTCGCCATAGCGGCCCCCAAAGTGGCCCAGATGGACCAAGCCAGCAGGGAGATGACGCTGACGACGCTGAACGCCAGTGTCAGGAGGATCAGGCGCTGGCGCCGCGTCAGACTCTGATCCCAGCGCATCCCAGTACCTCGCGTTCTGTGGTAATCACCTCGCGGGCCCCCTGCGCAGCCAGATCCAGGAGACGGTCGAGTTGTTGGCGTGGGACGGGATGCCCCTCGGCCGTGCCCTGGACCTCCACGAAATCGCCGTTGTCATCAACGACGACGTTGAGGTCCATGTCTACATCTACATCCTCGGCATATGCGAGGTCCAGGAGCAATTCGTCATCCTTCATTCCGACGCTGATGGCTCCTATCGGCGGCATAAGGGTTTCGCGAGGAACTGTTCCGGCGGCAATGAGCGTTTGAACTGCCATAGCTACCGCCACATACCCGCCATTGATAGCTGCTGTCCGCGTTCCCCCGTCGGCTTGGATCACGTCGCAGTCGATGGTGAGCGTCAGCTCACCAAGCAGGTCCAGCCGCACTGCGCGGCGCAGGCTGCGACCGATGAGGCGGCGGATCTCCTGGGCGCGCCCCTGCTGGATGTGGGAGCGGGGCGTGCGAGACAGTGTGGCTCGGGGCAACAGCGCATACTCTGCCGTCAACCACCCCCGACCTGTGTTGCGCATCCAGGCAGGTACCTGCGATTCGATACTCACGGCGCAGAGGACCCGCGTGTCGCCCATATGGATGAGGGCTGATCCTTCGGCATACTGGATGGGGGAAAGCTCGATCGTCAGTGGACGAAGCTGATTGGGCCTACGTCCGTCAGGTCGCATTGCTACTCCTCCTGAAAGCCCATACGCACTGTTTGCTCGCTTACAGTTGCGCCTCTCATGTCGTCTGCCCTGTCGTGGCATTTAACCGATTTTATACAACTCATTGTAGGGGAGCTGCGGGCCTTGTCAAGATCCGGGCATGGACAGGACCATTTCGGATTGGCGACAGGATGGCGACCGCATCCGAATTCCGACCCGTGCCTCTGCCTCATCCTGAAGGTGCACGACGGCTTGCTCTCTTCTGGTGCGCAGCTATAATGTCATGATGTCTCGGAGGAAAGATAGATGACACGTCTTTGTGGCAAAGGGATCTGGCTCACGCACTCGCATGACTTTGACCGTGCGGTCGAGATGGCAACGCGTATCGGTGGAACGCACCTTTTTGTCAAGGTCGGCCATGGGCCGATCTACTTCCCTGAGACAACCCATGATATGCTGCAGCGCATTCGATCAGTAGGCCTGAAAGCCATTGCCTGGGTGCAGCTGACAGCAAACACCTCGCGCGACGGCCGTCGCGCTATAGCCGAGTCGTTAGCCTGTGGTTACGAAGCCACTGTGCTTTTCTTGCCGCCTGGCGGCCTGCCCCCTCAGGAGAGCGCGACGGCTGCATCGCTGCGAGCGCTAGCTGAGGCCTTGATAGATGTCGAGACCCCGGCAGAGCGGTTGTTTCTTGCCTCTCCGCCGTTAGGTGCGCTTCCGGACGCGGGTGCAGTCGAGGCCCTGGTCTCCGTATGTCAGGGCGGTTGGATGCCATTGTGCTATGCTGCTCAGTCTGACGATGCCCTGCAGGTCATCGACCAGGAAGTCTACCACCAGCTGGATGCCCTCAGCCTGATCTGGGGCAAGACGCCGGAGGTTTACCCTGTGCTGGCACAGCGCCACAGTTCGAAAGCGGGCGCTATGCTGCCGGAGGAGTTCATCCCGTGGGTTGAGGGCGTTGCCCGTCACGGCGCAAACTTCTTCAGTGTCTACGCTGCCACAGATACGGAACGGGCTCTCTGGCCCATGCTTCAGGCAGTCAACGTGGCATGTATGGAGACCGACGGGCGCAACCCTGTCCAGGACAAGGTGATGAGCGTCAGTACGAGCGCTGGCGTTACCACGGTCGCCCAGCCGGTCTACATCACAGTAAAGACCAGCGACACCGTCTGGGGCATCATCTCGCGCCACGGGCTCAAACGTGATCAGTTCTGGACCTGGAATGGCCAACTGTGGGACAGCCGTGGTTTGCCGCGCGATCCCGACTATCTCCAGGAGGGATGGCGCCTCCGCGTCAAGTGACCGGTCGACGGTCGGACATGGTTTGCGGCTCACACGGAGTATGGTATAATCCAAGTTCGCTGCCGTGTGTTGGCAGCGTCATTATGAATGAGAAGGTTTCGGGGAGAGGATAGATAACATGAACCTGGTCGAGTCACTTGAACGCCAGATGGCTGCACCCAATCCAAACGTGCCTGAATTGGCCGTCGGCGATACCGTTCGCGTCCACGTCCGTATTGTTGAGGGTGACCGTGAGCGCATTCAGCCCTTCCAGGGCACGATTATCCGTATGCGCAACGGCACGAGTGCCGGCGCGAACTTCACGGTGCGCCGTATTGCCTCGAATGGCATTGGCGTCGAGCGCACCTTCCTGCTGTACTCCCCTCGCGTTGAGCGGGTTGAGGTGATCCGACGTGCCAAGGTTCGCCGCGCCAAGCTGTATTTCCTCCGCAACTTGAGCGGTCGTGCGGCTCGCCTTAAGGAACGCCGCGACTGATCCAACTCGGGTTGTCGCAGGTCTTCTGGGTCAGTTAGCTTCGTGCTGGCATCCAGGAACAACCGCTGAGTACACAGGCTAGACCACTGATTGGTATCACCGGGCGGAAGGACACTTCCGCCCGGTTGTCACGTATCCCAATGCACGCGATTGGCGCGACCTATACCCGTGCTGTTCAGCGCGCGGGTGGAACCCCGGTTGTGATTCCCCCCATGATGCTGGAGACAGATTGGCCCGTCCTCATCGATAGGCTCGATGGGTTGCTGCTGAGCGGTGGCGAGGATATTGCCCCGGCACGTTACGGACAAGCGCTGGAGCCGTGGACCGGCCTTGTTGACGAGGAACGGGATCACACAGAGTTGGGTCTGGTGCGGGCTTGGTTAGCGCGGAGCAAACCACTGCTGGCGATCTGCAGAGGGCACCAGGTGCTCAACGTCGCACTGGGCGGTACTCTCTATCAAGACATTATGACCCAGGTGACTGCTGCTTTGGACCACGCTTACGTCACGAGCAGACCGATGGAGAATTCCGTCCACGATGTGGACATCGAGAAGGGGAGTGCGTTGGCCCGTATCCTGGGCGGCCATCGCTTTGCAGTCAACAGCGCCCACCACCAGGCGGTGTGGCAGCCGGGACAGGGCCTGGGTGTCGTGGCGCGTGCATCTGATGGCATCGTTGAGGGCATCGAATTGGCTGACTACCCGTTCTGTGTCGGGGTTCAGTGGCACCCTGAGGCGATGCTCAAGGTCTCCGACTCGATGCTGCCGCTCTTCGAGGCCTTTGTTGCTGCTTCGGCATAGGTCGATTCGCTGATGAGTGCGAACGGCGGGGATTTCCCCGCCGTTCTTTCATCTGTGGGTGATGCTGTCCTCTTTGATCGGGCGCTAGCCAGCCTTGGGAGGCTGTTGCGCCTCCTGTAGAGTGATCGGGCGTCCCTGTTTGAAGGACTCGAGCTGTTCCTCCAGTTCGTGACGACGGCTCTCGGCTGCCGATTTCCCTTCCTCAACCAGACGATTTACACCTTCCCGGATCCGTATCTGCATTTCCGATCCTGATTCCGGGGCGAAAAGTAACGACAGCATGCCCCCTGTCCAGGCACCTACCAGAACACCGGCAAGGAACACAAAGAACTTGCGCATGGTATCACCTCCGCTGGTCCGCTGAATCCGCAGGTATTATAGGTCAACGTGTGATCCAGGCAACGTCTTTCCACCAGCCTACTCTATGGACGCCGCCGTGGGCCGGGCTGTTTGAGTCGGCGTCAATGTTGGGGATGCTGCTATAGTCGGGTCGACCGGCACGGTCGTACCGACTGCCGCAGTCGCCTCGACTGCCGCAGTCGCCTCGACTGCCGCAGTCGCATCGGCTGCCCCAGTCGCATCGGCTGAACCTGCCGCAGCTTGTTCCATAGCATTGTCGTAGAGCACGAGCATCCGCGATACCCACCCAGTTCCCTCCGCGGGGGGACAAGGTTCCGCCTGCAGCGTGAGGATCGGGCGGCCGCTAGGGCTATCGACGTAGAGGTTGTATATGCGGCCGGGTTCGATCGTGAAATCGGCATATCCCAGACCCTTTCGGGGCCGCAGTCCGGTGATCGCGCGATCGGCTCCATCGTCCCAGATAAGCCAGATCTCGCGCATCGGTAGGCCTATCTGCTCCTGCACTTCCCGTCCTCGGATCTCGACAGTCCGTGATAGCTCAAGTGACACGGCCAAATAGGGTTCGAGCGCACAGCTCAACGTCTGCGAGACGATCGTAAAGGGGCTGTCAACGCCGGGAGTGTCGCTGACGACCACAGTTGGACTTGGGCGTGGACGAGGCGTTACCGTCGCTTCGGTCGTGGGCGTTTGCTCGATGAGGGGGGCTGTGGGGCTGGGGCGCGCCACGGCGGCGGGCGGCATCACGCCGCCTGCTCCTTCGGTCGCATAGACGTCGATTCCCGGACCGGTGGCGCCGTGTGCCGCTGCCAGTCGCGCTATTCGTTGCAGCATCCCCGCAGTATGTCCCTGTGCTGCCGCCTGCTCCAGCACCTCTGCCGATCCGGCAGCGACCTCGGACGCGGGGATGTGCAACAGCCTGGTCTGCGTGCGGTCCCAGTTATCTTCCTGGGCATAGCTCCAGGCGGCCATACGAATCCAGTCCTGGCGATAGCGTGCTGACATCATCGGAGGGTAGGTGTCGACGTATTGCAGGGGTCTGACAAACCACGTAAAGATCAGACCGCCCACAAGTCCGAGAAGCAGACCGACAACGGCGACGCCCCAGGATTTCACTTGGCGCCTCCATCACGGTAGGCAGCTATCGCGGGTGAGTCTAGCCCCAGAGCCTGCGCCAGGTTGGCCAACGGTGCGATCAGGTCGGGGCTGCGATCCTCCGCGATCCAGCGTTCTGTCAGGGCAATCAGTGGGGCGCCGTAGGGGTCCGCGCCCAGGGCGCGCAGCCGCGATTCGGCTCTGGCGAGGTCTCCCTCGGCTTGGTACGTTACCGCGACAAGGCGAATGTACTCAGCCTGGTAGTCGGCGCGCATCGAGGCCGGCGTGATCTCCTGCCGGTCGAGAGGGACGATCACCCATCCGATCAGCATGGCAAGCCCGATGCCAGCGGCGATTCCGACAAGGAATGCGAGAAGTCGTCTCATAGGTAAGAAGCATCTTACCGCGGATGATGTGAACGGCAAAGATCAGATGCCCGTTGAGCCGGCCGTGCTGGATAGGATCGCCCGGCGGGCTATCCTGGCATTCCGATGCTCAGTGCAATATGAGCGGCAGATAGAGTGTAATGGCGCTGGCGAGGACGAAGTCCTGGGTTGTGGTGAGACCTGCCTGGATCTGTGCGCTAGCATAGCTTGCGGGTAGGTAGCCATTCAGTGTAGCCGTCACCGTATAGGTTCCGGAGATTGGCCTGAGCACGTAGGCGCCTGTTGCATCCGTCAGTGCTCCATACGTCCGCAGTGTCGATGAGACAGCCTCCACCCTCACATTGGCTAAGGGGGTCGAGCCCAGCCTAGTGACGTGTCCGGTGATCGTCCCTTCCAGGGCGACGTGAACGGCTTCGAACGCATCCACACGCCCCCATCCGTAGACGTTGTTGGGTACTGCGTCAGCTGCATCGCCACACTGCGTCGACGTGCGCTGTGCGGCTGTTGCATTGAGCAAGGACTCGGTCAACGTGACCTGGCCGATGAGGTCCGGACGTGCCGACCAGAGCAGCGCTGCTGCACCCGCGACGTGCGGCGCTGCCATTGATGTGCCTTGTAGCGTGGTATAGCCGCCGCCCACATAGCTTGAAAAGACCATAACACCCGGGGCAGCGATGTCCGGTTTGATCAGCGCCGTGCCGGTCCCTCGGCTGCTGAAAGAGGCAATCGTATCGACACTGTCGCTGTTGGTGGCGCCGACCGTGTACGTTGCATCGTACATCCCCGGCGGCGCTTCGACCGTACCGCAATCGGCTCCGGTGTTGCCTGCCGAAGCGACGACCAGAATCCCGGCAGCCCTGACGGCTTCGACCGTCTGTGCGAGCAGTGCGATGTGCGTTTCATCACACCCCTCAGAGGGTGGACAGCTCCATGAGTTGTTGATCACGTGGGGGGCCATCGAGGGCTGACCCTGGCTGGCATTGCTGCCCACGGGGTAGGGCGCGAGGAAAAACTCAAAGCATTCGATGTACGTCGTGGGCGTGCCGACGCCCTCGTTCATGTTGCGACAGCCCATCCAGCGGGCGCCGGGTGCCACGCCAATCTGGTTTGCCCCGCCATCGTCTCCGACGATCGTACCCATAGTGTGCGTGCCATGGCCGTTGTCGTCGCAGGGTGCAGGGCTATCAGGGGGGCAGTTGCTCCCCGTGGTGTGGATGGCGTCGTGCCAGTTGTAGTCGTGGCTCGCGGTCGTTCCGTCCCAACCCCGGTACTGTTGTCTGAGAGCCGGGTGGTCCCACTGGTAGCCAGTATCCTGCCCTGCCACGACGACGCCCTCGCCCTTGAATCCCAAACTCCACACTTCGGGCGCTCCGACACGTTGGACGCCCCACGGAACCGCACTGACCGCCGCCGCATCTACAGTGTCCTGGAGCGGCACCGGGCGCTCAAGATCAACTGCTACCCTGGGGTTGGTGGTGACGCGGGCAACCTCCGGGTGCTGTACCAGTTCCAGCAGGAGGTGGCGATCCCCGCGCACCAGGAGGGCGTTCACGATGTAGAAGGCACGATAGCCTATGCCTCGAACATCGAGCCACACGCGCAGGGATCGCTGGCTGTCCTGGGCAGTCTGCCAGAGGCGTTGGTGTACCTGCTCGGCCCTGGCTGCCCTATCCATGCCAGGCACCGTCGTGGGCAACGTGGCCTGTGCCCTGAGCACAACCAATAGCTCGGCGGAGGCACCGCCTTCGGTCGCTGACCAAGCCTTGGCAGCGATAGTTGCAGGCGCAGGCTCCCTTTCTGAAACCGGCACGTGCCGCGCTTGGGCGGTCTGCAAGGGGCTGCAGGCGAGCCCGAGCAGCAGCGCAATGAGGATAATGCGTCGCAAGGCTCCCGACCGGTTCAGAAAGTGCCTGAGTCTCATCTTAGTCGGATCGTACCGCAAATGGGAGGTACAAAGAAGCCCATAGGGCACGAGTCTCTACGCTTGCTGTCTGCGTCACCCACGGTGCCTCCTCAGACTGCGCCGTGACCGTCAGAACGTCGGTGACTGGGGGAGCGATGACATCAGGAATGGCAACTGATAGGGTTACCGATGTGCTCGCCTGAGCTGCAAGGAGTGTGTGTGTCGGCACGAGTGTTGTCGGCCAATGGGTGGACGTTCGGGTCAGTGAGACCGTTTGTGAGAGGCCGCCGGTGTTGGTCAGCCAGAACGTATAATCTACCGTATCGCCCGGTTTTCCCGTGCCCTGGATGGTGCGGGGTGTGAGTGCCAGCGCCCAGGGCGCCTCAACCTGCCCTGCCGTCAATGGTCCCAGTGCGCCGCTGATGTCTCTGCCCCTGACGTAAGCCACATGATGGATCTGCATGAATTCTGTCAAAGGTGTCGTGAGCGTCATGGTCACTCGCACGACCTCTTGTGGGCTATCGAACGCGCCGTCAACCGCGACCCCTGGAACTGGGACACCCCCCTGCCATGGAAAGCGGTCCAGGAAAACCTCCGCCCCGGCGACGGTCAATCCACCACTGCTTCGATCATCAACCCTGGCCGTGACCGTGATGACGGGAGCTCCTGTGATCAGGGAGACACTGGCGCTCACGTCCAACACATCGGGGCCTGCCGGGGTCAGATAGGGGGTGCGCGCGACCTTCGCCGCATACAGGAGTGCGGCCACATTGGGCTGGACCAATGCATCATAGCGAGAGCACGGTGCATAGAACCCATCGTAAAAGCCGCCGATCTCAAAGGTGTAGGCGGCTATTCCTAACTCGCCGTAGGCGAAGTCGTCGGTGGTGCCTGATGCTGGATAGAGTGCGCTGGCCTGTTGAGCCGTGTAGCCGTTGTACGATGCAAGCTTCCGGCCGAGCTGGGCCAGTTCTGTTGCGTTGGGTGTGGTGGCAGTCGTGTAGCCCCAGGGCCACAACACCAGGTTGCTGTAGCTGTGGAGGGAGATGAAGAGGCCCGTTGTATCAGGGGGCGCAGCGGCGTTCCCGAGCCGTTGGTCCGGGAAGAGCTCTCGGATGTAGCTCTCGACCGCCTGCGTCTCCGTCTCGGATGCCGCAGTCGGCCCCTGGTACGTCAGGGCACACGGGTCAGGACTTGCGTATCCCCAGGCATAGCTCGAGTTGCGGTTGAGATCGATGCCGAAGGTCGTCCCTCCGCACGTGCCGTAGGTCGGATTGGCGTTCTTGCGCCAGTCGGTCCAGAGGTAGTCAGCCTCGTTACGAACGTGACCGTCGGGGTTCGCGGTGACCAGGATTTCGATGCGATGCTGGTCCAGCAACCAGGTCATGTCGGGATCGGTTCCATACCCCTCGAGGAGCACCTCGGCAAAAACCATGGCAACCTCAGGCGTGATCAGCTCACGCCCATGGATGTTGGCCATCACAAAGAGGATGGGTTTCTCCAAGCCGGTTGCGCGGTTCGTGAGCCGAAGGGCGCGCAAGGGACGACCTTCGTAGCTTGTGCCCAACGTGATCAGCTCAGCCAGTGCCGGATACTCACCGGCCCATTGATCTAGCTGAGCATAGAGCTCGTCGACGGTACGATAGCACGGGTAATCGGGGATAGTCAGTGCTCCCATAACAGACAGGCTGTCGTAGGTGAAGTCTTGGCGGTGCAGCCATTCCTCGTCTGCAGGGCCGATTCTGGCAATGATGTGGCCGGTGGCGACGTCATCCGCCGGGGTAGCACCGCGTGGTGACGCAACGACTGCCCAGATGTCGAGCCGCTGGGCCAGGCGGGCCAGTTCAGCCCTGGAGGTGAAGGGAATAGCGACGATCAGACCTTTGGAGAGGCTGTTCGGGGGCGTGCTCTGTGGGCCTGATGCGTCTGCCAGCGTAGGGACCGGTTCGCCTGCCAACGCCATCACGAAGCTGACTGCGATGATGATGGAGACGACCAAGGAGATCTGGCCGGTGCGTGATCGCGTGTTCGTCCGGCGGATCGGTGGGGGTATCATAGGAAGCGGGCCCGCAGTCAGCGAGATCGCTGGTGCAGCATGCCTGGGTGTCTCTACAACGAGGTCAGGCAAAAGCCGACACGACGTTGTGTCTGCAAGACGAAGGGAGCTTCGGTTTGCTTGAGGGCCTTACGCAGCCAATGGATGTGTACATCCAACGTGCGCGTATCTCCCATATAGTCGGTTCCCCAGACTTCCTTCATCAACTGCTCGCGAGTGATCACCTGGTCAGGTGACTCGAGGAACACAAGGGCCAGATCCGCTTGTGTGCGGGTGATCGGCACTTGGAGGCCTTGCCAGATGAGGCACCGGGTCTCCAGATCCAGGCGCAACCCACGCCATGTAACAGTCTCTCGAGGGCCGGAAGGAATGACACGGGCCAGATAGCGCAGCAGCTGCTGCCCGGAGAAAGGATAGCGCAGGTGGCCGTTGGCCCGCGGCATCCCGTCGGAGTTCGCATCCTTCCCCAGCAGGACGAACGTGGCTATGGGAAGCCCGGCAAAGCTCTCGAAAAAACGGTGGATATCGAAGCGGATCGACGGGGCATCGACGAGGACCAGGTCGGGCGCGCTCTGTTCGATGCACTGCAGGGCCTCGCGGCGCACTGCTGTGACCACGACCTCATAACGCTCCTCAAGAGCCGGGCGAAGTTGTCGTTCCACTGAACGGAGAGCGACAACAAACAAGACCTGCTGTCGATGCACAAGTACCGTCCTTATCTTCGCGAAGGCGCCCTTGCCGGCAGGATGTCCTTCACCTGTGCGGATCGAGATGCCCGGCTATAAAGCGATTAACCCTGCCCCGCCAAAGACGATGGGTGGAGTGATAAATGTACAGGACCAGGGACTTGATTGTCAAGTATACTTAAGTGTGCTGAGGGGACAAATCATTGGTGTCTCACCGCGAGATCCTGAGACGTTCGCGGCCCCATCTGAAAGCAGGATCGGACCTGATCTCTCACACGATCGTGAATCGTGTCGTGGGAGTCTTCGTGGCCCAGGGGCACTTGGAGGGCCTGATGCACGTTGCATTCCTGAACCCGCAGGGGAACTTCGACCCGTTGGACAGCTACTGGACCGAGCACCCGGACTTCGGTGGCCAGCTCGTCTACGTCAAGCACGTTGCTCTCGCTCTTGCGGCGATGGGACACACAGTTGACATTCTGACCCGCCAGATCCACGATCCCCAGTGGCCGGAGTTCAGCACGCCTGAGGATCATTACGTTGAGACCCCCAACGTCCGCGTATTGCGGTTGCCGGCAGGCCCTCCGGTCTTCCTGCGCAAAGAGCTCCTCTGGCCGCACATCGTGAATGATTGGGTTCCCAACATCATACGTCACTATAGGCAGGCGGACGGCTTCCCTGACGCTTTCACCGCGCACTATGCGGATGGTGGCATTAGTGGTGTGTTACTCGGCGAGCAAGTCGGCATTCCCTTCACCTTTACAGCGCACTCTCTGGGCGCGCAGAAGATGGAGAATGCCGATGTGACGCCCGAGAACTTTCTGGAGATGGACGCGCACTTCAACTTCGCCTGTCGCATCCTCGCCGAGCGACTCAGCATGAACCGGTCGGCCCTCATCGTCACCAGCACGCGCCAGGAACGGTTCGAGCAATACGCACACCGTGTCTACCGTGACGCCGTCGATGTGCACGATGATCGGCGCTTTGCCGTGATCCCTCCCGGCGTGAACCTTCGCATCTTCGATCGCGCGGCCAGGAATTCCGAAGAAGCCGCAACCCAGGCGCACATCCGAGCTATGCTGGCCCGCGATCTCGGCCCTGGTCGGCACGAGCTTCCTGCCATTATCGCGTCCAGCCGCCTCGATCCCAAGAAGAACCATATCAACTTGGTTCGTGCCTATGCAGAAGAGCCTGAGTTACAGGCCCGCGCGAACCTGGTGCTCTTCACGGGAGCCTTGAATGATCCACTCCGGCACGATGGCGGCGCCGAAGCTGAGGAATGTGCCGTGTTGGCGGAACTTCGGAAGGTGGTTGAGGAGTGCGGGCTCCGGGGTAAGGTGAGTGCCTTTGCCCTTCGTGGCCAGCCGGCGTTGGCGGCTGCTTACCGTTTCCTCGCGCGCCAGGGCTCGGTGTTTGCCCTCACGGCACTCTACGAGCCCTTCGGACTTGCTCCACTGGAGGCCGCTGTTGCTGGACTGCCGCTGGTGGTGACACGCAACGGTGGCCCAAGTGAGAGCCTGAGCGATGGCGGGACAGACTTCGGTATGCTGGTTGACCCTACGTGCCCGAGGGACATTGCTCGTGGGCTGTTACGGCTTCTTGAGAACCGTGAGGTCTGGTCAAGGTACGCACAGCTTGGCCGGCAGCGCGTTCTTGACCGTTTCACATGGGATCGGACGGCAGAGGGATATCTGAGCCACCTTGAGGCCATCATTGCCTACCCCGGTGCGCACCGATGTAGGATGCACCTTCCGCTGCATCCTTTTTTCCAGGGTGAGGAACCATCGGGGCCTGTCCTGGCGAGCAAGGCATCCAGGCTCGAGGAGCTTAGCCGGCTGTATTTTGGCGGCGACGCTGAGGAGTCGCTTGGCGACGAACCGGCGTCAGTCGTCTAGTCGGGTCAACAGAGGTGGCAGAAGCCTGGTCCAGTCGTACGCTTCAACGTAGGCCCTTGCTCGGGCCCCCCAGCTGACCCGGGCATCCGGGTCGCGGGCAAGCTTAATGCAAGCCTCGGCAAAGTCGATCGGCGTATCGGCCAGGACCATAGCGCGCTCTGGTTCTGGGAAGCCTTCGGCAGCCAGTGAGGTGGCCACCACGGCTTTGCCCAACGCCGTCGACTCCAGGAGTTTGAGCCGTGTGCCGCCGCCTACCAGCAAGGGAACCACGTAGACTGCAGCGGCCTGGATGTGGGGGCGAGTGTCGGCAAGTTCTCCGGTGATCGTGATGCCCGCTCTGTTTCGCAATGCAGTGAGCCGCCGGTGAGGGCGGCGGCCCACGATGTAGAAGTGCGCCTCAGGCAGTTCCGTCTGGATTCGTGGCCATACGCTATTTGCGAACCAGAGGACACCGTCCACGTTTGGCCGGAAGTCCATCGTCCCTGTGAACACGAACGCGGGTTGAGCCAGGGCCAGTGGAGCGGCATCGGCTTCGCCCATAGCCTCCCTTTGCCCCGTGTAGGCCGCCACGTCGATCCCGTTGGGGATCACCAGAGGATCCAGTCCGGGCACTATGGCCTGTAGTGCTGCAGCATCAGCTGGGGAGACCGCGATGGTCAGGTCAGCGCGCGCGCAGACCATAGCTTCATAGCGCCGGAGTCGCCGCCATTGAATCGACGAGTACAGTGCCCCGGGCCAGCGCGACGGCTTGCGCCAGTCGGCTCTCGCCGCTCGTTGCTGCAGGAGGTACTCACAGTTGTGGTCATCGAACGCGATTCGAGGTGCTGTGGTTGCCTCACCTACACTGTCCAGGGCGAAGGAAGCCATCTCCAGGCCTTCAATGAGAATCCAGTCGAACTGGTAGTGGGTTAGCCATTCGCTCAGGGCGGCCCGGAAGGAAGCGCTGGACAACCGCTGTGCCAGATCGGGGAGTGGTGAGAGTAGAAGATCGCGCAGCCTGTGGGCCGGTGAGCGGGTCGGCTGAGGCAAGACGGTCACGCGCTCGACGGCCTGCATCAGATTCGCGTCTGGTGTGAGCGACTGATCAGAAGATGCGAACGTTAGCAAAGAGACCCGGTGGTGTGCGGCCAATCCCTGGAGGAGCCCCCAGTTCCGGAGTGCCGTGCCCTGACGTGGGGGATAGGGCACTTGGGGGGTGAGCATCATTATGGAGGCCATCGTTGCTGCCTACGTCAGGCGTAGTCGTGCCACCGCAGTACTGATGGCCAGTACCACGTGGAGACCCCACGTCAGAATGCCTTGAATTCCCCAGATGTTGCCCTGTAACACCGTGAGCAACTGTAGAAGGCTACTTCCCATAATCGGTAGCGTGCCGATCACGATGCCCAGACTGACTAGCCACCAGAGATGCGGGCTGTGCCGCCGGCCTACCGCGCGCCACACGACCTCCGCAATCAGCGTGCCGGCAAGTGGCGACAGAAACACCAGGAACCACCATGAACCGAGCATCGGCAGGATGCTGGCGACCCCTCCCAGGAAAACAGACACTGCCAACGCGATGACGTTATCCATGGGCCGCGACTGGTCAAAGCGTTGTTGCCGTCCACGCTGGCACTCGCTGCAGATGTAGCCCACTGGTGTGCGTCGCGCACACCGCACACAGATCGGCCGCTCGCACTGGTAGCAGCGGAGCGTTGTCTCAACTTTGGGGTGCTTGTAACAGAAGAGGGGTTCGTCAATCGGTTCGGTCATGCGCCTCTCCGTTATGGGGCGTCAGGCGTTCGACCAGCGTGTCGTAGAAGTCATTGCGGCTGCGTAGCCGCAGGAATCGGGCCTTGATCGCACTGCGCTCGACACGTATGATATCCCCGTTGTGTAGCTCGCCTTCCATACGCCCATCCACGGAGAGCATCCCCTCCATCTCTGTTTCGACACGCACCTCTACCACGGCCTCAGCGTCCAGCACAAAGGGACGTTCAAGGCTGAGATGCGGTGCTGCAGGGATGAGCACGATGTTTTCCAACCACGGTGGCAGGATTGGGCCGCCCACGGCGTAGGCGTACGCCGTTGATCCCGTTGGTGTGGCCAGGATCAGACCATCGGCGACATAGCGCGCTACGAAGGCGCCATCGATGGAGGCCAAGAGGCGCACCGTTCTGGCCAGGGCTCCCCGGCTGATCACGGCATCGTTGAGCGCCTGCTCCTGGGCAACGACCACTCCGCCACGGAGCAGCGATACGCACAGCATCATGCGCGCCTCTATTGCCCCCTCGCCATCCAGCACGCGCTGCAGCGTTGTCTGCCAGGCATCGGGAGCAGCCTCTGTCAGGAATCCGACCCGCCCAAGGTTAATGCCGAGGATCGCTGTGCCCACAGGAGCCGCTCTCTGCGCGACGCGCAGGATCGACCCGTCACCGCCGAGCGTCACGATCAAATCGGCAACCGGACAGTGCTCCGTATACTCTAGCGTCGTGCAGGTCCAGCTGGCGACATTCCGTATCTGTAACCAGGCCGCGATCTCGTGAGCCAGGCCGCGCGATCTCTCAACGAGGGCGTTATAGACCAGTCCGATAGTCTGGATGCCAGTATCGAACGCTCGCACCGAGTCTCCTTCGGCAGCCAGAGCTTTCGAGCCGTTCTCTGCCGTCGATCGCATTCAGGCCAACCGGTCCTGTAGTAGCGCCACAACGCCGGCTGCAGCCACCGTGCTTTGCTCGCCGCTGGCCATATCGCGAAGCGTCACCTCGCCTCTCGCCAATTCATCCTCGCCAATAATGACCGTGAACCTGGCCTGGCGCTTGTCGGCCTGCCGCAACTGCGAACGTAGGCTTCCCTGCATCGCTATCTGGGTGGCGACGCCGGCAGCGCGCAGTTCCGCGAGCAGCCGTACCGCGTGTTGGCGCGCTGTGTCCCCGAGGTACGCCAGATACACCGGAGGCTGCGGAAGCGCTGGCACGTCGATCCCCTGAGCCTTCATCACCATGACGACGCGCTCCATGCCTGCCGCAAACCCTACTGCTGGCGTGGACGGTCCGTCAAGTAGTTCCACAAGACCGTCATAGCGTCCTCCGCCGCAGACGGCTGATTGGGCGCCGATACCCTCGGCCCAAACTTCGAAGACGGTCTTGGTGTAGTAGTCGAGGCCGCGGACCAGCCGGTGGTTGAGTGAATAAGGCTTGCCGAGTGTATCAAGGTAGCTGCGCAGTTCGGCGAAGTGCTGTGCACACCCTTCACAGAGGTGGTCTGTGATCTTGGGTGCCGAAGCAATCACTGGCTGGCACTGATGCTGTTTGCAGTCGAGGACTCGCAGGGGATTATGCACGATGCGGCGCCGGCAGTCCTCGCAGATAGCATCGTCGTAGTCCTTGTAGTATGCCTGGAGGGCTTCCAGATAGGTGGGCCTGCAGATAGGACACCCTGTAGAGTTGAGTTGGAATGACAGGTTTTGGAACTTCAGCTCCGCATAGATATCCCAGGCCAGCAGCATCGTCTCCAGATCAGCAAGGGCACCATCAACGCCAATGATCTCCGCATTGAACTGGTTGAACTGGCGATACCGGCCCGCTTGCGGTTCCTCGTAACGGAAGATCGGTCCGATCGAGTAGAGCCTGACCGGCTTGGGCTGCACGTGCAATCCATTCTCGATGTAGGCACGCATCACCCCGGCCGTGAACTCTGGCCTGAGGGTAATGTCGCGATCTCCCTTGTCTTTGAAGGAGTACATCTCCTTGTCGACGATGTCGGTGCCCTCCCCAACGCCACGGGCAAAAAGCTCGGTACTCTCGAACATGGGGATGTCGATACGTTCAAAGCCGTAGTTCTGCGCTATCTCTGTGACGACAGCGTGCAGATGCGCCCAGTAGGGTTGGTCCTCTGGAAGGATGTCTTGTGTTCCCTTTGGGCGGGAGAATCGTGGCATGGCTGTACACCTCGCGATGGGATCTTTACCTGTGAAAGCGTGTGGCATTATAGGCCATCTCGTGCGGCATAGCAAGAATGCGCATATGAGGAAACGGCGTGGCTGGACAGAAGTATACTCTATGATAGTATGGGTTTGGTGAGTGGGCCAAGTCGTCGTACGTCCCATACGCAGAGAGTGTACCCTTCCGTTGTGTGGTGTCCCCGGGGAGGGCGCGCGTTGCGATCGCACAGGCGCCTGAGTTCGAAGGACCGCAAGATCGAACGGGTGGTGGAGGAAAACGAATGACACTGGATGAGATCCTTGCTGCTGTCGATGCGGAGGTGCTCGTGGAACCTCCCTATAACGTTGACTTCGAATCCGCGTGTGCTTCTGATTTGATGAGCGATGTCTTGCTCTTTACGAAGCCGAACATGTTGCTTGTGACTGGTTTGACGAACCCGCAGTCTATCCGGACTGCTGATATGGCTGAGGCACCTGCGGTGATGTTTGTGCGTGGCAAGTATCCTCCTTCAGAAACGTTGGCGCTGGCCGAAGAGATGGGTATTGCGGTGTTGCTCTGCCGCTACACAATGTTCGAAGCTGCAGGACTTCTGTTTGTTGCGGGGCTGAAGGGACTTGGGAAACTGCCGATCATCCACCAGTAGCGCGATCTGGCTGCGGACGGTGAGCCAGTGATCGACCGCAGGGCCTGATTCGCGACGCTATCGACCAAGAGACCTGATGCGATGAAACGACAATTCGCACTGCAGGGGTTCCTTGGGAGCGGGGGGGCGCTCACCAAGATCCACGAACTCGTGCGTGAGATGCAGGTCTCTCGGGTGATGACGACGTCGGTGTTTACGCTGCCCCCCGATGCAACGATGCAGCAACTGAAGGAGCTGCTGCGCGCCCATCGCATCTCGGGTCTCCCGGTTGTGAGGGGCCAGGAGCTCGTGGGCATTGTCAGCATCGAGGACCTGATCCATGCGCTGGAGGTGCAGCGGCTCGATGCCTCTATTCAGGAGTTCATGACCAGCGAGAATCTGGTAACGGCATACGCCCAGGAGCCGGTCATGGAGGCGTTGCGCCGCTTTGAGAAGACGGGGATTGGCCGTATGCCGGTTCTCGACGCCCGGAACAAGCTGGTCGGTGTCGTCACCCGTGGCGATATCACTTTGGCTCTGCTGGATGCACTGCAGGAGTTGTACACCGAGGCCGAAGCTTACCAGGCGCGCCCACAACGCTTCTTTGATGCCCTCGAATCGGAGAGCACCAGCCTGCAACTGCGCTATCGCGTCGAGAAGGGCGACTTCGCCCGCGGCGGTGATGCCTCGGCAAAGATCAAACGGGCGTTGCTCCAGATTGGCGCCTCGCCGCAACTGGCCCGGCGTGTAGCCATTGCCACGTATGAGGCCGAGGTCAACCTCATCATCCACACAAATAACGGTGGGCTAATTCTCGCCGACATCCAACCCAGTGAGATCGCCATTGTGGCTCAGGATTCCGGTCCTGGCATCCCTGATGTGGACCTTGCCCGGCAGCCTGGCTGGTCGACGGCGACGCCAGAGATCCGCGAGATGGGGTTCGGCGCCGGGATGGGATTGACCAACATCGAGCGCTGTACCGACAAGCTGAGTATCTGGTCGGCTGTCGGTGTGGGCACGCGCGTGTTGATGACTTTCAACGTCTCCCCCAAGGAGACTGGCGAATCGACGAATGGTTGAGATCACAAAAGCATCGGGGGATGCTAAGCACAACAGGAGTGAAGGCAATGCAGGTTAGCGATATCGTGGATCGGCTGGGATGGCACGTGCTGGCAGGGGGCAGTGGTCTCGATGCCGAGGTGAGTGGCGGCTACGTCGCCGATCTCCTGAGTTGCGTCATGGCCGGGGCTGAGGCCGGCGAGTTGTGGCTAACGCTGCAAACGCATGCCAACATCGTCGCTGTTGCCTCACTGCTGGGCATCTCAGCGATTGTGGTCGCCGAAGGTGCTAACGTTCCGGAGGGCACCGTGGAGAAGGCGGAGGAACAGGGAGTGCCCTTGCTCTCGAGCCCGGATCCGATCTATGAGAGCGTGGCGCAGCTCATCGCCTTGGGTGTCTGAAAGGCTATGCGTGAGTACCGGGCTGACCTGCACATTCACACGGTGCTGTCAGCCTGTGCCGAGATCGAGATGATTCCGCCCTTGATCGTCGAGGAAGCCTTAGCCAAGGGGTTGGATATCATCGCGATCACCGACCACAACACGACCGGAAACGCCCTGGCGGTGCGGGAAGCTGCCGCCGGGACGGCGTTGACCGTATTGGTCGGGATGGAGCTTCAGACGCGTGAGGAAGTTGATCTCCTGTGCATTTTCGACGCGGAGCCTGCCCTGGAGGCGTGGCAGCATGCCGTCGATGACGCCGTCTTGCCGCTCAGTAACGATGTAGAGCGCTTCGGCCCGCAGTTTGTCGTGGATGCGGCCGGGGATTTCGTCGCTGAGGAGTCGCGGCTGCTTCAAGCGCCCACGACTCTGGGGCTCGAGGACGCTGCCCGCCAGATCCACGCGCTCGGGGGATTGGTGATTCCGGCGCACATCGATCGGGAGCACAACGGATTGATCCATATGTTGGGTATTTGGCCCTCTGAGCTGGATGCCGATGCCGCTGAGGTCTCACCTAATATGCGCCCCAGCCAGGCGCGACAGCGGTTTCCCTCGCTCCCGCCATGGCTACCACTGGTCAGTAGCTCGGATGCCCACTGGCTAGCTTGGATGGGAAAGACGATGACAATCTTCCGCATCCATGGTCAGCCATCGGTTGCCTCCCTGGGACAAGCGCTTCGTAGCGAGAATGGCCAGCGTGCTTTTGTCCCGTGAGCTGGCGAGGGGCCAACCCTGGATGTTCTGGCAGGTGATTACGTGGCGAATGTCATTGTAGCTTTTGTCAAAGGGCGGTATAATCACATCTGGCCTGTCACATACCTGTGAATAGTATCGCGACAGAGCGCACCTTCAGGCGCGATCGTTATTCACCCCAGATCCGCATCCGGGCTTCAGCGATGGTTCGAAGCGCTAAAAGGGCTTGCCATCCGGGGAGACGCACAGACCTGATGTTATCTCCAAACCGAGGTGAGACGTATGACTATAGCGACTGAGCAAGTGTCCTCGACGACCTTGGAGCTCTCCGAAGAACAAAAGGAAACGTTGGACCGTATCCTCGACGAGAATCGCGATCGACCCGGCTCGACGATGGTTGTCCTGACCCTCACCCAGGAACGACTGGGCTACGTGTCTCCCCCGATGCAACGTTACATCGCAGAGGCACTGGGCGTACCTCTCAGTCATATCTACGGCGTGTTGACCTTTTACTCGTTCTTCCGGATGAGCCCCATTGGGCGTCACAAGGTAAGTGTCTGTCTTGGTACCGCCTGCTATGTTCGGGGTGGCCCCTCGCTGGTCGAGAAACTGCAACAGGTTCTCAACCTCAAGGTCGGTGAGACCACCGAGGATAACCGCTACACGCTCGAGACCTGCCGCTGTGTGGGTGCATGTTCGCAGGCTCCTGTTGTCATGATCGATGACGATGTGGTCGGTCGTGTCCAACCTCAGGACGTCGCCAAGATCCTGCGCAAGTACGAATGACCGTCTTTCGTGACCTCTCTCAGCACATACTCGATATCGCTGAGAACAGCGTCACGGCAAACGCGACGTTGGTGCACATTGACATTGACGAGAGTCCGGTGGACGATCGGCTGACGATCGCCGTTCGGGACAACGGCAGGGGTATGGATGCCGATATGCTTCGGCGCATCGCAGACCCCTGGGTCACGACGAGGACGACGCGGAAGGTGGGCCTGGGTATCCCCTTTCTCAAGCAGACCGCCGAAATGTGCGGTGGGTCTTTCGCGATTGCTTCTGCATTGGGTCAGGGCACGACGACTCAGGCGGCTTTCCAACTTGGTCACATTGATCGCCCCCCGCTGGGGGATCTGATCGGCACATTGCTATGTGTCATTGTGGGTAACCCCCAGGTCGACTTGGTCTATCGCCATCGGGTGGCGGACCGGGAATTCGCACTGGACACCCGTGAGTTCCGCGAGATCCTCGGGCCTGAGGTGCCCCTCTCGGACCCTGAGATTCTCGCGTTTGTGCGTAACACTATCACAGAAGGGTTGACCTCCATCGGTAGTGAGGCCAGTCCTGGAGCATAACTTATCACATCAGGTTAGGAGGACATCCGACATGAAGAGCCTCGAAGAGCTTCAGAAGATCAAGGAACGCGCACTGCAGCGCCGCAAGCTGACCGGTGAAGGCGCTCGGGCACGGGTGGTTGTGGCGATGGGGACCTGCGGGATTGCTGCAGGGGCTCGCGACACGATGACGGCGATTCTTAGCGAACTGGAGAAACGTGCAATCACCGATGTAGTCGTAACGCAGACGGGGTGCATTGGTCTGTGTGAGTTCGAGCCTATCGTCCAGGTCCAGATCGGCGAATCGGACATGGTCACGTACGGCAGAATCGATGCTGGACGTGTGCCGGAGCTTATCGATGGACACGTGGTCGGCGGCGTGCCTGTCGCAAAGTGGCAAGTCAGGAAGTAGAGATGACTCTCCGCCACGCTTGAGGAGGACGTATGGCTTATCGTGCGCATGTGATCATTAGTGGAGAACCCCAGCAGGCACAACCTGTGACCGCTGCCCTGCTGGATGAGATTGGCCTCCTGGGCCTCGGCAATGAGGTCGAGGTCCTGGCGGCAACCGATCTGACGGTCCAACCTTCCAGTATCGAGGCGCTTGTCTATCCCGACGGGGTGCATTACTGCAACCTGACCCCCGACAGCGTACGCCTCGTGGCCACCGAGCACCTGTTGAAGGGACGCCCCGTTCAGGATCTCGTGATGCAGGCACAGGGCGTAGAACCCCTTGACGAGCCATCGACCAAGGAAGTCCGTGTTGTGCTGCGTAACGTGGGTGTCATCAACCCTGAGAGTATTGAGGATTACATCGCTCAGGACGGGTATGCTGCCCTGGGCAAAGTCGTCACACAGATGACGCCCGAAGAGGTGCTTGCAGAGCTCAAGGCCTCGGGCTTGCGCGGTCGGGGTGGCGCGGGGTTCCCGGCTTGGATGAAGTGGAACTTCGCGCGGTCCGCGCCGGGTGATGTGAAGTACGTGGTCTGCAATGGCGATGAGGGCGATCCCGGTGCGTTTATGAATCGCCGCGTGCTCGAGGGCGACCCGCATGCAGTGCTTGAGGGCATGGCCATCGCTGCCTATGTGATTGGGGCCAGCCAGGGTTACCTCTATGTTCGAGCGGAGTATCCCATCGCGATTCGTACGTTGCGTGTGGCGATCGAGCAGGCCCGCGAATACGGACTTCTGGGCAAGAACATCTTCGGGACCGATTTCTCCTTCGATCTTGAGGTCCGGATGGGTGCCGGTGCCTTCGTCTGTGGCGAGGAGACCGCGCTGATGGAGTCTGTCCAGGGCAACCGCGGGCAGCCCCGCACGCGCCCACCCTTCCCGGCAACCTCGGGTCTCTGGGGCAAGCCCACGAATATCAACAACGTGGAAACTTACGCCAACGTTCCCCAGATCCTGCTCAACGGTGGCGCCTGGTTTGCTTCGATGGGCACCGAAAAGAGCAAGGGCACCAAGACCTTTGCCATCGCCGGTAAGGTCAAGCGTACAGGTTTGATCGAGGTCCCGCTAGGCATCACGGTTCGTGAGATCGTGTACGATGTTGGCGGCGGTGTTCTCAACGACAGGAAGTTCAAGGCTGTTCAGACCGGGGGCCCCCTTGGCGGGTGCATACCCGAGAAGCATCTTGACATGCCCGTCGACTATGAGTCATTGGCTTCGGTGGGTTCCGCGATGGGCTCGGGTGGCTTCATTGTGATGGATGAGGACACCTGTATGGTAGATATGGCGCGCTTCTTTATGGAATTTGCCCAGGAAGAGTCCTGTGGTAAGTGTGTCCCGTGTCGTGTTGGTACGCGCAAGATGCTGGACATCCTCGAGGCGATTTGTGCAGGCAAAGGGAAGCCCGGTGATATCGAGGCGCTGGAGGAGTTGGGCCGCTACGTCAAGATGGGATCTCTCTGCGGTCTTGGTCAGGGCGCGCCCAATCCGGTCCTCAGTATGATCGAAAACTTCCGTGAAGAGTACGAAGCGCACATCTATGATAAGACCTGCCCGGCAAAGGTCTGCCGTGCGCTCATCGAGTATAAGATCGACCCGGAGACCTGCATCGGCTGCACGCGGTGCGCGCGTAACTGCCCGGTGAACGCCATTACAGGGTCTGCGCGCCAGCCGCACGTCATCGATCCAGAGATCTGCATCCGCTGTGGCATCTGCGCTCAGGTCTGCCCGGTCAATGCCGTGAGCGTCGAGTGAGTTAGGAAACATCGAGTTCGGAGCAAGCGAGACCACATCGCGGTAAGTCCTGCAGCCCAACTCTGTTAGTGAAAGGGGTATGTATGGAAGACGTCATAGCCAGAACTGACGGCATTATCGATGCCCACCATGCGGATCCGGAGGCCCTCGTCGAGATTCTGAGGGAGGCCAACGAGGTCAGTGGACATCTGAGTCGTGAGCAGATGGAGAAGATTGCTAAGCGAGTGAACTTGCCACTGAGCAAGGTTTACAGCGTTGCGAGTTTCTACAGCTTGATCAGTCTCGTTCCCCTGGGCAAGCACGTCATCCGCTTCTGTCAGGATGCTCCGTGTCACGTCGTTGGAGGGCGTGAAGTGTGGGAGGCTTTGGAGCACGAACTGGGGATTCCTTTCGGCGAGACAACCCTCGATGGTCAATGGTCTTTGCTGACCACGAGTTGCATCGGCGCTTGCGCAGTCGGACCGGTGATGATGGTTGACAACGATATTCATGGCAATCTGACGCCGGAGAAGGTTCACGAGATCATCGCCCGCTATCGAGATGCGGATGCGCCGGGAGGGGTAGCATGATCCGGTCAACTGTGCTGGTATCTGGCGATCCAATCAGCCTGTCGCGCGGCGCAGAGGATACGCGACTCGCGATCGAGGCTGAGCTGTCATTCTACGGACTTGAGGATGAGGTCCGGGTAGGATATACGGGCCGCGTCAATCGAACGGATGTGTTGCCGGTTGTGGTCATCTACCCGGAAGGCACCATCTACGGGCCGGTATCGCCCGAGACTGGGGCCACGATCGTTAGCGAGCACCTCTACAAGGGACGTAGGGTCGAACACTTGATGGTGTCCGCCGAAGTTACTGCAGCCGAGATCGATACGCTGGGCCAGACAGACGACACCCTCTATGGCCAGAAGCGCATCGTACTCAAACGCGCCGGGTCGATCGATCCCTACAGCATCGATGAGTACATTGCCTATGATGGCTATTTCGCGCTGGCTAAGGCGCTGACAGGTATGACGCCCGCTGGTGTGCTTGATACCGTCAAGGCTTCCGGGCTGCAGGGCCGGGGAGGCGCTGGGTTTCCTACTGGCCTGAAGTGGTCTTTTGTCGCTCAGCAGCCAGAGCCAACGCGATATATCGTCTGCAACGCGGACGAGTCGGAGCCTGGCACCTTCAAGGATCGCCTGATCGTAGAGGGCGATCCCCATGCAGTTCTCGAAGGCATGGCCCTCGCGGGCTATGCGGTAGGCGCCCGGGAGGGGTGGATCTACATCCGCGGCGAGTATGCTATGGCCAAGGATATTCTCAACCACGCGATCGCGGCGGCTGAGGAGATGAATCTTCTGGGTGACAATATCCTGGGTACAGGTTTCTCCTTCCATGTGCACGGTCACGGGGGTGCTGGCGCCTATGTCTGTGGTGAAGAGACAGCACTTCTCAACAGTCTGGAGGGAGAACGTGGCATGCCCCGCATCCGTCCACCCTATCCGACCGTGAGCGGATTCCGTGGCAAACCTACAGTCGTCAACAATGTCGAGACCCTCGCCAATATCGCGCCGATCATTCTCAACGGTGCGGACTGGTTCCGCTCGATCGGAACGGAGCGCAGCCCCGGTACGAAGGTCTACACAATGCTGGGCGATGTGGCGATCACCGGACTGGTAGAGGCGCCCATGGGTACGACGCTGCGTGAGATCATCGATATCTACGGCGGCGGAATGAAGGCGGGCAAGGCGTTCAAGGCAGCACAGACAGGGGGGTCGTCCGGCACGATTATCCCGGCGGCACTCCTGGATGTTCCTATGGACTTTGCTTCGATGCGCGAGAAAGGTGCCGGACTGGGCAGCGGGGCACTGCTGATCTGCGATGAAGATACTGACATCGTGGACCTGGCCTACGTCTTGGTCCGTTTCTTCAAGACCGAGTCGTGCGGAAAGTGTACCCCGTGCCGTGTTGGCAATGCGCAGATGTTGGAAGCCCTCGATCGCCTGCGCAAGGGTATGGCACGCCGTGCTGACCTCGACCGCCTTGAGGAGATCGCGAACTACGTCCAGCAGGCTTCGTTCTGTGGCCTGGGGCAGGCAGCACCGGTTCCGATTCTCACCGGTCTGCAGTATTTCCGTGATGAGTTCGAGTCCCGATTGCGGGACTGAGCACTCCGGCATCCGGCGCTTCACCTGGACACTTATACCGGGACGCGCCAAGTGCCTGGGATCTAACCTGAACTAGAGAACTTGTCGAAGGAGGCAAGCACTTATGAGCGAGGTGCGACTCACGATCAATGGCCAACCCGTAGTTGCGCAGAGCGGACAGACAATTCTGGAAGCTGCGCAGGCTGCAGGTCTTGATATCCCTGTCCTCTGTCACCATCCGTCACTGTCATCATGGGGCGCTTGCCGCATGTGCGTGGTTGAGGTGAAAGGCATGCGCGGCCTGCAGACAGCCTGTACCTGCCCCATCGCGGATGGTATGGAAGTCCAGACAGAGACAGAGTCTGCGGTTTCGGTGCGCAAGTTCGTCTTGGAGCTGCTCTTCTCTGAGCGCAACCA
>JAXDDP010000157.1:0-127093 GCA_034676785.1 Anaerolineae bacterium | reverse complement strand
CGTATGCGCTGCCCACTGCGCCCACGTGGCGGGCCTTTGCTGCGGCTTCGTCCCGCTGGTTTTGGCGCTTCGTTCTGCTGGCCCCTATCGGCATCGCAATCTGCGCCGTGTTGGCGGGTGGTGCGGCAGGGGTGGCATGGCTGGCGGGCATGCTCAACGCATCGTTGGCGATTGTGGCAGGCCTCGCCGGTGCGGCGGTCATGATCCTTGCCGGAGCCTGGGTGCAACTGGCGCGCGCGGCTATGGTCGTGCACGAAGATGGTCGCATCTTCCATGCGCTGGGCGAGGCGTGGTGCACGATTGTTCACCGGCCTCTGGTCTTCCTGGCCCTGGTCGTAAGCATGCTGGCCCTGCGGGTCCTGCTCACGTGGCTTGGGGGAGCTCTGGGAGACGTAGTGCCGATGCGGGCATGGCTGTTGAGTCTCGTGATCCAGCAGCCGGTCCAGGTGGCGCTCGTGGGTGCCGGGTTGGCACGCCGCGCGGCGGAAGTCGGGCTTGTCACCGGAACGCGACCAGCGCAACGCGCACTGGATCATGTCTGATTCCTTTCTGTTACCTCTCGTCGATATCCAGCCGAGCCAGCTCTACATCAGCACGGCGAAGCTGGCGGATGTGCTCCGGTGGTGGGATCCGGCGCGGCTTGAGACGTTGCCCCCCATTCCCGTGAAGGCGCTCAACGGGCGGATCGTCGCTACCGACGGCCACACGCGGGCGTTGGCTGCCTACCGGTGCGGCTTCGATCGGGTACCCGTTGTGTGGGATGAAGATGACCTCGATTGGGAGGCCTACCAGATCTGTGTCGATTGGTGCCTGGCGGAGGGTATCCGGTCGGCCCTGGATCTGGAGGGGCGGTTGCTCACGCCGGAAGACTACGACGTGTTGTGGCTGGGCCGGTGCGCGGCGATGCAGGAAGCGCTTGAGGTGCGGCGGCAGGCCGATCGCGGATCGTAGGACGACGTGTGTCGGGCCGTTGTTCGACGCATCTGTTATGACACTGCAGGAGCGCGCGTCGGATCGATGCGGATTTCGTAGGGCGGCTGCATGAGCCGCTCGAGGTAGACACGATCCACGAGGCTGCGTTGCGCCTGGATGGCGCGGCGCTTGCGCAGCATCCTTGGGATCCCCAGCAGGCCGGCAGCGATGCCCCGAAGGGTGGCCCGTGCTGCGGCCCCGCGCCAGGCCTTGAGCGCCGTTCTGACCAGGGTCGCCTGTGCGCCGATGACCTCGCCCCGATGGTCGCGCCACAGGTCGGCGGGGTAGTTCTTCACAAGGGTATAGATGCGGTTGCGCCCGTCGTAGAAGGACGCCGTCGTGCCCCCGCCGGAGGCCTTGAGCTTGTGGTAGACGATGGCGCGGGGCTCGAAGACGCAGCGCCAGCCCGCAAGCTGGGCCCGCCAGGCCAGGTCGATGTCCTCGAAGGAGAAGAAGAAGTCCTCGTCCAACAACCCGATCTGGTCCAACATTGTCGCGCGATAGGCGGCGCTCCCCCCGCAGGCGCTAAAGACGTAGGCCCTTCGAGCGAATTGCCCCAAGTCTTTGGTCCACACGCCACGGTTGTGTGCCAGCCCGTCGGGGGTCACGTAGTCGCCGGCGGTGTGGAGGGTGTCGCGGCGGTCGAAGAGCAGCATCTTGGAGGCGACCATTCCAGCCTCGGGATGATCGTCGAAGGTCTTGACCACGGCGGAGATCCACTCGGGGTGTGTTTCGGTATCATTGTTGAGGAGAACGTGGAAGGCGCCGCGGGCGGCGTGCAGCCCGGCGTTGCAGGCACCGGTGAAACCGAGGTTGGTCGCCTGCGCCAGGACGCGGACTTCGGGATAGCGCGCGACGATCGCAAGCGAGTCGTCCCTGGAGGCATTGTCGACGAGGATGACCTCGACGTCGGGGTAGGTCTGACGGCGCAGGCTATCGAGACAGACCGGCAGATGTTGGGCGCCGTTCCAGTTGGGGATGACGATCGAGACTCCGGACCGGGAATCCATCTGGTCTGACACGGTGCTCACAGCAGAATAACGACTCAGAGGCCTTCGCCGTTGGAGCGGCGGTAGCCGGCGTCTGAAATAAAGGCGGCAACTGCGTCGCGCCACGGGCGCAAGCGGATGCCAAGGGCGGCAGCGGCCGTGTTGGTGAGCGGTGCATAGGGGGGCGGGGTACTGGCACGCTGGAAGGCGCCCGACGTGATGGGGGTAAGCGGCACATTGCTGCGTCCGCTGGTCTCCAGCAGAGCCTGGGCGAACTCGAAGCGCGAGGCGGCGCCCTCGTTGACCAGGTGGTAGATGCCGTAGGCGTGGGTGTCGATCAGCTTGACGACGGCCTCTGCCAGGTCGACGACATAGGTGGGGTTGCCGACCTCGTCGGTGACGACGCTGAGTGCGCTGCGCTTGCCGGCGAGCACCTCATCAGCCAGTTCAAGCATGCGGTGCGGGAAGTTGCGTCCCTCAACGGCATACAGCCAGGCTGTGCGGACGATATAGGCGCGGGTCAGAAGGTGCTGCGCGTACCACTCTCCGGCGAGCTTGGAGCGTCCGTAGGCGTTGATTGGACGGCAGGACGCCCATTCGTGATAGGGCTCGGTCGCGGTGCCGTCGAAGACCTCATTGGTGCTGATCTGCATGAACTCGGCGCCCACGCTGGCTGCGGCAAGCGCCAGGTTCTGGACCCCCATTCCGTTGGCGCGATAGGCCAACTCGGGGTCGCGGGCACAGCCGTCGACGTTCGTCATCGCCGCGGAGTTGAGGATGAGGTCCGGGTGGACCTGCGCTGCCAGAGCGAGCATGGCGGTGCGGTCTGTGATATCGTGGGCCGGGAGGTCGATGCCTTCCACCGCGTGGTTGCGTGCCAGCAGCGGCAGCAACGTTCGTCCCAGTTGGCCCAGATGGCCTGTGAGCAGTATGCGCATCGACAGCGCTCCTTCTACGGTGAGTGCGTGGTATGGGGGCACTCTACCACGGGTCGGAGATTTGGCTATCAGGGGGGGGCGTCTGCAGAAACCCTCGCAAGGTGCGGAAACCTTGCGAGGGTGGGGAGACCCTGCGAGGGTGGGGAGACTGCTGGACAATCGGACCCTTCGCCGTATACTTCCTCGCTATCAAGGTCCCGGACCCGGCAGGTCGGTGAAGTCCGTGTCACCTTGCTCTAGATAAGGGCGGCTTTTCCAGGTGTGTTGGAGACAGAACTATGAAACACGTTGACTTCCCCGGACGGGGAAAGGTGGCTATCGTCCGCACGAGTCCGAAGACGGTGTTGGACGACTATGCACGGCTGATGGAGTTGGCGGGATATCGTGAGGTCCTGCCCAAAGACAAGACGACGCTGCTCAAGATCAACATCTCGTGGCAGACGTGGTATCCGGCGTGTTCGACAGCGCCCTGGCAGCTCGAGGGTGTCATCCGGGTGTTGCAGCGCGATGGGTATGACCTCGTCGGCGTGCACAACGATACTGTGGTGGTGGATACCAGTGACGGCGAGGCGAACAACAAGCAGCGCTACGTCACCGATAAGTACGGCGTGCCCTGTGTCTACATCTATAAGCCCGAGGAACGCTGGGTGCCCTACCAGCCCAAGCAGCCCTTCCTGGTGCTGGACAAGGTGTACCCCGAGGGCGTGGTCATTCCCGAGGTGTTGATCGGGAAAAACATCATCCAGCTTCCCACGGTGAAGACGCACGTCTTCACGACGATCACCGGTGCGATGAAGAACGCGTTTGGCGGGCTCCTGGGGCGCAAGCGCCACTGGACCCACAGCGTGATCCACGAAACGCTGGTCGACCTATTGATGATCCAGCAGGATATCCACCCGGGGCTCTTCGCTGTGATGGACGGAACCTTTGCCGGGGATGGGCCGGGACCTCGGGCGATGCACTGGCATGAGAAGAACATCCTGATGGCGTCAGCCGATCAGGTGGCGATCGACGCGGCGTCAGCGATGTTGCAGGGCTTCGACCCGCGCACGATTCCGTTCCTGCGCATTGCGGACGAGTTGGGACTGGGCGTAGGCGATCCGGCCGGCATCGAGTTCGTGGGCGATGAGGATGCTGCCGCCGAGCGCTGGAACTTCGTCCAGGAGGATACATTCGCCAGCCAGGGGCAGAAGTTGATCTACCACGGGGCGCTCAAGCCCTTTGAGCCGCTGTTGCTCCGCAGCCCGCTCGTGCCGTGGTCCTACTTCGCGAGCAACTTCTACCACAACGTCTATTGGTACCCTGTGGTTGGACGGAAACGTGTCGAGGCGGCGCTGGAGACCCCGTGGGGGCAGCTCTTCGCACAGTATGGGGCTGATGCCGGCCTCGAGGGCGCTGTGTTGCCCACGGTGGAGACCAAGACACTGGTCCAGGGATTGGGCGCCGCTGCTGGCGCGCTGGCCGTTGCGGGAGGGGGGCTGGCGCTGTTACGGGCGTTGTCGCCGCGGCGGAAATAGCCGCTTGCGGCTGAATGTGGCGGACCGAGCGACAGAGTCGCGTGACAAGGGCGGCCACGCGGTCAGTTTCTGCTACATAGTCGGACTACCCGGGCGGATCGCAGATCCGCCCGGAACGTGTGTGAGAAGAACGCTGTGCGGGTCGGGGTGATGCCCCTGCTCGTTAGTGGCAACAGGGGGTATGTGGCGTGTTCCTGAGTGGGCTGCTGATCCTGATTCTGAGCTTCGTGCCGATGCTTTTGTATGCCCTGGTTCTCTGGTGGCTTGACCGCTATGAGAAGGAGCCCTTTGGCCTGCTATCGGTGGCCTTTTTGTGGGGAGCGGTTCCTTCGATCGTCCTTGCATTGATCATGCAGATCGTGCTGGATGTGCCCCTTACGGCGATACAGAGTTCTAGCCAGTTGACGTATGAGTTGCTTGGTGCCTCGGTCGTGGCGCCGCTGACGGAAGAGGGCCTCAAGGCGCTGGCACTCATCCTGCTGCTGCTCCTGTTCAAGCGCGAGATTGACAGCCCTCTGGACGGCGTAATCTACGGCGGGATGGTGGGGTTTGGATTCGCCGCGGTTGAGAATGTGTTCTACCTGTTCGGAGCTCTTACTGAAGGCGGCATCGGCGAGGTGCTGGGGTTAGCGTTCATGCGCGCCGGCATATTCGGGCTCAACCACGCGATGTACACGGGGTTCACGGGGCTCGGTGTGGCCATGTTCCTCGAAATCAGAAACAAGGCGCTACGCTTCATTCCCCTGGTGCTGGGGTTTCTGATGTCCCTCGGCGCCCACGCGCTGCACAATGCGTTGGCGACGCTCACCGGCGTGGGGGGTGCTGGAGCGCTTGTTGCGGCGGTGTTGGTCGACTGGGTGGGTGTCATTGTCCTCTTTGCTGTCGCGGTGGGCACGTTCTTCGTCGAGCGGCAGCGCATTCTGGCCTACACCGATATCCTGGTCCGGGGACGCGTCATCCCCGAGAGTGAGGTAGCAGTGCTCAAGTCGACGTTCCAGCGCCGTATGGCGCGACTTGATCTGCTCTTGCGCGGTGACGTGCGACGGTGGTGGGCGCTGCAGCGCTACCACCAGAAGGTGACCGAGGCGGCCTTCGCCTGGCACCGACTCGGACAGGGGGATACGGCAGCACAGCCGCGCCTCGTTCGATTGGAGCAGGAGTTCAAGGCGTTTCGGCTGGAGGCAGCTCCCGGCGCAGATTAGTGCGCAGCAGGGGGGCCAGCGCAGCTAACGTGTCGTAGACGATGACCCTTGCGGAGATCCCACGCAAGGTCGCTGAGATGTCCGCGCCGCGTTGCGCGATGGTCACGATCTCTTTCCCTTGCGCGTGCGCGTAACCTGCCTCGATCCCAACGCCCACCCCTTTCTCCGTGAGGTCCACGACGACCAGATCGCTCCAGTCGATGGCCTTGAATGTGTGGGTCATGAGTTCGTGGGGCGAGAGATCGACCTCACCCCAGCGCTCGACATCGCGCGCAATGCAGACCGTGTCGAAGCCACAGGCCTCCAGCGCATTGGAAATGGCCTCGATCTGGTCGCGGTTGCCGTTGTCCTCGTGGTACTTGATGGCGATATAGGCGCGCATTGGGTTCTGGGGATCCATAGGCTCGTTATAGCAGCGAAGGCGCAGATCTGCCAGTGCCGACGTCTTCATCCAAGTGGTGGTCACAGCGGACCGGTTTTTGACGCAGCGTTGGGTGGGTGTAGACTGGTGGCGTTCAGTGCCATCTGCGTCAAGCGGTAGGGAGGGAACGAATGGCCCTATGCCGTGCTCGTATGGCTGCGATCGACCTTGAGCTTCACTGCCTCGTTCGCGGAGTATCCCCGTGCTAGCCAAAATCCACAGCGCCGCTGTCATTGGGCTGCAAGCTGAATCGGTCGATGTGGAGGTGGACGTCGGGCGCGGCATGGTTTCACTCACGCTCGTAGGGTTGCCCGACGCCGCCGTTCGCGAGAGCGGCGAGCGGATGAGAGCCGCGATCCGCAATAGCGGCTACCGGTTCCCCGATCAGCGGATCACGATCAACCTGGCGCCGGCGGATCTGCGCAAGGAAGGCCCGGCGTATGATCTGCCCATCGCCATCGGCGTTCTCGCCGCCAGTGGGCAGTTGCCACCGGACGCGCTCGATGGTGCTCTCGTGATGGGAGAGCTCTCGCTCGATGGGGTGGTGCGGCACGTGCGTGGCGTTCTGTCGGTGGCGGATATGGCACGCCACCATGGGATCAGCTGCCTCTACGTTCCGGAGATCGATGCCCACGAAGCGGCCCTCATTCCCGAGGTGACCGTCTATCCAGTCCCGTCGCTCGGGGCGCTGGCGGCGCACCTGCAAGGCGCGGAGCAGATCGCGCCACTCGATCCGGGGGTGGGGATGGCAGCTCAGACACCCCCTCCCACTACCGACTTCGCCGAGATTCAGGGGCAGGAGCATGCCAAGCGCGCCTTCGAGGTGGCGTCGGCCGGATCTCATAACCTGCTGCTCATCGGTCCTCCCGGAGCCGGCAAGACCCTGATGGCACGCGCGATGCCGGGCATCCTGCCGCGATTGACGCTGGAGGAGGCGCTAGAGGTCACGCGGATCTACAGCGTGGCGGACATGCTGCCACCCGACACGCCGCTTATCCAGACGCGCCCCTTCCGCGCACCGCACCACACGATCAGCCATGCGGGGCTTGTGGGGGGTGGGCAATGGCCCCGTCCCGGGGAGATCAGCCTGGCGCACCGCGGTGTGCTCTTTCTCGACGAAATGCCCGAGTTCAACCGTCGGGTGCTGGAGGTGATGCGACAGCCACTGGAGGACAAGTCGGTGACTATCAGCCGGGCGCAGGGTGCACTAACGTTCCCCGCCAACTGCACCCTGGTCGCTGCGTTGAACCCGTGTCCATGTGGCTATTACGGCGATTCGGAGCGCGCTTGTACGTGTTCACTAGGGATGATTCAGAACTATCGGAAGCGCATCTCGGGTCCGCTCCTGGATCGTATCGATATCAATGTCGAGGTGCCGCGCGTCGACTACGAGAAACTCACCCGGATGACGCCCGCCGAGTCCTCTGCGGCGATTCGCAGCCGAGTCGAGATGGCCCGCGCTCGCCAGCAGGATCGCTTTGCCGGAACGTCGCTCACCTGCAATGCCGACATGGGCCCAGCGGAGATCCGGGAGTATTGCGTGCTCCCGCCGGAGGGACAGTCCCTGATCCGGTCGGCGATGCGCCAGATGCACCTGAGTGCGCGTGCCTACCATCGTGTGCTCAAGGTCAGTCGCACCATCGCTGATCTGGCGGACTCCGGCGCCATTCAGACGCACCACCTGGCCGAAGCGCTACAGTACCGCACACGCGTCCTGGACCTGTAGCAAGACGAGGCTCACCCATGATATCTCCCGCATCCAAACTCTCCCTATGGCAGAAACTGGCCTATGCGATCGGCGACCTGGGTAATTCGGTCGGCCCGGGAACGATCATCCCTTTCTGGTACAGCTTCTTTCTGACCGACATCGTGCGCCTTGATCTCCGGCTCGTCAGCCTCTTCTGGGTCATCGTGACGCTCTGGGACGCGGTGAACGATCCGCTGCTTGGGTATCTGTCGGACCGTACGCGGACACGATGGGGGCGACGCCGGCCCTACCTACTCTTTGGCGCGGTTCCCTTTGGGCTGTCGTTTGCCCTGCTATGGGTGATCCCTCCAACAGACAGTCAGATGATCCTCTTCGTCTTCTATACCGTTGTCTACATTATCTACGAGGCGGCCTTCACTGCTGTGAGTTGTCCCTATTCGGCACTCACGCCCGAGCTGACCGATGATCACGATGAACGCACATCGCTGGTGACCTATCGCATGGCGGTCTCTATCGGGGCCGGGCTGGCGGCACCGCTCCTGCTTGGTTTGATCGTGTTTCCGATGTTTCCTGCGCGCGATCCGCGAGCCTATCAGACAGTCGGCTACGCCGCGGGCCTCGCGTTTATCCCACCGTTGCTGATCACGTTCTTCGGCACCCGGGAGCGCGCTGAGTTCCAGGCGGAGACGCCGCTGCCGATCAGGGAATCCCTTGGGTTCATCCGCCGGAATTCCGCGTTTCGATCTACGGTTGCCCTCAGGTTGCTCAGTTGGACCCCCGTTGTGATCGTTCAGGCCGTCTTTGCCTATTATCTGGCTTACTGGACCGGCATGACGGAAGACGAGACTTCGATTGTCCAGGGGGTGATTCTGGCCGTGGCGTTCCTTTTCCTGCCTCTGGTTAGTTACCTCTCGCGCCGCTACGAGAAGCGCCAAGCCTACATCATCAGCATGGTGAGCTGGGCAGTCGTGATGTTGCTCATCTTCCTTGTTCCGCGGGGCGTCAAGATACCGGTATACCTGTTGGGGGCTCTGGCCGGGTTCGGCGTTTCTGCGGCCCATGTCATTCCTTCAGCGATGACGCCCGACGTGATGGAGGTGGATGAGCTCATGAGTGGACGCCGGCAGGAGGGCGTCTACGCCGGCATCATGACCTTTATCGACAAGCTGGCGCGGATGGCAGCGCTCGCAGTCCTGCCTCTCGTCCTTCGGTGGGCGGACTACGTTCAGCCGACAGCCGCTGATCCTGTGCCTGACCAACCTGTGTCGGCGCTGCTCGCACTGCGCATCTTTGTGTCGGTCGTGCCCGCGCTGCTATTGATGATCTCAGTGCCTGTAGCACGCGTCTATCCCATCACGCGGGCGCACTATAGCCAGATTCAGAGCGCATTGGCGGAAAGGAGAGCGCGTGAGCAGCCCGTTGCGGGCGCGGCGTGGGACTGAGTGCGAGTTTGCCGTTCGGCTGTCCCCTGCTATACTGACCCCGGTCATATTTGACCGGGGTCAGTTGTTGGCCCACACCACGTTTGATCGGAGTCAATTTGGCTGAGCCTTCTTCTGAGACTCGGACGCGCTGGGAACGACGTCGGGAACGGACGCACGGTCGTCTGCTCCACGCTGCCGAGCACCTTTTCCGAACCCAGGGGTTTGAGTCGACCACTGTTGAGGAGATCGCGGCGGCAGCTGATGTGGCCAAAGGGACCTTCTTCAACTACTTTGGCAGCAAGGAGACGCTCTTGGGTGAGCTTCTCTATCTGCGCATCCAGCCGTTGCTTGATCGTATGATGGACGGCGACGGCGGTGTGCCGAATCGAATCTGGGCTCTGCTGCACGGCGTTCGGTTGGAGCTAGACCCCTACGTCCATCTCTTCCAACGTATGGCGCTCTATATATTGACCAACCCGCTTCCGGAGCCTCCAACAGAGGGACACCTGTCTCTGGCGGGAGCGTTGGCACATCTGGTGCGTGTGGGTCAGGAAGAGGGCGCATTCAGGCGCGACTGCGATGCTGAGGCGGCAGGATCGTTGATCGCCACATACTTCTTCAGGCTCAGTGTTCTGGAGTGTCTGGGAACGACGCATGAGTCGTTCTGTTGGGAGGATCGCATGCGAGCCGCCCTGGATATTGTTTACGGGGGACTTGCTGCACACCGTTAGGTCGGGTGTGACCTCGGCAAAGTACACTCAGCCTTTGCACCACGCAGGTCGTTTTAACCATATCTTGACAGTATCCTATACCTATGGTACTCTCTTACTGAACCAGATATGTGTTTGTGCAGGCAGTTGCTTCAACGGAGCTTGCACACCCTCTACCCGGTTCTCTGTCGATCCGTTCCTGGACGGGCAATCACCAGTATCGGAGGGCTGAAGCCATGGCGAGCAGGTCTCGAAACGAGCGGATGATTGAGCGACTGCGGGAGTTGCAGGCGAGCAGCATGGACGTGGAGGCGGCCGCGATTATCAGTGTAGACGGTCTGCCAATTGCGACTTCCCTTCCTCAGGGCGTCGAGGAGGACCGGGTTTCGGCAATGTCGGCTGCGATGCTGTCGTTGGGCGAGCGGATTGCCGGCGAACTCGGTCGTGGGCAGTTGGACGAGGTCTATGTCCGTGGCGAGAGAGGTTACGTCATCCTGCGTGCCGTGGGCCAGGATGCGGTGCTGACCGTTTTGGCGCGGCAGCAAGCTAAACTTGGCTTACTCTTTCTGGACATGCGCCGCGCTGCTGAAGAGTTCTCACGCATTCTGTAGGCTCAGACCGAAGGAGGTTGGCAGTGGCTGATGCTCCGCAACCCAGCGGTTATTTCTACCCCTATCGTTTCGGACTGATCCTGTTTGATGCGCTTGAGGAGATCATGGGGCGCAACGGCCTCAACGCGATCCTCAACATGGCAGGCCTGCGCCAGTTCATCACCGTCCCCCCGCCCGACACGATGGAGAAGGGGTTTGACTTTGCGCATATCTCAGCGTTGAACGGGGCGCTTGAGGATATGTACGGTCCTCGAGGTGGCCGAGGGCTACAACTGCGGTTGGGACGCGTGTTGTTCGCGCGTGGTCTGTCCAATTTCGGCGCGCTCGTCGGCGCCAGCGACCTGGCATTCAGGGTGCTGCCGCTACAGACCAAGGTCCGGGTGGGCCTTCCGGCAGTGGCAAAGGTATTCGACTCGCTGAGTGACCAGACATCGTATGTGCGGGACCCAGGCGGCGAGCAGTACAACTACATCATTGAGCGGTGCTCGATGTGTTGGGGACGGAGCGTGGAGCGTCCTGGCGGATTTATCGCTGCGGGTATAATCGAGGAAGCGCTGCGCTGGATCAGTGGTGGGCGCACATTCCGAGTGGACCAAGTCTCGTGCATCGGCATGGGACACGCCAATTGTACCTTTCAGGTGTACAAGGACCCTACTGACTAAGGCCGGGCCCTCAGCCTCTGTGAGTATACGATCAGGTGACCATGGGACTAACGAACGAACCGATGCAGGATACTGCGGCTGGCGAACACTGTGAGGATCCGTGCCATATTCTCATCGTTGAGGATGAGGCCAGCACGGCAGAGATGCTGACGGCGTACTTCTCGTCGCTGGGCTATCAGGTGTCACACGCCGGGTGGGGGCAGGATGCGATAACGATGGCCACGCGTATCCAGCCCGATCTGGTCGTGCTTGACATCCACCTCCCCGACATAGATGGGTATGAGGTGTGCCTACGGCTACGCAGCCAGCCACGGACTGAGCACACGCCCGTGATCTTCCTGACAGAGCGTCGTGAAAGGGTGGATCGATTGACGGGCCTGGAATTGGGCGCCGTCGACTACATCACCAAGCCCTTTGACGTCCAAGAGTTGCGCTTCCGCGTGCGTAACGCGCTGCGCCGTAGTAGTCGCGAGACGCTCCTGCATCCCATCACTGGGTTGCCCACCACGTTGCTCATCGAAGAAGAACTGGTTCGCGTGGCCAGTAACCCGGAACTGGCTATGATCGGGGTCTCGATAGTGGGCATGTCTGACTTCAGCGACGCCTATGGTTTTCTGACCCACGATGATGTGTTGCGTGCAGTCGCATTGATCCTGCGCAACACTGCCACCGAGTCAATGGGGACCGATCTGTTCGTCGGGCAGTTGGACCTCTATCAATACGTGATCGTCACGCCCGCGGGGCAGGATGCTTATGTGGTGATTGGGCGTCTGGACGAGCGCCTCAATGAGGCGGCCTCTTTCTTCTACCCGCACCGGGACTGGGAACGCGGTAAGCGCAGCGATGGTTCGGAGATACCTCGGCTGGGGTTCGACATCCGTCCTATTGATGCCGCGGCTTACACCAACCCCGGAGGGCTCAATGCACTCCGACAGGCGTTGGTCGCACCCAAGGCCTAGCACTAACCATCCGGCAGAGAGTGCCCTGAACGGGACCGTTTTCGCTGACGGTCCCGTTTTCTATACCCCCCCGCGGCTGCACGTGGCCGGTTGCACGCGGCCGGTTGCGTGATACGATGGCGCCGTGGTTCTTCATTACAAGGTGCCATCTCCCTTGCCGCAACCCGAGCATCCCCGATGAACTTGCGTACAGCGGAGACGTGGATAAGACGACAGTGGCGTGATCTCCTGGCAGTGGGAATGCTGTTGGTCTTTCCCCTGCTCCTTTTCGCGCCAGTGTCCCTCGGCAACAAGACGCTGCTTCCGATCGATGCGCTGTTCACGTCGCAGCCCTTCCGTATGGGCGCGGCTGCCAGTGGGATCAACGATGTACAGAACCCCCTGTTGGCTGACCTGATCCTCGAGAACTATGTCTGGAAGCAACTCCTCGTGGATGCAGTCCAGGATCAGACACTGCCTCTCTGGGATCCTTACCTGTTTACTGGACACCCTTTCCTGGCAAATGGCCAGCACTCCGCGCTCTATCCTCTGACCTGGGTGTTTCTGGCATTGCCGATTCCTCGCGCTTTCGGTGTGTTCATCGTGCTGCAGTTGGGGCTTGCTGGCATCTGGATGTACGTGCTCGGGCGTGTGATCAAGGCGGGACCTCTGGGGTCCCTGGTGGCTGGAATCGTGTTCCAGTTCAGTGGCTTCATGGTGGTCTCGGTGGTACACCCGATGATTGTCGCGGGAGCCTCATGGCTACCGCTGTTGCTGGCCCTGGTCGAGTGCACAATTGGGCGCCGCCGCTTCTGGGTCCAAGAGCGGGCAGTGCTGCCTTGGGCGTTGCTGGGCGCCATAGCCCTGGGCTTGCAGACGTTGGCCGGACACCCGGAGACGACCTACTTCGTGCTTCTGGTCGTGGTGGGGTTTGCGGGGTGGCGCCTGATTCACGGGTCGCTCACGTCGCCCAAGTCGTTGTGGCGCTCCGAGGTGTTGCCCCCGACCCTGGGGATCGCCCTGATTGTGAGCCTGGGGCTGGTGTTGGGCGCTGTGCAGCTGCTGCCTTTCTACGAAGTCGCTCGCGATAGCTTCCGCCAGGGCGCGGTTACACTGCAGCAGGTCCTCGGGTGGGCGTACCCCGCACGCCGGTTGATCACCTTCTTCATACCGAACTTCTATGGCAACCCAACCCACCGGACGCTGATCGACGTGTTTAGCAGGCAGGAGATTCGTGCTGGCACGAGCGCCCTGGGCGATACTGTCTCCTCGTTTGACTGGGGGATCAAGAACTACGTCGAGGGCGGTGCCTATCTGGGCATTCTGCCGTTGCTTCTTGCTGGCATTGCTGTTCTCCGACCTGGCGAGGCAGCGGCGGGTCGCGAGGGCTCGCGCCTTCGGCGCAACCGTGTGGTTCGGGCTCTGCTCGATTGGATGCGACAGCCCTACCTTCCATTGCTCGTTGCGCTGGCCGCCTTTTCCCTGGCTTGTATGTACGGGACGCCGGTCTATGCGTTGGTCTACGCTTTGCCCTTTATGGGCCAGTCACATTCCCCATTCCGCTGGGTCTTCCCCTTCACGGTGGCGGTGGCTGCGCTGGCAGGGCTTGGGGTCTCGGCCATCTCAACTGCCTGCCGCCAACGGTCCAGCAGGGGGATGGGCCAGGTGATGCCGGCCCAAGCCTCGACCGATACCACTAGCTCACCCGTCTTGCCACTGCAGCAACGTTCTCGACGGCAGTCGCTCATTCTCCTCGGTGCGCCTGTGGATGTGATCTCCGTGACCGCCGCCATCGCGATCTGGGGGGGCTTCCTCACAGGCGTTGGGGTCCTGGGCAGTTTTCTGGCCTACGACGCGATCGAACCGCTGGTGTCGCGAGCGTTTTGGTCTCTGGCGCGTGCGGCAAACGTGTTCCCTGATGCTCGGGCTTTCTATTCCTATCTCGCGCCGTGGGTGCTGCGGTTTGCGGCGTTCCTGTTGAGTGCGGGCATCGTCTTGCGTGTTTCGAAATGCCCTTGCCGCTTTCCACGGGCGCTGGGTGGGTGGCCCGTGTGGAAGCCATTGGCTGTCGTTGTCGTTCTCGTCGACCTGGTGATGTTTGGGGCCGGGTTCAATCCTGCAGTTTCCCCTGGTCTGCTGGAGTATCAGCCTCCGGCCATCGATTTCCTGAAACAGGATGTGGGGCTCTGGCGGCTCTCGGCATTTGACCCCGAGGGCCGGGGCACGCTGCCGCCGAACACGAGCATGACCTATGGTTTGCAGGACGTGCGCGGCTACGATAGCCTGTTCTCGGCGCAGTATGCGCGCTATATGGGGTGGATTGAGCCGCAGGGCATGCTGCCCTACAACCAGATCGCTCCCTTCCGAACCTATTCCAGTCTGGATAGCCCGCTCACTGATCTGCTCAACGTGAAGTACGTGATCACCGAGCACGAGATCCCCCTCCCGAAGTATCGTCAGGTCTATCAGGACGAGGCCGTGAGGATCTACGAGAACCTGGGTGTGACGCCGCGTGCCTTCACGTTGCCGATGGCGGCAACGGTTGAGGTCTCCGATGTTGAGGCCGTTGGCGAGGCAATCTTGACCTATGACCCGCGGCATTACGTGATCATCGAGTCGGCGACGCAAGCCAGGACGGGCCCTGCCGGTGAGGCGGTATCAGCTCCAGATGACGTGCAGGCCGGTACACCTGTGGCGCAACAGGTCGCCCACTATGGGCTCAATGAGGTTATGGTTGAGGTTGCTGTCGATGAGTCTGGGTGGTTGGTCCTGACCGATGCCTTCGCGCCGGGCTGGAAGGCCTTCGTCAGGCCACCCGGGACGGGTGAAGACTCGGAGACCGAGGTTGGGATCCATCGCGTTGCGGGGAACTTCCGCGGCGTACGTGTGAATGGTGCAGCGACCGTGAGGTTTAGATATACGCCGGACAGCGTGAAGATCGGAGCCTTCTCGTCGTTCGTCGGTGGCATGGTTGTACTCTTTCTCGCGGTTGTTTGGCTCTGGCGGCTCACCTATCGGGACCGCGGTGATCAGAGCACGGTGCAGCGCCTGGCGAAGAACAGCATCGTTCCCATTGCGCTGACGCTGTTCAATCGCGTACTGGACTTCGCTTTTGCTGCGCTTATGATGCGAATTCTGGGTCCCAGCAGTGCTGGTGACTACTACTATGCGACCAAGATCTTCGTCTGGTTCGACATCCTGACCAACTTTGGGCTGAACACCTACCTCACGCGTGAGGTGTCTCGTGACCCGGAGCATGCGCGTCGCTACCTGACCAACACAACGCTGATCCGCCTCGGTCTGAGTGCCGCAGCAGTCCCGGTCCTGCTCGGTTTTCTTGGCCTCCGGCAGACGGTGATTGCCAGCATGACGGCGGCGGCCTCATCGCAGGTCGTCCTGGCTATCGTCTTGCTGTATATCGGGCTCGTGCCCAACTCCATCTCCACAGGACTGACGGCGCTGTATTACGCGTTCGAGAAGGCTGAGTATCCGGCTGCTGTTACAACCGTGACGTCGCTTCTTCGTGTTACGGTACAGACTCTGGCGTTGGTGGCTGGATGGGGCATCGTTGGGCTGGCTAGCACCTCCATTTTGATCAACGTTGCCACACTGGCCATCTTGCTAGGGCTGGCGTGGCGGCTCTTCCCCGCGCTGCGTAGGCCCCCGGGGGATGATGCCCCTGTACGATCAGTTCAGGCACGCGTACTGCGCCGTGAGATGGTTGGGGCCTCGTGGCCACTCATGGCCAATCACCTGCTGGCCACGTTGTTCTACACGGTCGACATCTTCCTGATGGAACCCATTCTGGGACCGGAAGCGGTAGGTTTCTACAGCATCGGTGGAAAACTGGTCGACGCTATGATGGTCATCCCTTCCATGTTCACTATGGCGCTCTTCCCCGTGGTCTCGCGTCAGGCGCAGGGTGACCGCGAGGGCATGGTCCGCTTCTACCGCCTCGGGGCCAAGATCCTGTTTGTGATTGCGCTGCCCGTCGCGATCGTCTCGACGATCCTTGCGCGAGAGATGGCCCTGCTTCTGGGCGGTAGTGCCTACGTTCCCGGCAGCGTCCGGTCGTTGCAGATCATGGCCTGGCTGATGCCTATCAGTTGGATCAACGGGATCACCCAGTATGTCCTGATTGCGCTGGACAAGCAGCGCTATCTGACGCGAGCCTATGCTGTTACGTTCGGCTTTGCCCTGGTGGCGAACCTTGCCGGCCTGTCTCTTTATGGCTATGAAGCGTCGGCGGTGGTTCACATTCTCTCTGAGTTGGTGCTTCTTGTCCCGTTCACGCTCGGCGTGCGGCGAACCCTGGGCGATATCAAGTGGGGCACGGTCGTGGGCAAACCCATCATTGCGGCTTTGGTCGCTGGCATTCCCGCGATCATCATCGCCCGGTTGGCTGGTACCGGTGTGGGTGCGGTCACGATGGCCATTGTGTACGCGTTGCTCGTGTGGCGCACAAGGGCATTTTCGTTGGAGGAGCGAGCTGTTTTGGCGCCGTTGCTGCGGCGTTCAAGCGCGGCAGGCGACCAGCCGTGAGCCCTGACAGGGGGAAGGGCCGGTCTCGTGGAGCCAACCGCGGTATAATGCCCGGAACCGGGACACCTGAAGGGCGTCTCTAGCACTGGTGGACCGGGATAGGGCGGGTTCTGGTGTCTCTCGTGGATGCCCCTTTTTGGATGGTCCGCCGAAGTACAGAGGAGTGAACTCGCATGGAAATCACGCAGATCGAGCAAATGATCCGCTGGTTGGACGAGGAGCGCAAGCGCGACAAGGCCGCGATCTCGGTACTGCAGGAGCGTTTGGAGCAACAGATGCAGGTGATGCAGTCCCAGGCCACTGAGATCGAGCATCTGCGCCAGGACCTGGCGACGGTGGAGACGGATCTTCGGCGTACCGATGCCTACCCGGGAATGATCGAGACCACTCAGCGTGACCTCAGCGGCACAATTGAGGCGATCAAGGCCCAGACTCGACGGGAGAAGCTGGAATCCGATCAGTCGCGGCGGACCGACATTGAGATGCTCAACGCCTCGATTGCGGATCTGGACAAGCGCATTCGCCCCATGGTTCGTTACGAAGAGCAGTTGGAGGCGCGTGCGGCGGGGGAGCAGCGGCTTCAGGGGCAGGTCCAGACAGTGACGAACACGGTGGCTGACCTCTCGAAGCGTACGGAGGACCGACTGCAGTCGATCGTCTACCTGGAAGAGCAGCGGCGTGCGGATACCCGCCGCATTGCCGAGGTCGAAGGTGAGTTGCCCGGACTGCGCAAACGCTTGGATGAATCGGTTGGGCGGTTTGCACGGCTGGAGGATAGCATCCGCAAGATTCCGGCACGTGTGGACGAGGCGATCGAGATTGCCAAGTCCTACGACCCGCGGATCGAGGCGCTACGCGTGGCGGACTTCCAGCGTGAACAGCGCGTCAAGAAGTACATGGAGCAGGCCGAGATCGTTGATGGCGAGGTCCAGCGTCTCGTCGAGCAGACGCAGAAGTATGCCCTGCTCTATAACCAGAACAAACAGGCCCTGGATGGTCTCGTGGCCTTCGAGGAACGACTGGAGAAGCGTCAGAACGAGATTGCGGAGATGCAGCGACTCACCGAGGAGAGGCTTCTACGCCAATGGGAGGAGTGGCAGACTGCCTTTGCGCGTGACTGGCAGAAGCGGATGGTCACCGAGGAGGACCGTTGGCGCCGCCAGGACATGGCCAATCAAAGGGCTATGGAGCTACTGGCAGAGTCGGACCAGCAGGTCGCGTTTCATTTCCAGGAGATCATGGCATTGTGGGAGGAGCTGTTGGCGAGCGTTGAGCGATGGAATCGTAGCCTCGCCGACGCGGTGAAGCCGGGACAGGCTACCCCATCCGAGCACCTGAAAGATCTGCGGCGTTACGCGGACGAGAAGCGCAAACAGCCATTGTAGCAACCTTGGCGGACCCGAAGGACCCCTCGTCAGGCATTGCGCCTGACGAGGGGTCCTTTTGTCGCGCTACACCTCGTCTGCGACCTGCCACGTTCCCCCAACCATAGCTCGTTCCACGCGCGTCTCCAGGAGGGCCTCGGGCGGGAGCACGAAGATATCGCGATCCAGCACGATGAGGTCTGCGTTGTATCCGGGAAGAAGCCGTCCCAGACGATCCTCAAGCCCCGCGGCATAGGCGGCTCCGGCTGTGAAGGCGTCCAGTGCCTGGTTCAGGGAGAGCCGCTGCTCGGGATACCAGCCCTCGGGCCCGGGCGCTCCGTCACCTTCAGAGCGGCGCGTGACCGCGGCGTACATACCGAGGAAAGGGTCGAAGATCTCGATGGGAGCATCCGAGCCAAATGCCAGAACCGCTCCAGCTTCCCGAACCGATCGCCAGGCATAGGCCAGGCGGCTGCGCTGACCCCAGTAGCGTTCAGACATCTCCATATCATGGATCGCGTGGGTAGGTTGCATGGATGCCACAACGCCGTTGCGGGCGAGACGGTGCTGGTCCTCCTCGGTAATCATCTGGACGTGTTCGATGCGGTGGCGGAGCGTGGGGTTGAGCTCACGTGCCGCTTCCAGTGCGTCAAGCACGATGTGATTTGCGCGGTCGCCGATGGCGTGGATGGCCATAGCCAGTCCCCCCGAGGCGGCGGTCCTCGCGATCTCGTGAAGTCTCTCGGGTTCGAGCGTCAGCAATCCGACGTTGTCCGGCTCCTCCTCATAGGGGGCGAAAAGCGCCGCTGTGCGCGCGCCCAGAGCACCATCGGCGAAGAGCTTGAGCCCGCCGAAGTGAAGCATGTCGTCACCATACCCGGAGCGCAGCCCGAGCTCCAATGCTGCTTCCAATGCCTCCAAACGGATGTACTTCACGATGCGAACACGCTGCCGTCCTTGGCGTCGTAGCTCCTGTTCTGCGGCAAAGGCCGGGCTGCCATCCACATCGTGCACGCCGGTGATCCCTTGTTTCAGCAGATGCCATTGGGCCTCGTCGAGCAGGTCGACGAGGGTGCTGAAGTCCTCTCCAGGCCGTATCCGACTGATGAGACCGGAGGCTTCCTCGAAGAAGACGCCCGTCGGCTGGCCCCGCTCGTCGCGCGCGATCTTGCCGTGGGCCGGGTCGGGTGTATGGGCCGCGACGCCCGCCACAGCCATAGCTACCGAGTTCGCGACCAGTGCGTGGGCGTTCTTGGCGATCAGGGCAACGGGGTGGTCAGGTGCGGCGCGATCCAGTTCCGCTGCGGTTGGGAAGCTCGAGACACGCCAGATGTTCTGGTCCCAGCCGCGCCCGGTAACCCAGGTTCCCTCCGGAAGCGTTCGCGCCCGTTTGGCTACCGCGTCCAACGTTGCTGTGCGGCTCAGGTCCCGAAGATCAAGCTCGCGGAGGCTGCGCGCGTACCACATCAGGTGAATATGGGCGTCGGTAATGCCGGGAATGATGCAGGCACCATGCATATCTTCGATGCGGACATTCGGAATCTGTTGCCACGCAGTTGCCGCGCGATCGAGTCCTACGACCCTGCCATTAACGATGGCCAACGTCTCGGCGAATGGGTTCTGAGTGTTACCGGTGTATATCTTGGCGTTGTGAAGGATGTGCGCTGTCATAGGTATTCCCTTATAGGGCGCTGAGCTCGGCGCATAGCGTCGTTCTGCTATGCTCTGTGACCCCGCTGCCGGGCCAGCATATCCAGCCGGGTCTCCACCTCATACCAACTGATCTCGGAGAGCCCCAACTTACGGCGCAGAACATCGGGATCCATACCATCACAGAAGTCACGCAGCGCGCACGTCCAGCGGAGGATCTCAAACGTAAGCCGGCCAACTCCGGCAGTCTCGGCAACGCCGGTTAACACATATTCCAGATTGCGGCCTGTCCAGGGGAAGAGCTTCTGCCGCGAGGGGTACTGGACGAGGTACTCATTGAGAACCCCGACCAGGTCCGCGGGGAGAGAGATGCGACGTTCCTTGTGCCGGCGACGTGTGTTGCGATAGCGGATCCATAGGGCCGGGTGTTCAGGATCGGTCAGGTCCAGGTGGTTGAGGTGGATATCCACGCATTCGCTCTTCTTGATCCCGGCGGCGAGGATCAGGGTAATCAGGAGATGGGGCCGAGCATCCGGAGCGCTGGCCCCGATGCCTTGACGCAGGGCTTGGGTCACCTCCAGAAGGGCCGAGATCTCCTCGTCACTCAGGGTCTCGGGAAGGGGGGCGGACACGGCCCGGTGTATGAGGGGGGCTGACACATCTCGGGACAGGACGCCTTCATCAGCCAGCCAGCCAAAGAAAACCTTGAGCGTTGTGACTCTGCGTTCGAGTGTTTTGGGACTACACGGGATTCCTCTGCCACTCTCGACCCACCTCAAGAAGGCGTTTAGCGTCGCCGTGCTCACGTCAGCAACAGCAGCAGCTGGCCCCATATAGTCACGCAGAAGCAGTATGTCGAGTCGGAAAGCCTGCTGCGTGTGATCAGAGAAGCCGCGGTCGGCCATGTACTTCACGAAGGCCCCGATCGCAGTTTCAAGGGGCGCGTCAGGCTGAAGCACAAGCTCCACCGATCGGCTCGTGTATTCGGGCTCCGGCTTCTCGACTGCGAATAACGAGAGCTGCATAGGTTCAGAGACCTGGTCGTCTGCCACCGCACTACCTCTTGTCTGCCCGGCTGATATGGGCGGGCCAGAAAAGCCGCCCGACGCCGACGCCATCCATTATAACCAACTCACAACAGATGATAAGTGCTCCTCCTCCGCGCCGGGAAATGCACCTGCGATTTGTAAAGCGTGCAGGTAATGCTAATGAGTCTCTTCTTTTTTGTGCTATACTGGGATCTCGAGCAGTCTGATGTCATACGTGGGAGGGATTTGATGCCACTGGATGTTCCAGCGATTCGGAGCGAGTTTCCGATCTTTAGCCGTGAGATCAACGGCAAGCGGTTGGTGTACCTCGATAGTGCTGCAAGCGCACAGAAACCCCAGGTGGTCATCGACGCTATGGTAGAGGTGTGGAGCCATAGTTATGCCAACGTACATCGTGGCCTGTATTCATTGGCTGAAGAAGCTACGCTGGCCTACGAGGGGGCACGGGCAAAGGCGGCACGTTTCATCAATGCGCCGGATGTTGCCGAGATCATTCATGTGCGCAACGCTACTGAAGGTATCAACCTGGTTGCCTACAGCTGGGGCGAGGAGCACGTCCATGAGGGCGACCGGATCGTGATCACAGAGCTAGAACACCATGCGAATCTCGTGCCGTGGCAGCAGCTGGCAAAGCGCAAAGGAGCTGAACTTGCCTACATCCCTGTGACGGACGATGGCTACCTTGACCTGACCGTGCTCCCTGGTTTCCTCGAGGACGGGCATACGAAGGTGGTGGCCTGCTCGGTGATGTCGAACGTTCTGGGCACGCTTCCCCCAGTCAGCGAGGTTGCTGCGATGGCACATGCTGCCGGGGCGCTGGTGGTCATGGATGGCGCGCAAGCCGCCCCGCATATGCCGCTGGATGTTCAGACACTGGGGGCGGACTTCATGGCATTTTCCGGGCACAAGCTCTGTGGCCCAGGTGTGGGTGTGCTCTGGGGAAGGCGGGAGCTTCTGGAGTCCATGCCGCCGTTCCTCTATGGCGGTGATATGATCGTCACGGTCAAGCGCGAAGACTCGAAGTGGAATGCTCTACCCTACAAGTTCGAGGCCGGCACCCCCCCGATAGCGGAGATCGTGGGGCTCGGGGCCGCGATCGATTACCTTACCGCCATCGGTATGGAGAATATCCAGGAGCATGAAAGGCGCATCATCCCCTATGCGATGGCGCGCTTGAGTGAGATTCCCGAGATCCGCATTCTCGGTCCGGCTCCGTCAGAGCGGGGCGCAGTGGTCTCGTTTATGATGGATGGCGTTCACCCACATGACATTGCTTCCGTGCTGGATGAGGAGGGGATCTGCGTCCGAGCCGGGCATCACTGTGCCCAGCCGATCCACGATCGTTTCTGCATTCCGGCAAGCGCGCGGGCCAGCTTCTACATCTATAACGACGAAGAGGACGTGGATGTGCTGGTCGCGGCCCTGCGCAAGACGGTCAGCCTATTCATGCGGCGTGGGTCAACCCCGAGGTAGATTGGAGGATATAGATGAGTCACGATCTGTATCGTGAGCAATTGTTGGATCACTATCATAACCCGGCGAATTACGGCGTGCTTGAGTCTGCCGATGTCGATATCGAGATGGACAACCCAACCTGCGGGGACAAGATCCACCTAACGGCGCGTCTCGACCCCGAGGGCCGCATCGCTGCGGTGATGTTTGAGGGGCAGGGCTGCGTGGTCAGTATGGCAGCTGCATCGATGCTTACAGAGGCCCTAGTCGGTAAGGCGCCAGAGGAGATCGATCAGATGGGGCTGGGTGATGTTGAGGAGATGATGGGGGGTGTCAAACTGAGTATGGGGCGCGTAAAGTGTGCTCTGCTGTCGCTTAACGCGACCAAGCAGGGACTGCGCGATGCTGGGAAGCTGACCTAGGCCAGCCCGATCATTTTAGAGAGCGTGCCCGCGACACCATCGCGGGCACGTCTGTTTGTAGCCGCCGTTGGTCACTGGTCAGCATCTTCCGGCGTAGCCGTCGGTGGCACGTAGGCCGTGATCTTGACTGGAACCGCTTGGGGGGTGATGTTCTCTATATCGATGTCGCCAGGCAAGTCGATTTCAGGCGTGATCGTATACTCTCCGATAGGCAGGCCACTGACGTCGAGCGTGACATCGACGCTGGTTGGATCCAGAGCTTCCATCGATGACAGCGGGCCGCTAAGGATGACGATGACTGTGTCCAGACCGACTGTGGCTGTAAGGGTGGGAGACAGGCCACGAATCGTTGGGGTGACCTCCAGCGTCAATCCGCTACGGATCGCCTCGACAGTCAAGGTAACCGTCACGGTCGACTGGGCTGAGAAGACAAAGAGCCCCGTCGGCAGCCGAAGTGGCACCGTTGTCTGCAACGTCTGTGTGATACCCTCGTAGTCGATGGGCTCGGTCTGGAGTGTCGTCGTTGAAGCCAGGACGTCCGATCGGCCATACACCGTGAGAATCTGCGGATCGATCTCCAGGTCAGCAATGCGATAACCGGGCGCCGGCTGCCCGACCAAGTTGGGGTTGACCGGGATATCGCGGGTGTCCAACCATTGGATGATGGGGACGTTGACAGTCACGGACTTCGGGACGATCTCCACTCTCCCAACCTCGACCTCGTTGCTATCGACAGGGAGCGGTGCATAGTCGCTACGGAGGTCGTTCTGGCGCTCCTCGATGGAGACAACGATGAGGGCGCTGGCGACTTGGCTGACCCGAGACTCTGGCCCGCGTATGCGCACGGTCTGAGGGGCGATCTCGGCGTTCCGTGCGATATACCCCATTGTCGGGTTTCCCTGAACGCGGACAGTGACAGGGACCTCCTTCTGCGCGAGCCTTTCTACCGTGAGCTCGATCTCTTTGGGGGTGACGTTGATGACCGTGGAGGGTTCGAGTCCGACACTAGCCTGGACGGGCACCAGGATCGTGCCTGTCTGTCCGTCGGCGAGGTTCACATAGGCTTGGATGTCATCGACCTGTAGTTGGTCCCACACGGACTTCGGCGCCTGGATCTCCACCCGAACGCGCGCTGACTCGGCACCGTAGGTGGTCATCTCCTCGCTGAGGCCGCGGATCTCCACGGGAACTGCAGTATTGAAGACTGCCGTACTGGTTGGGTCCTCTGCTTCTGTGGCAACGGCCCAGAAGAAGAACGCAAGCAGTAACGACAACAGCATCAGGCTCAGATTCTTGGTTATCCAGCGGCTCACCGGTCAAACTCTCATCTGTGTTGTGGATTCACTGGATGTGCGGCGCATCCGAGCGAAAGGACCTTGGCCGGTTCGTTGCCGGGGTATCAAGAAAGCGCGCAAGATCGATTCGAGGCGAACTGTATCGATGTCCCGGATGATTCGTCCGCTATGGGTCAGCGAGATTGCGCCGCGTTCCTCGGAGACGACGACGGCGACAGCATCAGCTGCCTCTGTGATACCTATCGCCGCACGGTGGCGAAGGCCAAGCTCGCGGTCGGCGAGGAAGGCTGCGGTCAGAGGCATAACACACGCTGCGGCGCTAAGCCGGCCTTCGCGGATGACCACGGCCCCGTCGTGTAGGATGGTGTGGTGGTTGAAGATTGTCGTAAGAAGCTCAGGTGTCACCTCCGCGTCAATCTGAACCCCCGTCTCTATGTGTTCCTGCAGCCCGGTTTGGCGCTCGAAGACGATCAGAGCCCCAATGCTGCGCTCAGCCATGTATCCTGCAGCTTCCACGACTGCCTCAATCGACCTGGCGACGCGCTCGGAGTCTCTCTGGGACAGCATCAGCAGACGCCCCCGCCCCAGTTGCTCTAGTGCCCGGCGCAGCTCGGGCTGGAACAAAACGGGAATGCCGACCAACAGCGCCGGAAGGAGTTGGGCGATCAGCCAGGAGAAGGCGCGTAACTCGATCAGGCGTGTGAGCAGCGCTAACGAGATGAGCAGTGCCGTGATGCCGCGGACAAGGGGCACGGCGCGGGTCCCCCGGATCGCGAAGAAGATCCAGAAGAAGAGGAACGCCACCATCAGGATATCGAGGATGTCGGTCCACGATATCCGTAACAAGAGCCACTCGAGATTCCACATGGGTGATCAGGGCCGCCTATACGGGGCGCTGCAACGAAACTCCCGCGACCTCACTCGCCGTACCAACCATATCTCTTTTGGCAGATCGGTAATCCCCCTGTCTACGCAGCGCGAGCACATAGCACCATCGTGTCACGCGGCACCGGACGGAGGCTCCCTCTGTGCCATTTCGCGATACAGACCGATATACGCCTCGCGGTTGGGTGGGTTAAGGGCAAGAATCGCCTCAATGGTCTTGATGGCAGCGTCCTTCTGGCCGCCTTCGAGTTGCAGATCACCGAGGACATCCAGATGCTCCAAAGCACGCTCGCGATTGCCCAAGTTGAGGAAGAGCTGCGCGAGGCGGGCACGAAGTGGTATGCTTTCTGGCTGACTTGCTACCAGATCCTCCAGAACCGTGAGGGCTTTTTTCGCATTGCGGTGTGTCAGATAGTGCTTGATCAGGTTGTCGAGCGCACCAATCCCCAGCTGTGGGCGTCCTGTACGCGGATACAGGCGGTAGAGTGCCAGGTGGGCACGCTCGTCGTCTGGTGCGACGCGGAGAATCGCCTCGTAGTCCTTGATCGCCGCGTGCCAGTCGAGCCGTTGGACATCGAGATCCGCCATTCTGTGTAAAATACGTGGGGCCCAGGCCTTGTCTCCCGAACCACGAGGCGCGATCTTGAGGGCTTCGCTATAGATCTCACGGGCTCGCTCTGGTTGGGCAAGCTGGTAGTAGACATCAGCTGTCTGCAGATACTGGGTCAAAGCATCGTCAATGCGCCCGTGCTGCACCAGCAACTCAACGACGCGGCGGTGCACCGGGATATCGAGTGGTGAGATCTCCAGGATCATCTGATAGGTGGTCAGGGCCTGGGATACCTGTCCTCGAATCTCATAGGTACGGGCCACCGTGGAGAACTTCGCGATGGCTTCCTCCACGCGATTGTTCTCCTGCAACAGCACACCAAGGAGCTGATGAAGCGGCAGGTAGTCTGGTGACGCTGACAATGCGTGGAATAGTTCCTCCAACGCCGCATAGGTTCGCCCTCGGCGTTGGTACTCCTGCGCCAATGCAATCGACTTGAGGATTGCTTCGGAGCCTGGCAGGCTGATCAGTTCTACGAGACTGAGCACAGCTCCGGAACGCGCCAACTCATCCAGTCGTTTTCGAGCTTTGATCGCGCTATCTTCCCAGCCGCGCTGGCCGAGGAATTCCACAAGCATCTGGCTGACTTGCTTGGCGCGCCGGGGCTCACCGGTGTTGACCAGGCTCTGGGTCAGGCCCTCGTAGACGCGGATCAAGTCGTCTACATGCTCGCGCTCGATCGTGGCGGTATCCACAATCTTCACAGCTTCCAGAAAATGCTGAAGGCCCTGGCGGAACTCGCCCTTGGCCTGGTAACACTCACCGAGTGAGAAATGACTCCCAAGCACATACTCCGGCTCCGCCAGGGAGGCCTCGAACTCAGCAATAGCCGCGTCGAACTGCATCTGCTGTTTGTAGAGCAGGCCCAAGTTGAAGTGGATCGAGGGTGTTGCGACCCCCGCCGCACGCACAGCCTCGTAATTCCTAACGGCTGCTACCACGTCGCCCCGCGTTTGCGCATCGATGGCCTTGCCGATGATCAGGTCCACGCCCTCTCCCGTGGCGGTCTGAGGTTGGGAATGGTCTTCGGCGAAGAGCGATTCGGCCAGTTTTGCGAGGGCCCGCTGTCGTGCGACGTCGACCAGGGTTCCCCCATCGGCGTCGCTCATCTCTTCGTCCATGCCAACATCGCCACCTACCGCGATTTCCTCTTTGGCGTCGACAGACTGAGGTTGGGGGATGGGGCGGTTGCTCTGGAGCAAGATCAGCATCTGTCCCAGGCGAGGATCATGCGGTACCTGGCCCTGGAGTTCCCGGCAGAGGTTGATAGCTTCGGTTCGCCTGTCTTCCTGGTACAGATGCGCTAGCCATAGCGCTGCATTGACTGCGTTGGGTAGTTTTTCCTGTGCCTGATACAGTTCGAGAAGCTGTGACCAGATCAGCGCCTCCCGCGGGCGTAGACGAATAGCTTTCTCGAGCGTGGAGACCTGTTTGGCTGCCAGGCTCTGTTTGGCATAGCGAGTTGCCGCTTGTTGGTAGTTGTCGGCAGCACGCTTCGCGTGCCCTGTGCGCTCCAGGATCTCGGCTGCACGTTCCCACGGGCCGGGATCGGTGGGCGTCAGCTGGGTCAAGCGTTCATACACTTTGAGGGCTTCGTCCAGCTCTCCGGCGTTCAGAAGCGCCCACGCATAGCCCATCAGGGCAGAGTCGCTATCGGGGAACTCTACTAGGGCTTGGCGATACGCATTTGCCGCCTCGCGCCATTTTTCGGCCCAGACGAAGTCATTGGCGTTCTGGATCTCTTCCTCGAAGTGCACGCGGTCTCCCACCATAGGCAACCCCTTTGCAGACCTGGCGCAGCTGATTGTGCGGCATTGGGGCGATCGGCACCCACCCTAGCCGCAGAGCCCTTATTCTATTTCAGAGCATCGAGAACCCAGACAAGGATTGCCTTCTGCGCATGTAGGCGGTTCTCGGCTTGGTCGAACAACACCGAGTGTGGCCCGTCGGCGACAGCGTCGGTGATCTCCTCGCCTCGATGCGCAGGCAAGCAGTGCATGACGATAGCATCATCCTTCGCGAGACGCAGACAGGCATCATCGACACGATAGGGAGGGAAGATCTGACGCCGCTTCTGCGCCTCTTCCTCCTGACCCATCGAAGTCCATGTGTCCGTGTAGACCACGTCAGCACCTGTGACAGCTTCCACAGGATCATGGGTGGCGGCGATAGTGGCCCCGGTCAAGGCTGCCAGGCGCTCCCCAATGGCCCATGTAGCGGGATGAAGCCCATATCCACGTGGTGTGGCGATGGCGAAGTCCATCCCCAGGAGTGCCGCACCAAAGAGCAACGATGTGGCCACATTGTTGCCATCGCCAAGGTAGGTTAGCTTACGACCTTCGAAGCTTCCCTTATGTTCCAGAATGGTCAAGAAGTCCGCCATTCCCTGACAGGGATGAGAAAACTCTGATAGCCCGTTAATGACGGGCACACTTGCATACTTGGCCAACTCGACGACATCGTGGTGCGAGAATACGCGCGCCATCACGACGTTCACATAGCGGGAAATAACGCGGGCGACATCGGCTGTGCTCTCTCTCTGGCCTAGCTGAATCTCATTGGGCGACAGGTAGAGGCCATTGCCGCCCAGCTGGAGCATTGCCACGTCGAAAGAGACGCGTGTGCGCAGGCTTGGCTTCTGGAAGATCATTCCCAGCACTTTGTTCTTCAGATAGGGGGTGCTCTCGCCCGCTTTCCAGGCGCGCTTGATCTTCACAGCGAGATCCAGGACCTCGCGCATGGTCTCAGGACTAAGGTCGGCCAGAGTGAGGAAGTGCCTCATTTCGCATGCCTCCTAAGGGCAAGAGTGATCAACCATTACTATAGAACGAGTGCGGGGAGATGAGGGATCAGAACCCGTCTGTTCACCTATCGCCCGTTCGTTGTCCCTAACCTACTTATCACCAGTCTCTTAGATAGTATACCATGAAGGGCTAACCCAAGGAAAAGGATGTTGCAGCGCACAGCGTGTCTTTGCTCGTCACAGTGCCGATGCTATACTGACGGGCACTATTCACAGGGAGGTCATATGGCTGAGCACAAACTTGCCTGGATCGAGGAAGAGCTAGCGGCACTCAGGGAGAACGGGCTGTTCATCAACCTTCGTGTCATCGATTCGCCTCCCGGTGCCTGGATGGTCGTGGATGGAAAGCGTGTGTTGAACCTCTGCACGAACAACTATCTGGGCCTGGCCTCCGACCCACGTCTGAGGGAGGCCGCGAAGAAGGCCATCGACGACTATGGTGTCGGCCCGACGGCTGTGCGATCCATTGCCGGGACGCTCGCGCTTCACACGGAACTCGAGCGCGAAGTCGCCGAGTTCAAGGGGGTCGAGGACGCCCTCTACGTGCAGGCTGGCTTTGTTGCCAATCAAGCTGCAATCGCACCCCTGGTCGGGCGTGAGGATGTGATTTTCTCGGATCGGCTTAATCACGCCAGCATTATCGATGGTGCGCGTCTGAGCCGGGCGAAGATTGTCGTCTACGAACATGCTGACCCTGCAGATCTGGCGGCGAAAGTCATAGAGAATCTTCCACAGTATCGACGGGGCCTGGTGGTAACCGACGGCGTGTTCTCGATGGACGGTGATATTGCGCCGTTGGATGAGATCTACGCCGTAGCGGAGCGCTACGGGCTGATGACAATGGTCGATGATGCTCACGGCGAAGGCGTTGTTGGCCGTGGGGGACGCGGTATCGTCGACCACTTTGGCCTTCACGGGAAGTTTGATGTGGAGATCGGAACCTTTTCCAAGGCTTTTGGTGTGGTCGGCGGCATTGTGGCCGGCAAGAAGGTGATCGTCGACTACCTACGCCAGAAAGCCCGACCCTTCCTGTTCTCCAGCGCTGTCACGGCAGCCGATTCAGCTGCGTGTCTAGCAGCCGTCAGGGTCCTGGCGGAGTCTACAGACCTGGTGGATCGCCTTTGGCGGAATACCGAGATGTTCAAGTCCGAGATGCACGCCTTGGGCTTTGATATCGGCAGCAGTGTCACCCCAATCACGCCGGTGATGCTTGGCGATGTGAAGCTCGCCAAGGCCTTTAGTCGACGGTTGTTTGAGGAAGGTGTCTTTGCTATGGCGCTTGGATTCCCGACGGTACCCGTTGGCCTCGCCCGGATCCGGGTGATGGTCTCGGCCGCGTTGACCCAGGACGACCTGGATTTCGGCCTGCGGGCGTTCGAGAAGGTTGGGAAGGAACTTGGGACGATATCGTAACGGAATCCGAGCACACGAAGTCGGACGCTCGCGCGCAAGCTCACCTTCAGCGCGCGAGCGCTCCATCTATGGCTCGCTGTACGGCGTCATAGTCCGCAGGAAGCTCGAGAGGCGGATTGCGATGGCGTGCGATGACGTCGTTGAGACCAGCCTCATGGTAACCGACCTTGAAGTCCGTGAACTTGAGGCCGTGCGCTGTTGATATCACCACGACGCGGTCATCAGACCTGATCTCCCCCCGTTCCACCAGCTTGATGAGCACTGCCAGTGCGACACCTGTGTGTGGGCAAGCGTACATTCCGGTTCTGTCTGCGCGCGCGGCGGCGTTAGCCAGTTCATCCTCAGTGGCCTGTTCTACCAGCCCGTCGAAGGCGACCAGCGTCTTGATGGCTCGCTCGTAACTCACAGGATTTCCGATCTGGATAGCGCTGGCGAGGGTTCTCTGTGCTTGAACAGGGATGAACTCGCGGAAGCCCGTCTGGTAGCTCAAGAAGAGGGGATTGGCACGGGCTGCCTGGGCACAGGCAATACGTGGAAGCTTGTCGATCAAGCCCAGCTCCTTCATCATGAGGAATCCCTTACCCAGTGCACTGACGTTTCCCAGGTTGCCAACTGGGATCACGATCCAGTCAGGAACCTGCCAGTCAAACTGCTGCGCGATTTCCATCGCCACGGTTTTCTGTCCCTCCATCCGCAGAGCGTTCATGGAGTTGGCCAGGTAGACCGACTTGTCCTGAGCGATTCTCTGGACGATACGCATACATCCGTCAAAGTCCGTATCCAGCGCCAGTACGAGTGCGCCATTGGCGATTGGCTGGATCAGTTGGGCGGTCGACACCTTGCCCTTCGGAAGGAGTACGACAGCGGGTATTCCAGCAGCTGCAGCATAGGCAGCCAGTGCAGCCGAGGTGTCGCCTGTGGAAGCACAGGCAACGGCGCGGATAGGTCTCCCATCGGATATCATCTGTTTCACGACAGAGATGAGGACCGTCATCCCCAAGTCTTTGAACGACCCAGTATGGCTGTTGCCGCAGAGTTTCACCCAGAGGTCCTCGACACCAAGTTCGCGACCGAACCGCTCGGCCCAGAAGCAGTTCGTGTGTCCCTCGTACATCGAGACGACATTCCCCTCGCTGATTTCGGGGCACACCCACTCCTTCTTACCCCAGACGCCACTGCCAAAGGGCCACTCGGTCGTCCGCGTGCGGCGGTCGAACAGCTGCATCCAAGCAGAAGCGCTGCGATCCCTGAGAGCCTCGATGTCATGTTGCACGTCGAGAAGACCCCCACAGGCTTCGCACTGATAGGCTACATCAAAGATCGAATGTCGCGTTCCACACCCGCGCACGCACTCAAGCCAACTTCGATAGGCCATAGTTACCTCCCACTCACGAGTGGTCCCCGTACGCCCCGGTATCGCCGTTCTGCGGTCTGGTGTTCTGCTGAGGTATGGGCTTGGTTGATCCGCGCAGGCGCAGTTTGACCACCTGTGGGATCCTCGGTTTGAGCGCGATGACCGCCCAGGCACAGAGTGCGATCTCGACGAGCAGCAGGGGTTTGGTCAGACCTGTCCACAGGGTCGTCATAAAGTCCATCGCCGGCGGAAACTCATATGTGACAAAGGGGGCGAGCCATGGGACGACGCCTCCAATGTCACAGACCAGGTGTGACAGGTATCCGAGTGCCCAACTTGCTGCGTTGTGTCGCCCAAAGAGGGCGAGCACGACTGCCGATGTTAGCAGCGCGCCCAATAGTGTGTGCCCCCACATCCGGCCTGAGGCATGCTGCCCAAACCCATAGTGTGCGATCTTGTCTACCAGATCTGGAAAAACTGCAGCCGCCATCACGGGCACGAGCGCGGCCTCTACGTACCGGTGTTCAAGAGCTGAGATGGCCAGATGACCGACGATCATCACGCTACCTCTTGGGGCCAGGTCGGGCTCTACTCAAGGCCCAGAACAGCCCCCAGGCGAGCAAGCCGGTCTCTACCAGGATCTCGCGGCGATCTTCAGCGAATCGCCTGAGGATCTCACTCAATCCCGGCGAGGGTCTGAATTCGTAGTCGACGAAGGGATACAGCCACGGTACCTGTCCTCCTGTGTCGGCCACGAGATGGCCTGCATAACCGACAGCCCAGGCTCTAGCTGATCTGGATCCGTAGGCGATACTGACGATGAGCGACGAGACGGCCAGTCCCAGGAGTGTGTGTCCCCACATGCGCCCGCTCGGTGTGATATGCAATACCTGGCACATTGTCTTGTCGAGTATGTCAGGGAACAGCCCTCCGGCGACAACTGGGGTAAGGTCGACCTTCAGATACCGGTGTTGTAGCAGCGAAACGGCAATATGGCCAAAGAGCATGGATACTATCCGACGCAGTCAGTCCCCACGGCGTGGGTTGGCGTCTGGTGAAGCGGTTTGTAGCCTTGTCCAGCGAGGACTGTTGAGGGAACCGACGCTTCATCTGGCTTGTCCGACAATCCAAAGATGAGGGCGCCAAGGTTGCGCCAGTGGGTCGCGACCTGGAGCACCTCCTGGGTGATCAGAATCTCCTGAGCGAGCAGGGCATCGATGGTCGCGTCGCCTGGCATATGGCCCATGCGGCTCACCGTTGCGCGGTATTCGTTGTAGCGAAACGCCTTGAACGGTGTGGGATCTCCAGCTGCAACGCGTGTGTAGATGTCACTATGGAGATCGCGCAGGTTCGGGGAGAGCGCCCCTTTCATGCCATCGATCCGCTGCAAGTAGTCCGCAAACCGGGTGAGGGTGCCGTCCCGAATCTCCCTCACCATCGTATCGAGAGATGCAGCGCCGCTACCCAGGATGAGGCAGAGGTAGGTCAAGTAGTCCTGGTTGTCGGACGTGAAGGGATGAAATTCTGGTTGGTTGAGCAGAGCATAGCTCGTCTCAAACTGCCCAATGTCGAAGTCTGCTCCGAGCAGCGTGGCAATCGTCTCGCGCACGGCAGCCAGGCGTGCTGTGTCGATCACGTGGTCATTGCGGCCTCTGGCCCCCAACGTTGTCTTGTCAAGGTCGAGGACAACGACCGTGTTCTCATCAACGGCAAATTCAACTGCGTCCAAGTGAGCGGCGAAGTCGAATAGCATATGCCAACGGTTGGCGACCATAGTGGTCAGGCCATCCGCGTTGACCAGCTCCTGCTCGTCAGGCTTGCGATTCTCGGATCCGATGAAGGCAGCGCCGGCCCATCCACCGGCGCCACATAGATTTCTGAAGGCCAGTCCGTCGTTCATACGGGTATCACCCACAAAGATCAGGCCTCGGAGGGTGGCCCGAGGCGCCTCCAAGTCCCGCGCCCTATTGAGTAGATGCGTCATCACGCGGGCGTAATCGGGTTCGCTCTTGCGAGGAGTCGCGTGAGGCGCGATCCCCAGAGATGGCGCGATGGCATGCAGTCCCAAAAGACGCGTGTCCATCGGTTCAAGGTTCCGATAGACAATCATATCGCCCAGGATAGCGTCGATGGTGGTGAGGCCGTAGACCTTCATCTCGTCCATATTCACCTATACCTCAGCATACCCTGCCGCGACCAGCAGTTCCGCATTGAGTATGGCGCCGCTGGCCGCCCCACGTAGCGTGTTGTGGATGACTGTCGTCATGCGTAAGTCCAGGATAGGACACGGGCGGATTCGCCCCACACTCAGTCCCATTCCGCCTTCTGCGTCGCGGTCTCGCCGTGGCTGCGGGCGATCTGGCTCTGTCCTCACCCGGATGAGGTGAACGGGTGAGCTGGGGAGGCCGATGGCGGCTGGCGCAGGTCGATAGGCGCGCAGAACATCGATAGCCTCGTCCGGCGTCGGGTGCTGCTCGAAACCAACCGAAAGGCTCACGGTATGGCCGTCGAGGACCGGCACGCGGTTAGCGTGCGCACTGACGACGAGGTCTGCCGGCATCAGGGTTCCCTCGCTGACGTGGCCGAGAAGCTTCTGCAGCTCCTGCTGGAACTTCTCCTCCTCGCCGGCGATATAGGGGATTACGTTGTCGGTGATATCGAGGGCAGAGACACCCGGATAACCGGCCCCTGAGAGGGCCTGCATCGATGTCATGAACACCTTTCGCACGCCGAACGCATCGTCCAGTGGTTTAAGCGCCATGGCTACTCCGGTGATGGTGCAGTTGGGGCTGGTCACCAAGAGCCCTGACCATCCTCGCTGCTCACGCTGACGTTCTATCATGGCAAGGTGATCTGCATTCAGCTCGGGAATCAGCAATGGTACGTCTGCGACGTTGCGGAAGGCGGACGCGTTCGAGCAGACCAAGTAACCGTGCTGCGCAAATTGCGGCTCGATCTCGCGCGCCACGTCTGCAGGTACGGCGGAGAACACGATCCTGGCAGGCAGGTCTGGCACCAACGCCCTGACAAGGTGGTCCCCGATATGACTGGGCGGATCACCAGGAATGACCCACTGGCAGGCCTCGCCATAGGCTCGACCAGCGCTGCGTTCAGACGCCGCCAGCGCCGTGAGCTCGAACCAGGGATGATCGGCCAGCAACTGTACAAAGCGCTGCCCGACAGCACCCGTTGCTCCTAGAATGGCCACCGGGATTCTGTTCCTGCTAGCCATGGTTGATCACCTTTTCGTGGATCTGGCGAACCGCTTGTGTTGCCTGGTCAGCATTCACAACCAGCGAGATGCTGCAGTCCGAGGACCCCTGGGCAATGGCAACGATGTTGATGGCCTGCGCGGCAAGCGCATTGAAGAGCGCTGCAGCTACACCTGGGGTGCCACGGAGTCCAGCGCCAACGGCCGAGACGATCACGATGTCTGACATGGACCAGACGCGATCAATATCCCGGCGGGTGATCTCAAGCGCAAGCTCCTCCTCCAGTGCGGCGACCACGGCGTTAACGTCAGCTGTTGGGATGACGAAACAGATCGATTGCTCTGAGGAAGCCTGCGAGATCATCAGCACACTGGCTCCCTGGCTCGCGACAGCCGCGAAGGTGCGGGCCGCGATGCCGGGGACGCCCATCATGCCGCGCCCATCGACGGTGACCATACTCAGGCCGGTAATTGCCGTGACGGCTTTCACCGTCCCGCGAGTTCCTATCGGGTCGGAGACGATCCGTGTGCCGGGGCAGGTTGGGTTAAACGTGTTCTTGACCCATAGAGGGATGTTGTGCTCTACGACGGGGTGAATTGTCTTGGGGTGGAGAACCTTGGCCCCAAAGTAAGCCAGTTCTCCTACTTCCGCATATGAAAGCTCCGGGATGACCCGCGCTTCGGGGACGATGCGTGGGTCAGCCGTCAGGACACCGTCGACGTCTGTCCAGGTCCAGACCTCATCAGCGTCCAGCGCAGCCCCGAGAATGGATGCGCTGTAGTCGCTGCCGCCGCGCCCCAGCGTTGTTGTAACGCCATCGCGAGTTGCACCGATGAAACCGGTGATGACAGGAAGGATTCCCTGTTGCAGCAAGGGCACGAGGAACTCTCTGACGCGCTCCCGTGTCGCATCCATCAACGGAGTCGCTTGCTGGAATCGCTGGTCGGTGACGATCACGTCGGTCGCGTCTACGGCTCTGGCAGGCAGTCCTGCTTCCTGGAGCATGGCAGCGACAACCCGAGCGTTCATACGCTCGCCCAGCGAGCTGATCGTATCCATCGCGCGGGGCGTAACCTCACCCAGGACGTGAATGCTGCGGCAGAAAGAGGCGAACTCATCAAGATAGCCCTCGATGGTGACGAGCAGCGAGGTCCGAGCCCCGGCATCGCTCAAGAGCTCAGCCACGGCCAGTGTGTGTCTGACCCGCAGGTCAGCGACGATCCCGCGATAGGTGTGGTCATCGCCATGGGCAGCAGTGACAGCCCCCTGGATGAGCGCATCCGTCACACCACGCATGGCCGAGACGATAACCACGATGTGTTGCCACTTCGGTGCTTCCCGGTGTACGAGATCCGCGGCGAGTGTTATCGCCTGGGCGCTTCCTACAGAAGTGCCCCCGAATTTCATGACGAGTGTCCCCATCCATTCCTCTCCTTGGCCAGCCTGAGGCGCTATTATACCCACTTCATCTGTTTGATGAAGCCTAGCGTCCATTTCTAACAGGGTGGTACAAGATACTGAGTCAGACTCGCGTGTGCTTTACAGACGTGCCGGGGGTGCTATAATGAGGTGTGTACGTTGACAGCTATATAAGCTTTGTCTGAAGCCGGGGGAGCCCAACCAGGGGCTGAGAGGGTGTTTGAGACACCGACCCCACAACCTGATCTGGATCATACCAGCGGAGGGAGCGCAATTGGTGTGGTGAATCTACCCCTGGTGTGCCATTCTGGCCGGCAGGGGTTTTTTTGTTCTTGGGGGGCAAATCGTGCGTGCGATCGTCTTTGCAAATGGTCTGATGGTGGACCCTGTGGCAGAAGCGCGGGTCTGGGTGCGTCCTGGCGATCTGATTGTGGCCGCGGATGGTGGGTCAACTCACGTGATCGCGGCGGGGTTGGCGCTCCATCATCTCATCGGGGATCTGGATTCGCTGCCCGATGAGGTCCAGGAGCGCTTTCGTGCCTGGGGAACCGTCGTGCATCGTGCGCCGGTGGATAAGGATGAGACGGATCTGGAGCTGGCGCTGGTATGGGCGGCGGCGCAGCCGGAGGTAGACGAGATTGTCGTCCTGGGTGCCTCAGGTGGACGCCCTGATCAAGCGCTTGCCAACCTGCTACTGCTGGCTCTTCCTGTGCTTGTGGGACACCGTGTGCTTGTGGCCAGTGGCGATTGGGTAGCGATAGTGGTTCGTGGAGGGGGGCAGCTGGTGCTCGAGGGTCGCCCAGGAGATCGCGTGTCGCTCATTCCTCTGGGAGGCGCCGCGGAGGGAGTTACTACGAACGGGCTTGCTTTTCCTCTTCGCGACGAGACGTTGCACTTCGGGCCGGCACGTGGTGTGAGCAACCGGATGGAGAGCGACACGGCGCAGGTCGTCGTGCGTCGGGGCATCCTATGGTGCTTTCATGAGCGCAGATTGCTTGATGTGGATTGTCGTGAATAACCCTACAACTGAGGTGGTCGGGAGGTGCGAGGTGAGACGTGTGTGGTTATTGCTGTGGGTGGTTGCATCAGTTCTCGTGGGGTGTCGTTCCGAAGTGGCAAGGCCTGACGTGACCTCTGGCCAAGCGCCCCGCGAGCTTCGCGTGATGACCTATGGCAGCTTCGATATCGGTGAGGACGTGGTTGCGCAGTTCGAGTCGCAAAACAATGCCCGGTTGCGGTTTCTGGATGCTGGAGATACGGGGCAGATGGTCAGTCAGGCGATACTTAGCAAAGACAACCCGCAGGCTGATGTCCTGTACGGCGTCGACAATACGTTCCTCAGCCGTGCTCTGGATGCGGGCATCTTCGCGCCCTACCGTGCGGACGCATTGTCTGGCGTTCCGGATACCTATGTGTTGGATCCGCAGTACCATGTGACGCCTGTGGACTATGGGGATGTGTGTATCAACTACGACAAGACCTACTTCACGGAGCACAACCTGTCGTTGCCGGAATCGCTGGAGGATCTGCTTGATCCCGCTTACCGAGGCCTGCTGGTCGTTGAGAGCCCGGCCTCATCGTCGCCAGGGCTCGCATTCCTTCTGACGACTGTTTCCAGATTTGGGGAGGAAGGCTATCTCGATTACTGGCGGGGACTGCGTGCTAATGATGTTCTCGTGGTCGACAGCTGGGACACTGCTTACTACGGTGAGTTTAGTGGTGGGGCAGGAAGTGCCGGTACTCGCCCGATGGTCGTCAGCTATGCCACCAGCCCTGCGGCAGAGGTGTTCTACAGTGAGGAGCCCCTGACTGAGTCGCCGACCGGCTCAATCACTGCGCCGGGTACCTGCTTCCGCCAGATCGAGTTCGTAGGAATCCTCGAAAACGGTCAGAACCGCGACCTCGCGGAGGCTTTTGTCGAGTTTGTGTTGAGCGACGCCTTCCAGGAAGACATCCCGCTGCATATGTGGGTCTTCCCTGTTGTCGAAGGTGCGACGTTGCCCCAGGCCTTCGCGGACCATGCTTCGGTCGTCGAGGAACCGGTGACAATGGCGATTGACCTGATTGAGCAGAACCGCCAACGCTGGGTCGATGCTTGGATCGATGCGGTTCTGAGATAGGGACAACGGGCATGAGTAGTACCAAGGTCGGGACAACGGTGGCCGCCCGCGTTGGACGGGCGGTCTCAAGATGGCGGTCCAGCGGATGGGGACCGTTCATAGCTCTTATGGTTGTCCCGACCGCGTATCTGCTTCTCTTCTACTTCTACCCTCTGGCGTCGATCCTGCGGATAAGCGCTTTGCAGCAGCATAGCCTGGACCCGTCGGCCTTGTACCTTCGCCTGGTTGCCCCGGGCAACTTGAGAGTGATCGGATTCACGCTAGGCCAAGCTGCGCTCTCTACTGTCATTACGCTGATAGTGGCGTTTCCCGGAGCCTATGTGTCTGCCCATTACACGTATCCTGGCAAACGCCTGGTTCACGCGCTGACGACGGTGCCTTTTGTCCTCCCGACAGTTGTGGTAGCGACAGCATTTGGGGCGGTGCTGGGGCCAGGGTCTCTACTCGTACGCTGGCTGGGAGAGGGGCTCAACCTCAGGCACACGCTGGGTGCCGTCTTGGTGGCGCACGTTTTTTACAACTACACGGTCGTGCTCCGCATGGTCGGGGGTTTTTGGGAGACGATTGATCCGCAGCTCGAAGAGGCTGCCCGAACTCTGGGGGCATCGCCGTGGCGCGTGTTCAAGACGGTGACGCTTCCTCTGATTGCTCCGGCTGTTATAGCCGCCAGCCTTCTCGTCTTCATCTTCTGCTTCACGAGCTTCGGCGTGATTCTGATTCTCGGAGGGCCGACCTTTGTTACGCTGGAGGTGGAGATCTACCGCCAGACCATCCAGTTCGCCAACCTGCCGGTTGCGGCAGCCCTGGCTTTGGTTCAGATTGCTTTCACGCTGGCCTTCGCGCTGGTCTATGCGCGTCTGCAGGGACGACTGACGCGACCGCTGGATCTTAAGCCTCGCCAGGTCACCCAGCGCCAACCGCGCGGACGTGGCGAGATGCTTCTCGTCACCGGGAACCTGCTGCTCATGCTGGTGCTGTTGGCTTACCCATTGGCGACTTTGGTTGCGCGGTCGGTCGCGCCAGGCTTCCGGTACTTTGCGATGCTCTTCGAGAATCCCCGTCAGAGTGTGTTCTATGTGCCCCCACTCGCTGCCGTAGGCAACTCTGTCCGGATTGCACTGATGACCACGGCACTTGCTCTGGTCGTGGGGCTACTCGTTGCTCTTGCTCTCTACCGGCGGGAGGGCAGTTGGCTGGTAGATGCGCTCTTTCTGCTACCTCTTGGGACGTCTGCGGTCACGTTGGGGCTTGGCTATCTGCTGGCCATGGGCCGTCCACCGCTGAACTTGCGGGGAAGTATTGCGCTCATCGTCTTCGCCCATACCCTTGTGGCTCTTCCTTTCGTCGTCCGGAGTTTGCTTCCGGCCCTCAAGTCGATCCGGCCCAACCTGCGTGAGGCCGCAGCGACGCTTGGCGCCAGCCCATGGGCCGTTTTCCGCGAGGTAGATCTTCCCATTGTGTGGCGTGCGTTGACGGTTGGTGCCATCTTCGCCTTTACCATCTCTATGGGAGAATTCGGCGCCACGTCGATGATTGCACGTGCTGATCTTCCCACCATTCCAATCGCCATATTCCGGTTTCTTTCGCGCCCTGGCGAGGTTAACTATGGACAAGCCCTGGCTATGTCCACAATACTGATGGCGGTCTGCGTCATTGGTTTTGTCGCCATTGAGGAAGTCCGCCCTCCGGGATCACAGGAGTTCTAGGCCCGTGGACGTAATGTTGGCACAGAGGTTGGTATGACGTTCCTGGCGATCGAGTCTGTGTACAAGACGTATGAAGACAAGCCGTTGCTGCAGGATATCTCTCTGGAGATCGAACGTGGCGAGATAGTCAGTTTTCTGGGGCCATCTGGGAGTGGCAAGACGACACTTCTGAGAATCGTTGCCGGTCTGGAGAGACCAGAAGCTGGGCGTATCGTCCTGGAGGGGCAGGATCTTAGCCACATTCCGGTGCATCGTCGTGGTGTGGTGCTGATGTTCCAGGATTACGCGCTTTTTCCCCACCGCACCGTCGAGCAGAACATCGCTTTCGGGCTGCGGATGCGGCATCAGTCCCGGTCTGAGATCAGGTCCAGAACAGAGGCGATGCTGGCGCTCGTAGGCCTGGAGGGTTTTGGGTCTCGCAGTGTTGTCGAGTTGTCGGGTGGCGAGCGTCAGCGAGTCGCGTTAGCGCGAAGCCTGGCTCCTGAACCACGATTACTTCTGCTTGATGAACCGCTTGGATCGCTCGACCGTAGCCTGCGCGAGTGGCTCCTGGACGAGTTAGCCGCGATTCTGCGCCGAGTGGGCGTCACAGCGATTGTGGTGACCCACGATCAAGCCGAGGCCTTCGCCCTGGCTGACCGGATTGCCCTGCTTCACGAGACGCGCTTTGTACAGGTGGGGACGCCTCAGGCCATCTACACAAACCCCACCACAGCCTGGGTAGCGCGTTTTCTTGGGTACACCAATCTTCTGCCTGCCCGGGTCACCGAAGACCATCGCGTGATGACTGCTATAGGTACGCTAACGGTGTCGCGCGATGTGCCCCTTCCGGATGCAGGGGCCGAGGGGACGCTGCTGGTCCTACCCTGGGGAATCCAGATCTCCGACGATGCCCTGCCCTCTAGCGGGTTCTCTGCGCGGGTTACCCAGCAAGTGTTCCAGGGAAGAACCACGACGTTGCGTCTACAGATCGGCGAGGGAACGCTGAGCGTGTCTTTGCCGACGCACGCGTCGATGCTCAAGGAAGGCGACAGCATCAACGGGACGCTGAGCCCGGATGCATTGCGGTGGCTCTGACGTATCTTGCTGGCTTGCGGGACCAGGCCTTCCGGCCTGCACGATGGCGCGGCCTATCTCGCGGACACGATACGTGGCTGTTCGCACGCGTTGACATCACTCTTCCGTATGCTATAATCTGCCGGGTGTTTCGATCCAGGTTCCTCTCCCATCGAATTACCATCAATGCCGCTCATCCCTCAGTTCATTGGTGGCCTGTCGCATTGCTTGGTAATGCTCGAGGGGAGTCGCAGACGCGTACTAGGCGGAGATCGATTCAAGGAGGCACATAGTTATGTCTGGAAATAGACTAAGGGTGGTGACAACCCTGGTGGTCCTGGTGGTCACCCTGTTTGCGTTGTTGCCTATGTCTGCCGTGGAAGCAGAGGAGGCCCGGGTGCCGATGGGGCAGGCTGGTGGCATCAACCTGGTCGTTAACCCCGGATTCGAGGGTATTGGTAAGCCTGTCGATAACGCCTTGCCCAACTACGACAACTGGACTCGCTCCACGTTCAACGGCGTTGCCTATGGCGAGATCTTTACCCCGGATGGATGGGTGACCTGGTGGCAGGAAGGGGACTTCAAACGACCGGAGTGCAAGGTCATTCCCAATGAGGCCCCGTTCAACAGCACCCCGAGCCGCATTCATCAGGGATACTACAGTGGGATGTGCTTCACGTTCTTCGGGAAGCAGAACGCGGGCTACTATCAGGTGGTTCGCAACATCCCTGCGGGCTCGGTCGTACAAGGGTCCTTCTATGCTCACTCATGGTCATGTGGTGAGGATTCCCCGCCCCTTTCGTGTGGTGACCCTGATGCGTTCTACTTCCGTGTCGGTATCGATCCAAACGGTGGCACAGATCCATTCTCGGGAAGCATTGTCTGGAGTGGGGCTGCTTTCCACCCTGACAAGTATGGGTACGTTGGCCCAGTTCAGGCAACGGTTGGTGAGGCGGGCGCGGCTACGCTTTTCATGCAGGCGTACGGAAAGTGGCCCAATAAGCACAATGATGCCTATTTCGACAATCCCGCATTGAGTATCATCGGCGCGACTGAAACGGCTACGCCCACACCACCTCCTCCCCCGCCCACAGAGGAAGCACCTGAAGTTCCTCCGACGCTGGCTGTGACCCCGACCGCGCGTGGTGATGGCGCCATCGTCCACACCGTAGTTGCAGGTGACACGTTGTTTGGCCTCGCGCTTACGTATGGCGTGGACGTCCAGCAAATCTATGACCTCAACGGTCTGGATTCATCAAGCCTCTTGAGCATTGGACAGGAGATCGTGATTTCCTCGACCGGGGCTGCGGCGGCAACGCCGACTCCTGCCGCCACACCGGAGGTGGCTGAGACTCCCCTGGCGGTTGAACCAACTCCGGCACAGGCGAACCCGGGTACAACGATAGGCGATCTTCCCGCAGCACCTGCACAGGGCAAGGGCGCCGTCTGCGTCTCGGCCTTCTTTGACGCCAACGGTGACATGTTCCGTCAGGACGATGGAAGCGAAATGCTGTTGCCCAACGCTCAGGTCAGCTTACTCGCCCGGAGCGGACCGGTTGACAGCCGAACAACGGATGGCATTAGTGAGCCCTGGTGTTTCAACGATCTGGAGCCCGGTAACTTCATCATCCGTCATACGGCGCCGCCCGGATACGTCCTTACGGACGGTGGCCAGTGGAACTTCACGTTGGATGCCGGCGAGGTAGAGAGCATCGAGCTCGCCTATACCCGTGAGGCCGGTGCGGCACCCGAGGAGCCTGCACCTGGTCCGGATGAAGAGGTCGCTCCCATCGAGGAACCCGAAGATGATGAGGGCGGTGTTACCAATGCACTGAACATCATCCTGCGGGTGGCTGGATTCATCGTGTTGGCCCTGGCGATTGCCGTAGCGGTTCTGTTTGTCCTGTCGCGGCGCTCCGCATAGCGAGTAGGCCGACAACAGTCCCTTCACACTATCAGAGAGACAGGCCATCGGGTTCCCGATGGCCTGTCTTGTTTCAGCCGAAAGCCTGGCGACTACCGATCCTGACTTCTACCAGTCCTGGTCTCTACCAGTCCTGCTCTTCTTCCTCTTCTTCCTCTTCTTCCTCGTCGTCGCCACCCTCATCGTCATCCCACTCTAGGTCATCCAATTCCTCAAGATCCTCGGCATCGTCGAGATCCTCATCCAACTCGTCCAGCAGTCCTTCTTCCTCTGTATCATAGACGGCTTCGAGTTCGAGTGGTTTGAGGTTAAGGACCTCAAGTTCGGCTTTGCATGAACTGCACGAGATGCGATCCCAACGGTCAAGGGTAGCGGGTAAGATCAACTTCTCGCCGCACTCCGGGCAACGAGCCATAATTCCTCTCCTTAGACAAGGGGTTAACTGAGTCTAACTATAGTCAAGAATGGCGTGAAAGTCAATCTTTTTGACATTATCGCTGACCGTGCTACTATTTTCTACCAAGCGCGTTGTGCACTTATCGTCGCACCGTCTTCTATGGCGTAGGGTACACTGGTAGTTGTTCCACTGGTAAGGTTGTGCCCTGTCGAGCCCGTCGTTTCACGGCATTGAAGCACAACACCGTACTTTTAAAACAACGCGATTGATCAGCCGTCCACTTTTATCCCACGGAGTTATCCTTATGCATCTGAAGCAGGCCAGACTCGTTTTCCGGATTGTGGGGCTTCTGGTTCTTGGTTCGTCGGGTATCGCACTCGGTTCGCTGTTGGGGCAGTTCCCGGCGGTCTCCGACTCGGTCCATCTGACTGTGATGATCGCTGCTGGTCTCCTGGGTGGCATCCTGGGGTGGTTCCTGATGCCGCGCCTTGTGTTGGGACCCTTTACCCGTCTGCGGAAGGCTGTACAGCAGGTGTCTGCGGCGGTCATCTTCGCAGCAACGCTCGGGCTTTTTATCGGACTGGCACTGGGGTCCATTGCGGCCTACCCGGTCTCCCTACTGCCGCAGCCTCTGGGGCAGTTCTTACCGATCATTGTGGCTGCCGCATTTGGGTATGTGGGACTCACAGTTGCGCTGGCACGGCCTGACCTGATGCAGAGTTTCCGCGAGCGCTTTGGGGTGAAGGAGCAGCTATCCTCATCGCCGGTTGCTGTCCCTGCGGCAACCCATACGGCGATTTTGCTCGATACGAGCGTGATCATTGACGGGCGCATTGCCGATATCTGCCGTACTGGCTTCATCCAAGGCGAACTCGTCGTGCCGCTGTTTGTGCTGAACGAGTTGCAACATGTGGCTGACTCGGCTGACACGCTTCGGCGAAACCGAGGGCGGCGTGGTCTTGAGATTCTTCGGCAGCTCCAGGAGGAATCGCCTGTGCCGGTGAGGCTTCTCGATGACGATGTCCCTACAGCACGTGAGGTTGATGACAAGCTCATCGTGCTGGCCAGAGACATGGGTGCATCGATCCTCACCAACGACTACAACCTCAACCGTGTGGCTGAGCTCCAGTCGATCCCGGTATTGAACGTGAATGAGTTAGCGAATGCCGTCAAGACGGTTCTATTGCCTGGCGAGAGCTTTACGATTCACGTTCTTCAGGAGGGCAAGGAGTACAACCAAGGGGTGGGTTATCTCGACGATGGGACTATGGTCGTGGTGGAAGAGGGTGCCGGGTTCATCGGCTCAACGATCGAAGTCGTCGTGAGCAAGGTTCTCCAGACAGCCGCTGGACGGATGATCTTCGCCCGTCCAATCATTTCAGGTAACTAGAGGCGATCCGGGCCTTCCGCCGGGGAATCTGAAAGCCGCTTTCGATGGCACTCAGGGTCTATAACTACCTATCGCACGAGGTCGAACGCTTCCGGCCAAGCGACGGCGATCGGGTGAGCCTCTGTGTCTGTGGGCCCACGGTCCATGATCATGCGCACCTGGGACACGCGAGAACCTATATTGTGATGGACGCGATCGTGCGGTACCTGCGTTTCCGCGGCTATCGCGTTTCCTACGTCAGACAGGTTATCGACGTTGGAAAGACTCTCTCCACAGGCGAAGATCGGATCGTCCGCACTGCCAAGCGCGAAGGAGTGAGCCCGGCAGAGCTTGCTGAGTCCTACGCGCACAGTTTTGAAGACGACATGGACGTTCTCCGGGTACTTCGACCGACCCTCGCTCCTCGTGCTACAGGCCATCTCCTTGACGCCATTATCTGGATAAGGGACCTTGTCGAGCGTGGCTATGCTTACGAGGTGGACGGCAACGTCTTCTTCTCTGTGGATGCTTTTCCCAGCTTCGGGAAGCTCAGCAGACATCGGGTTGCACGTACGGTTCCGGGTGGTGTTGTGGGGTCTTCAGCACAGCGGCGCAACCCAGCAGATTTCCCTCTCTGGCGGAAAGCTGAGCCTGGACGTACGTTGAGCTGGCCAAGCCAATGGGGTGATGGCTATCCAGAATGGCACAGCGCCTGTTCGGTGATGGCGTATAAGTACCTGGGTGCAACGTACGACATCCACGGTGGTGGCATCGAGGGTGCCCATCCATACAACGATGCTATGGTTGCCCAGTCTGAAGCACACAACGGCGTCGCCCCGGCGACCTATTGGCTTTTGGTGGGGTCCCTGCGTGTTGATGGCACGAAGATGAGCAAGACACAGGGCAACTACCTCACAATCAGGGATGCGCTCAGCCTTTACTCGCCAGAAGCTCTCCGCTGCTTTGTCTATAGCAGTCACTACCGGAATGCTCTCGAGTTTGATCGGGATGCCCTACGCGCTGCACAGCGCGGCGCGAACCTCCTGTACAAGACAGAGCGCCAACTTCGGCGTCGGATGCAGAGCATCCTTCCGTTGGCTGGCACATCCACCGCCGCATTATCAAACGTCTCTTCGCTGGATGGGTACCGGGCAGACTTCCGCGACGCGATGGACGATGACTTCGATGCACCACGCGCGATGGGCGTAGTTTTCGCGCTGGTCAAGGAAATCAACCGCGTTCTTGCTGCTGAGAAGGACATCAGCGTTGGAACGCTGTCGGCGATGGATAAGATGCTGCGCGACCTGGCGGGCGATGCGCTGGCGGTGTTGCCGGATGTACCCGCGCGTGGCCTGCGCGGTGATCTCACCGAGGATCTGGTCGACTACCTTTTGGCCCTGCGTGAGGATTGCCGTGACGCGCGCGATCGGGAGCGCGCGGACGCGATCTATCGCAAGCTTAATGAGTTGGGGATCATGATTGACGACGGCCCCACAGAGACGACCTGGCATCTAAAGGGGCGGTGAACTTGGCCCACGACGTTCTCTACGGTCGCCAAGCGGTGGTCGAGTCCCTGCGTGCTGGGCGCCGCACTGCACATCGGTTGATGCTGCTAGATGGTTTGTCGCCGGCCCCCTTGATTCAGGAGATCGAGCACCTCGCAAGAGCACTTGGCCTGCGCACCGACCGGCTCTCGCGGAGCGGGCTGACCGGGGTCGTTGGGCACGATCAGCACCAGGGTGTGGCATTGGAGACATCGCTCTATCCCTATGTTGACACGTCTGCCATATTAGCGCTGGCTGGGGATCGCGGCGAGGTGCCGCTGCTGCTCTTGCTTGACCTATTGCAGGATGTCCACAATCTGGGAAGCCTTATGCGCACGGCTGAAGCTGTGGGCGTCCATGGGGTGATCATTCAGGAGCGCCGCGCGGCGGGCATCACTCCGGCTACGGTGAACACATCTTCGGGAGCCGCCGAGCACCTGCTGATCGCTCAGGTGACCAACCTTCCTCAGGAGATGGCGCAGCTCAAAGAGGCTGGTGTCTGGATGGCGGGACTTGAAGACGCGCCTGGTGCCACAGACTATACCGATCGCGATCTGACGGTGCCCCTTGGGCTGGTTGTGGGAAGCGAAGCAGAGGGACTTAGGCGGCTCGTGCGTGCACGTTGTGACTGGTTGATGCGTATGCCAATGTGCGGCAAGATCAACTCGCTCAATGCGGCGATCGCAGGTTCAGTCGCGCTCTATGAGGTTCTGCGTCAACGCCGGCGGACACACTGAGCAAGCGGATCTTCTCGACGCACCCTGAAGATGATGGTGGGAACGCGCTGAAGGACATGCGCTACAACCATAGGATCATCTGCTCAAGCGTACGGTGGATCTCGAAGCCGACTGCTCGCAGTTGCTCGACCAGTAAATGCTGATCGGCGACGATGGCTACGACTGGCCACGGTGGGAACCTGCGCACCATCGCTATGCACTGTGCTATCACCTCGCGGGCGCCCTTGGCCTCAAGATCCGGGCTCATCAGAATGTCCCAGACGTGGAAGCGGTGTTTTCGGTCGGCCATAGTGTGTACGGCAAGGTCGATCTCGTTGCTTTGTCCGGGGTAGACCCGAGCATCTTCCACCTGTCGGGCGAGCACCCGATCCAGCCAACCCTCGAAGCTGCTGAGGCTGAAGGGCTCTCTGCGAGTCTCCAAAACAAGTTGCTGATCATGCCCGTGAATGCGGGCTGCCAGCTCCTTCCAACGATTGCTGTCCGGTGATGTGAACCGGCGCCACCCTTGGGTCGGCGCTCCCAGGTTCGGCCAAGTCAAGCCTTTAGGGCGCAGCATATGCACCGTGGCCCCGACGACACGGAAGCCTAACTGGTCGTAGAGACGGCTGGCAATCTCGTTGTCAGCGCGAACCTCCAGCCCGACCCACGTGGCTTGCTCTTCACGCGCAGCTTGGATGGCGTGCTCCACAAGTGCGCGGCCAATCCCCTGGCCACGGTGGTCTGGATGGACCACGACGTTGCCTATCAGGCGACCGTGGGTGCTGCGAGGGTAGGCATGTCTCAAGGACAGATTTCCGACCAATGCACTGCCGCTCGGGCAGACGAAGCCGTCCGTATCGGCAAGGGTGCCGTAGATGGCACGGGCCAGTGGGTTGGGTTGGTAGATCCTCCGCATCTGGTTTAGCATCTTCCAGCCCTGCGGGTCGAGCTCGTCGCCAAATCCGATCTCAACGAGATCAAGGATGGCTGGCATATCCCGGCCCGGGTCAACCGGTCGCACTTGTGCTGCGGTGTTGCCGGAAATCGTGTGCCTCCACGTTAGGACAAGCTCTTGGACGACCCAGCAATGGCGCTGGACCGCTCAACGATGCGCGTTCGGACGGATTGTAGCCAGATGCAGTGCCCAGTCAAGGCTTCGACGCTGTGCCTATCTCCTGATGCCGAAGCGTGGAAGGTTAGGGCCACCTGACAAGTAGAAGGCCCATACAGACTGGGCAGTCGCTGATCTGTAACCTGTCTGCATACCAGGGTAGAATTGCGTTAAGATGCACCTCGGTTTATAATGAGCAGTGGGCCGGTAATGACGGCACGGCATCTATCCGGAGGACATGCATGCGCTATACAAAAGTGGGTCTGCTGGCACTCTTGATCCTGGTGACGGCGTGCGGTACACCTATCGGGATACCGGTTGAGACCGGGCAGCCAACGACATCTGAACCGGTTGACGCCGAGGCCAGCCCTGAGCCAACAACCGCAGCTCCACCGACACCGACATCCGAGCCACTGGCGGCGCAGGTGAACGGACAACCAGTCTCGATGGCAGCCTACGAGCGCCAGGTGGCACGCTACTCGACGTCGATGGCGGCCGCTGGCCAGGATCTTGATACACCTGAGGGCCAGCAGATCCTGGCAGAAGGGCGCCAATGGGTGCTCAATCTGATGATCGAGCAGTTGCTGATTGAACAGCAGGCCGCGCAGGCCGGTCTGGTGGTCGCCGAGAGCGACCTGGACGCCACCGTCGCCCAATTGCGCGCTGATATCGGCGACGCGGCGTTTGAGCAGTGGTTGTCTGATGAAGATATGTCGCTTGAGGAAATGCGCGAGCGACTACGTGGCGATATGATCGCGACGCAGATGGCCAACCAAATCGCTGAGGCCATTTCGGCCCAGGCAGACCATGTGCACGCGCGCCACATTGTTGTGGCCACTGAAGAAGAAGCGCGACAGATTCTGGGGCAGTTACAGGCTGGGGCGGATTTCGCGACGCTGGCGCGAACCTACTCTCAAGACAGCAGTACGCGCGATCTCGGTGGGGATCTGGGGTTCTTCCCGGAAGGCGTGCTTACCTCCAAGGAGGTAGAGGCCGTGGCATTCTCGCTGCAGCCCGGGCAGACCAGTGAGGTGATCCCCAGTGATCTGGGCTATCATATTGTGCAAGTCGTGGAACGTGTCGCGTGTCGTGACATCGAGCCGGAGAATTTGCGTCTGCTCAGGGACCAAGCGGTCCGCAACTGGATCGATCAGCTGCGTGCAACCTCTGATATCCAGATCTACGTAACTCCCTGAGCTTGGGGGAGGAGACAATGGCGACAAGGGATCGACTTTTCAACACGCTGAGTTTGGTTGCGATGGGGCTGACAGTGCTTACGCTTGTCTGCTACATCCTCATTGCTGTGAACCCCAACCTGCCCATCAATCCCTTTCCGCCTGATCCTGAGCGGTTCATCGTGGCAACGGTTACCCCTTCGCCCACACCGAGTCGCACACCTGTAGCGACTTGGACTCCCACGGCGACGCCAACAGTGACCCCCACACCGCCCCCGAGCTTCACGCCGACCATCACGCCGACGCCCGAGCCGACGATTCCATCAACACCTACGGCAACGCCCACTCTCACGCCGTCGCCGACTCCCCGCGTGACGCGTTCGCCCTACCCGTTCTCCTATGACTTGAGCTATGAGACCCCGTACTACGGCTGTGCATGGATGGGTGTTGCCGGAACGGTTGTCGACATCGACGGCAATGCGCTCATCGGTTACCCGATTCATGTCTGGGGTGGGGGCATCGATGTCGTTGTCAACTCGGGCGACAAACCGCTGTATGGTGATTCGGGGTGGGAGCAGTTTTTCAACAGCGCACCTCAGGAGGTCCGCGGCGTTTTCCGGGTGCAGATCCACTCACGGGACAATCCTAACCACCCGCCAGTTTCACCCGAGATCGCTCTCGACTTCCCGGGCTATTGCTCCAAGTCGCTGGCTCACATCGTCTTTGTCCAGAACCACTGAGTCGAACGGGCCCCGGGAGTAGGTCCGCGATCGCGATGACGCTCTATATCGTCGGAACGCCCATTGGCAACCTGGAAGACATCACGCTTCGCGCCCTGCGGATACTGCGCGATGTGAGTCTGATTGCCGCTGAGAACACCCGCAAGGCGGGGATCCTCCTGAGCCATTATCAGATCACAACGCCGGTTACGTCGTATTACGAAGGCAACGAGAGGCGCAGGATCCCCGAAATCCTGGAGGCGTTGGAGCGTGGCGATGTTGCCCTGATTTCAGAGGCAGGGATGCCCGGGATATCGGATCCTGGCTACCCACTCATCGAGGCTGCGATTCTACGTGGTGTGTCGGTTGTTCCTGTCCCTGGCCCTTCGGCTCACGTGTCAGCCCTGGTGGTGTCTGGCCTGCCGACCGACCAATTCCTGTTCGTCGGATTCCTGCCGCGTAGACGCCCTGAGGATGCACTTCGTGCACTAGCCTCGATCCGGGCGACGCTCATCCTTTACGAGGCGCCACATCGGCTCGAGCAGACCCTGCGCCTCATGCACGAGGTCCTGGGGAACCGCCCGTTGGCGCTTTGTCGTGAACTGACGAAGCTCTATGAGGAAGTCTGGCGTGGCGATCTGGGGGATGTGCTGCAGTGGGTGTCCGACCACCCGCCGCGCGGCGAGTACACATTGGTGGTTGCTGGGGCCACCGAGGATCACACCGTCTGGGATGAAGATCGTGTTCGGGCCGCTCTTGCTGATCGCATGGCGCATGGGCTATCGCGCTCACAGGCTGCCCGCGAGGTCGCTTCAGCCGCCGGCTGGGAGAGGCGTCGGGTATACGACTTGGGCGCCTAGCCGGAGGCTCTAGGCACGCCCTTCCGGCTCATCCCGGTAGTCCCGGAGCCAGGCTCTGGCCGTCGCTTCGTCAAGGCGGATCTGATGCACCAACTCGTCGACCGATCCGAATTTGAGCTCCGGCCGGAGATACTTCAGGAAGTCCAATTGCACTGTGCGCCCGTAAATGCGGCCTGAGAAGTCAAGCAGGTGGGCCTCAACATTCGGGGGGTGATGGTCGAACGTGGGACGTGTTCCGACGTTCGTGATCGTGTGATAAGCCGCTGTCCCCAGATGTGCTCGACAGACATAGACACCGTTTCCAGGCCGCAGTCTACTTTCCTCGACCTGCAGATTGGCCGTAGGAAACCCCAACAGGCGCCCTCTTCGCTCTCCGTGTTCCACGATGCCCGTTAGCCTGTAGGGATGGCCCAGGCAGCCGTTCGCAGTCTCGACATCACCTATCTTCAGAGCTTCACGAATCCGGCTGCTTCGCACTGGGGTGCCTCTCCAGGTTACAGTGTGCTGTAGGGTGCGCACATCGAACCCGAGTCGGCCACCAGCCTGGCGGAGGAAGGCGATGTCCCCTTCACGTCCCCGGCCCAACCGGAAGTCTGGCCCTGTCCACAGGGCGCGCAGCGATAGGTTGCTTGCCAGCGCCGCTGCAAACTCGAGCGCGCTTGTGCGCATGAACGCGGCATCAAACTGGATGACGATGGCTCCCTCAACCCCAAGTTCAGCGAAGCGCTCGAGCCGTTCGGGCAGCGTTGAGAGAAGCCGGTAGCCCTGGGGGTCCTTCAGTTGTCCCGGAAGTGGGTGAAAGGTGACCACGAGTGGCGTTACGCCGCGGATGCGACTCTCGGCGACCATGCTTCCGATCAAGGTTTGATGCCCGCGATGGACGCCGTCAAATGCGCCTATCGTGGCTGCGTGGGGTTCCCGAAGCCTCAGATGACCGATGTCGTATTCGACCCACATGGATGCCGTCTTCTGTCCTGGTTCCTGCGCCGGTGTCTCGAGTCAGGCTCAGACCCGCTGGAACAGGATGGAGCTATTTCCCTTGCTTCGCCTGCGCTTGCCAGCACGCAGGTAGGTGCCAATCGCTCTTGATTTCAGGATACGGGTGATGGGAGTAGATCCACCGGCGATCAGCATTGACCCGCCCCGAACCAGCTGTTTGCCAGCCTGGGCGACTGTGGCCTCGACCGCGTCAGGACCTTCGTCTTCGCGCACCAGTCCCACGACGAGATCGGGCTCAGCGCCTGCGGGCACCAGTTCCGTCTGGTGGTGCAGACCGATTGCTCCTGCGGGGCAGCCACCGCGAATGAGGTTCTCTCGTGCGTAACGCAGGCTCAGCAGGTCGCGGTCAACGAGATCGATTGCTGTGGGTCGGAACAGACGCCAGAGCGCAACCGCAAGATGCCCCTGACGAGGGTTGAAGATGACTGCCTGCCGTGGATGGATCTCCCCTAGATCCTGGTAGGCCTTAAGCAGCAATTCGGTCTCAAAACTAAGCGTATCGAACTCGGGCAATCCGTAGGCCGTCCGTAACGGAACGGCCAGTCCCTCCAACGGGAAAAAGATCTCTCCGCGATCGTAAATGCTCTGGTCTGACCCGTCAGCACCTTCCGAATCGGATGGTCCTGTGACGAAGCGATAGTGGAACACGGCGTGAGCCGCCGTTGTCTGCTGCAAGACAATCTCGACTGAGGGGTCTGTCAGCAGGTCCAGGACCATCTGCTCCAGCGGGCGGACCACGACGATCACGGCCATTCCCGCCCCGGATAGGTGGTGCCGAGCATCAAGCACAAGGGCTCGAATCACCGCTCCGCCTGCCTTACCGGGGATATTGGAGATGATGAGGTCGAAGGTGCGACTCCGCACGTCATTGTAGCCGAGGCTGCCGTAGGCCACAGCATTGGACACGCCAAGGCGGTGCGCGTTGAGCAGAGTGAAGTCAACGGCCAGGGCATCTCGATCGACCATGTGGACTTCCGCTGTAGGCTTTAGCCATGCCAAGGTCAATCCGAGCGGCCCATACCCACAGCCAAGATCCAGGATCCGGGCGTTGTCTCTGATGCGGTCGAAAGGCAGCGTCTTGAGCAAATGTGCCGATCCAATGTCCACCTGGTGGCTGCTGAACAAGGTCTGTGACACAGCAAATTCCAGCCGTTGGCCCGAGATCGTGAAAGCGACATCTTTCTTCAGATAGGGCTTGAGTGTGGTGGTGTCCATCTGGGCTCCGTCCGGGTTGCAGTCTCAGTTGTCGGCTGGCGGGAGAACCACTACAGGCCGGTAGACATCGCCATCCGTGCGTTTCAGCACGGCGATCAGTTCACCGTGGGCGTTATGCGCCTGGACCCGATCAGAGGATGCAGACAATGCTAGCGTGATCCCTTGCCCGAAGCGAAGCGCGCGTTCCTGATCCGCGGACGTTACAGCTACAGGCATCGACCCGAGCGCCGCCGCAGGAGGCAAAAGCGCCTCGATCAGGCATCCCTGCACGCGCATCAGCTCAAGATCCTCCAGGGAATGGCTTTGCCCAAGCTCGAAGGGGCCGCTGGCGGTGCGGCGTAGCGCACGTAGGTGTCCTCCACAGCCCAGCACCTGTCCGATATCGTGGGCCAGACTGCGGATGTATGTGCCTGCAGAACACGATACTTCGAAAGTGAGGTCGGGAGAGGTCCAATCCAGGATCGTCATACTGAAGATCGTGACCGATCGCGGCGTTCGCTGGATCTCTTCGCCTTGCCTGGCGTGCTCGTAGAGGCGCTTCCCGTTGACTCTGATGGCCGAGACCATCGGGGGTAGTTGGTCGATGGTGCCGCAGAACTGCGGCAGCACAGACCGGATGTCCTCAAGATCGACCTCGACGGCCTTCTCGTCGACGATCATTCCGTCCGCGTCATAGGTACTGGTGGTCTGGCCAAGCCTGAGGACACCCCAGTACCGTTTCTCGCCTTGCGTAGCAAACTGCGCCAGTCGCGTCGCCGGACCGAGAAGGACGCCCAGCACCCCGGTAGCCATCGGATCCAGGGTGCCTGTGTGTCCGACACGCCGGATGCTCGTCAGGCGACGGACTCGGTCGACCACATCGTGGGAAGTTAGCCCTGCGGGTTTGTCAACGACCAGCACACCGTTGATCATGCTGATCCAGCGTCTCCTCAATAGCAGCCAGCACGCGTGACACGGCCTCATCGAGTGGTCCGTCAATCGTGAAGCCGGAGGCCTGGCGGTGACCACCGCCGCCGAACGCGTGCGCGATGCTGGCGACGTTATAGCCTTGCCGCGAACGGAGACTCACCTTGACGGTGGCGTCGCTCATCTCGATGAATGCAGCTGCGATCTTCGCCTCGGCAACACGGCTGAGCAGGTCACCGAGGTCGAGGTCGTCGTGGTCCTCAATGCCCAACGCCTGTTTCTCGGCGATGGGAACTGCTGCCCAGCCGACGCGCCCTTTCAGTTGCAGACCATTGAGCGCCACACCCCACCCACGCATTGTCTGATAGGGAACGGCATCCAGCGTCTTGCGCATCGCTCCAAGGTAGTCTCCGCCCACCTCGATCAACTCACTCACCAGTCTCAGGACGGCGGGTGTCGTGCTGTCAGTCCGCAGTCCTCGGGTATCCGTAAGCAGCCCCACTAGCAGGCAGGTCGCTATGGCATCGACGACTGGGACACCGAGTGCTCTGATCACGTCTACCATCAGAACCGCTGTTGCTGCCGCGTGTGGGTCGACAAGGTTCACGTCACCAAACTGATCATTGGTCTCATGGTGGTCGATCACGAGTAACGGCTTCTGTCCGAACCAGCTATCCCGGTAGATCCCCCCGGTACGCTTGAGGTCGCTCATATCGATCGCGACGACAAGGTCGCAGTTACCGTCTTCCGGTACGTCGCTGACAAAGGCGTCGGCGCCGGGGAGATAGGCCAGATTGTCGGCGAGCGGATGGACGCACGCTACCGTGGGTTGCTTTCCCAGCTGCAGCAACGCGAGCCGTAGGGCGAGCGTTGATCCGACGGCGTCCCCGTCAGGTCGTGGGTGGGCGATGAGGAGCGGACGCTCACTCTTCAGCAGTATCGAAGTCGCCTGAATCAGCGTTGTCGTCGTCGGTGTCTGAGTCGGACCCATGAATCTTGTCTTCCTCCTGCAGCTTGTGCAGCAACTCCTCGATGCGCGCCCCATGGGCGAGCGAGGGATCATAGATGAAAGCCAATGCGGGGATATTCCGCAGTCTCAGCGTAGGCGCCATCTCCTTGCGCAACCACCCTGCAGCACCATCAAGCGCCTGTTGCACACCCGCGATCTCTTCGGGTGTCGCGATTACGCTGAAGTAGATCTCGGCGCGTGTCGTGTCACGGTTGACGCTGACATCGGTGATCGTGACTTCAGCTAGGCGAGGATCGTTGCTTTGCTCCAATAGAAGCTGTGTGACCTTACGTTGGATCAACTGGTTGATGCGACGAGAGTACTTCTTGCTCATGTCCCTTCTCCTCACGCAGTCTGGCAAGCGCAACACTGGATTGATGCGTCGCTCGAGCGCTTGCCAAACCCCGTGTACGATGGCGCTCCGTGTTTACTCCTGCTCGACGCGCCGCATGACGTAGAACTGCAGCCGGTCGCCTACTGCTACACTATCGAAGCCTTGTACCTTGATACCGCACTCGAAATTCTGGCGCACTTCACGGACATCCTCGGTGAAGCGCTTGAGCGAGTCAATCGTTCCGTCGTAGAGGACCGACTCATTGCGAAGCACGCGCACCTTGGCGTTGCGCCGAACCACCCCCTGGGTAACATAGCACCCAGCGATTTTGCCGAGACTTGATATGTCGAAGATCTGGCGCACATCGGCCTCACCTATGGCGACTTCGGTGTAGGTAGGTTCGAGCATACCCTTGAGTGCCTTCTCGACATCATCGACGAGGCGGTAGATGATCTCGTAGATATGGATCTCCATCCCTTCCATATCAGCCATGCGCTGTGCGGTAGCATCGGCCAGGACGCGGAAGCCCAGAACGATGGCGTCCGAGGCAAGGGCCAGGTTCATATCTGATTCTGAGATGTTGCCAGCTGCCGCGTGAATGACGTTGACCTTGATATCGTCAGTGCTCAGCCGGTTGATGCTGGTCACGATAGGCTCGATGGAGCCCTGGACATCCGTTTTCAGGACGACGCTCAGTTCTTGGGCCTGACCCGCCCGGATGGCTGACGAGAAATCATCGAGCGAAAGCGGGCGGCTGGGGCGCGATAGCTCTTGCTGTTTGGCTTCCTCGGTGCGCTTTTCAGCGATTGCTCGAGCTGTGCGCTCATCACCGACGACCTCTAAGATGTCGCCGGCATCGGGTATATCGTGCAGGCCGATGACCAGAGTCGGGGTTGCCGGAGGGGCCGTTCTGTGGCGCGCGCTGTTCTCATCTTCGAGGGCGCGGATCTTGCCCCACGTCTTTCCTACTACGACCACATCGCCTGTGTCGAGCGTGCCGTTCTGTACAAGGACGGTCGCCAACGGGCCGCGGCGCTTGTCCAACCGGCCCTCAAGGACTGTGCCCACCGCTGGACGATCCGGGTTGGCCTGTACGTTGATCTCATCGGCTACCAGAACGATGGCCTCCAGAAGATCCTCCAGACCGGTCTTCATCTTGGCTGACACCGGAATGATCATTGTGCTGCCACCCCATTCATCGGGTGTCAGACCCAGATCGGAGAGCTGTCGCATGACAACCTCTGGGCGCGCGTTCGGTCTGTCGATTTTGTTCAGGGCCACGATGATCGGGACATGGGCTGCCCTGGCGTGGTTAATCGCCTCGACGGTCTGGGGCTGCACACCATCATCTGCAGCTACGACGAGGACCGCGATGTCGGTGGTATTGGCTCCGCGCGCGCGCATAGCTGTGAATGCTTCGTGACCTGGTGTATCCAGGAATGTGATGCGCCGCGTTCCGTGCTTGATCTGGTAGGCACCGATGTGTTGGGTGATGCCACCACTTTCTCCGCCTGCAACGTCAGTATGGCGAATGGCATCCAGCAGGGATGTCTTGCCGTGGTCAACATGGCCGAGTACGGTGACAACAGGAGGACGGCTCTTGAGATCTTGAGGATCCTCATTGGCGAGCAGTATCTGCCACGCCGAGAGTTCTGTCTTCGTCTCCTCTTCCATCTCGGCAAACGGCTGCTTTACCTCAAAACCGAACTCTGCAGCAATGATGGAAGCAGTATCGAAGTCGACCTGTTGGTTGATGCTTGCCAACACGCCGTTGCTCATCAGGATCTTGATGACCTTGATCGGGGTTTCACCCAGCAGATCCGCCAGGTCGCGGACCGTAACAATTTCTGGGATTGTGATTTCTTTCTCCGTCATACGCGTTCCTCCTCTATCAGTCTCTCACAGGCAAGACCACAATCACGTCGATGTCTCATCCTCCGTCGCAAGTTCCACCAGAGACCGAGCGAACGTCTCCAAGGCGGCTACATCCTCGGGTCGGAGCTCGACGCGCAGAGCGCGATTCAGCACGCCACGCTTGAGCGCTTGCTCCCAACACGCATAGTTGCGACATAGATAGGCGCCACGACCGTTGCGCTTGCCGGTCTCGTCTACAGCGATGCCACCTTCAGCCAAGAGCACGACGCGCACAAGATGGCGCTTATCCCGGGTCTCCCGGCATGCCACGCAGGTTCGCTGCGGGACGTGCTTCTGTCTCGGCCTCTGCTTGTTCTTGGCCATACTCCTGATACTCCCCAGACAGCCTGTGGGCCGGCGCTGACTCAACCACGAAAATGGGACACCAATACTCCTTTGGCGTCCCATCATCCAAGGCCAGAAAGCCTGCGATACCTGCTCTATTGTTGTCGCAGACGTCTCAGCATTGCAGTTCGTACCCCGGCAACCTGCCGGGTTTGGCGACTGGGTCCACCCAAAGGATCATGCTTCTGTGCCCGACTTGGCTAAAAGTCCTCGCTATACTCGTCCCAACCCTCGGTGGTACGACCACGGCGCTTGCGGACAACGAATGTCTCGCCAGTGGTATCGTCGAACACCACGGTGCGCCGGCGTTTCCGTCCCTTGCCCCGTTTCTGATCCTGGCCAGGCTCCTCCAATTCCGGTTCCTCGGCCTCGTCGAAGACAATGGCCTCAGCGGGCACCACGATGCCCAGAGCCGGCTCTCCCTCTGCCTGCGGTTCAGGTGATTCAGGTGCAACCGCAACGGGAGTCTCCTCAACCACTGAAGGCGCAGCTTCGGCGCCTGCCGCAGTCTCGGGTTCCGCGGTGGCCTCAGGGGTCATCTCGGCCTCTATGGCCTCGGGAACGACGGGTTCCGCGGTGCCGACATCCTCGGCGCCCTCAAGTTCAGGCGCTTCCTCGATGGCCTCGAGCTCATCACCTTCGTCAGCGACCGGCAAGTCCACGGGCTCAAGCAGGCTCAATCCGCTGTCCTGGACGGCTTGCTTAATCTCCTGAAGCGCTTTGACGCCTACGCCGTTAAGCATTAGTAGCGCCTCGTCGCCGACCGCCATGCGCTCCATCACCTCACCGACGTTCTGTAAGCCACCGGTGACGAGATTGGCATGGACTTTGCTCGAAAGCCCGAGATCGACCAGCGACATCTCGTAAGCCTTCTTGGGAACCCGAGCGTACGCTTCTTCCTTCGCCTTGACGCGGTCTGCGTCAGCCCTGCGTTGTTCACGCTGGCGTGCGCGCGCCTGCACTGATCCGGGGCGTTCTGCTTCTCGGCGAGCGATGATGGCCTGTCGCACTGCCTTGACCACCGTCGAGATGGTGTTGCGTTCCTCGTCAGTGTAGGGATAGCGCTCTTCCTCGTGCATCCGCACGAGGGTCGCCAATCGTGGCAAAAGCGCAGCGGTACTTCTGAGGGCATCGAGCAGCTCAGGTGTCTGGTTGACCTGATCGAGTGCCCAAATAGCGGCCTCGGTGCCTCCCTGAATGTCAATGCGCCAGTTCGTCAACTTTGCCGCCAGGCGGGCATTCTGCCCGGAACGGCCAATGGCGAGCGATAGCTGATCGTCCATCACGACGACCGAAGCAGTTCTGCCGCCCGGATTGTTCTCGTCGACTGTGACACACATCACGCTTGGCAGACTGAGTGCATTGGTGATGAGTGTCTCTGGATCGTTGCTCCATTCGACGACATCGATGCGCTCACCCTGGAGTTCGCGCGAGATTGTCTGGATGCGGATGCCCCGCATGCCTACGCAGGCTCCCACAGGGTCGATGCCCGCCTGGCGCGCGGAGACTGCCACCTTAGCTCGCGTGCCCGCTTCTCGGGCTACGGCATGGATCTCGACCTGACCACTGCGTACCTCGGGGACCTCAAGCTCAAGCAGCCGACGGAGCATAAGTGGATGGCTTCGGCTCACGATGATCTCGGGGCCGCGTGAGGTCCGGCGAACCTCCAAAACGTAGACGCGGATCTTCTGATGAATGACATAGCGCTCGCCAGGGATCTGCTCACGCTTCGGCATCGTGGCTTCCTCGGTCCGTTCGAGGTGTAGCGTCACCCCGTGAGGCGAGACCGATTGCACGGTACCGATGATGATTTCGTTCTCCTGGCGGCTGAAACGGTTGAACTGGCTCTCGCGTTCGGCCTCGCGCAACCGCTGTGTGATGACCTGCTTGGCTGTCTGTGCCGCGATCCGACCGAAGTCATGGGGGGTGACGTCGATCATCATCAGATCACCCACCAGCGCATCGGCCTTCTTACGCCGAGCTTCCTTGAGGGAGATCTCGATTTGCTCGTCTTCGACAGTCTCTGTGACCGTGCGCTCCACATAGATGCGCGCCAATCCGGTCTCCAGATTGATGTCTGCAGACACGTTCTGTGTAGCAGGAACCTTCCAGTCACGCCGGTACGCGGTCGCCAAGGCAGCACAGACGGCGTCAAGCACGACCTCTCTTGGCAAGCTGTATTCTGCACAGATCTGGTTGAAAGCCAGGGCGAACTCGCTCTTCATCTAGGCAACTGCCTCCCTATTCCCCCCAATAGCATCTAAGAAGAAAAGTGGGGGCTCGCCCCACTTTTCAGTGACCACCATCCTGCAGCTAAAGAGATTATAGCATAACCGAGGTGATTAGACAAGGTTAAGGGGCCGTGCCAAGAGCATTACTGCAGAGCGTGGCTGGACCGTGTACGATCGAGAGTCGATCGTCGGCGCCTCGGCTGGTAGCCGGATATCATCGGGCGGAGCCCATGCTGTGTCGATGATGCGTACCCACTGTGCCGGCACGTTCCAGTCGAGGCGTGGGTCAGGGATCTCAAACTCCAGTGGCTCCTTGTAGGCGTTCAGTATGACGTGAACATGCTCATTGTCGGTCACTGAGCGCACCTCGAAAGCCAGCGTGTGCGAATAGTAGCTCCAGTCAGGCTCATAGAGGAGCACGCCATGCCATGTGATTGACGGTGAGTCGTGGTGGTCAGGGGGAAGCCAAAACCGCTCCTTGCGGAAGATAGCCAGGTCTTGCGTGATATCGATGATCAGCCGCACAAAGCGCAATAGGTCCGCTTGCTTTTCGACGGCGCTCCAGTCGAACCAACTGACCGCGTTGTCCTGGCAGTAGGCGTTGTTGTTCCCTCCTTGCGTCCGGCGCACCTCATCGCCCATCAAGATCATAGGCGTGCCCTGAGAGACGAACAAGATTGTCAGCAGGTTACGCATCTGACGCTGCCGCAGAGCCTCAACATAAGGGTCATTCGTCGGACCTTCAACGCCATGGTTCCAGCTGTTGTTTGGTGTCCCACCATCTCTGTTCTGTTCCAGGTTGGCGTCATTGTGCTTTACGTTGTAGCTGACCAGATCGTTGAGTGTGAATCCGTCGTGGGATGTGATGAAGTTGATGCTGCGGTTTGGCTCGCGGTCGGGTTGCGTATACAGGTCAGGGCTACCGTTGATGCGGGCGGATACCTTTCTGACCACGCCCAGGTCACCCCGGACGAACCTCCGCACGTCGTCCCTGAACTCTCCGTTCCACTCCGCCCATCGATGACCGATGAAAGATCCTACCTGGTAGAGGCCGGCAGCATCCCAGGCCTCGGCAATAATCTTGGTGCCTGCAAGAACAGGGTCAGACTCGATCTCCCAGAGGATCGGGGGGTTATCCATCGGCTCGCCATTCTGGTCCCGCGCCATCACCGAAGCGAGGTCGAAACGGAAGCCGTCCACATGCATCTCCGATACCCAGTACCGCAGACAATCCATAATCATGCGTCGCACAATGGAGTGATTCGCGTCGATAGTGTTGCCGGTGCCACTGTAGTTGGCGTAGTCTGCACCGACATCATTACCTTCAAAGAGATAGTAGGCGCGGTTTTCCAGCCCCCGCAGTGAGTAGGTTGGCCCGTCGGCGCCTCCTTCTGCTGTATGGTTGAAGACGACGTCAAGGATGACTTCGATGCCTGAACGATGCAAGGCCTTGACCATATCGCGAAACTCATCGATGGCGGCGAGCGGTCCGCGACCGTTGCTGTACCCCTGGTGAGGGGCGAAGAAAGCGATGGGGCTGTAGCCCCAGTAGTTGGTCAAGCCGCCCGGTGCATCTTGCTCGTCGAAATGCTGTATTGGCAACAACTCGACTGCCGTAATCCCCAGACTCTTCAAATAGGGAATCTTGTCGATCACGCCGAGATAGGTTCCCTGCCTCTTCGCTGGCACGCCGGAGCTGGGGTGCTGGGTAAGGCCGCGGATGTGCATTTCGTAGATGATGGTGCTGGCATAGGGTCGATCCAATTGGGTGTCGAGTTCCCAGTTGTAGAGGGTCGGATCGACGACCACGCTCTTGATGCCGGCTCCGCATTTGTTGCCAGGCAGGCGCGCGGCGTCACGACTGAAACGACTGCTTGGCGCTACGGCGCGTGCGTAGGGATCAACGAGAAGTTTCTCTCCATCGAACCTGAGTCCGCGCTCGGGATCGTGTGGCCCCCGGACGCGGTAGCCATAGAGCTGCCCGTGCCCGATGCCAGGTACGAAGGTGTGCCAGTAGTAGTAGGTGCGACACTGATAAGGATCCAGGGAGAGTAACCGTTGTGGAAGAGCGTCGTCTGGATCGTCGAAAAGCAGGAGTTCGACAGCGCTGGCGCTCTTCGAAAACAAACTGAAGTTGGTGCCCGATGGATAGACGGTGGCACCGAGTGGGTAGCTGCGTCCGGGCCCGCATTCAGGCTTCATGCCAGTGACCTCTGTATGAGTTGGTGTCGCGAATGCACCCATTCTAGGCCGTAGTGGGCCTACGACAACATGCGCACCAGCTGACGTGTAACGGTCTCGTAACTGTAGCGTTCATGCAACGCACTCCTCGCGCATTGTACGTTGCGGTGACTCGGTTGGTGTGCTATACTGCAAACGGTTCTGGTGTAGCGACGGGGCGTCCCGAGAATCCTGCTCGGGTGATGTCATCGTTCTGTGGTCGATGAAGTTGGACGGCCCGGTGCTGTAAGATGTGAGGCGACAACAAGGTCGTGACCGAGAAACTCTACTTCAGCGGCATCAACGGTGCGACGGGCGGGTATGGGCTACAGCCGGCGACGGCTGAAGCTTTGACTGAACGCGTCCTCGCCGATCGCTACAGCGCCGTGCGCCAGCTCCGAGAACTCCAGCGCGAGCTTAGCCACCGGGCTGCTGGCGAGCGCAAGGTGCTGGCCATGGTGGAGTTTCTGGTTAAGGACATTCTGAGCTTTCTCAGGGCCGGCGGGCAAGCGCCCGACACCTGGTATAGCGAGTCGGCGCGAAAGCTCCTGACTGTTCTGTTCGGTGGGAAGTCGCAGCCACTTCCTGGAGATATCCAGATCCTCGCTGATAGGCTTCAGCAGGAGCCCGTCGAGACATTCACTCGCATTGCGAAGTCGCTCACCTCGAGTCAAGGCAGTACGCTGGCGCAATGGTTGTTCGATCAGACAAACGAAGATCCCTCGGTCCTGCGCGCGACTCTCGAATCACGTTTCGACCAGGCACTGGTTGTGTTGCGGAGGACGTATCTGTCCAGTGAGGGGACACAGGCGGTCGATGCACAGAGCATTCTGCGATCGCCCTGGATCGAAGGGTTTTGCCGAGCCCTGGACGAGCTTCCCCTGGATTCGTTGAAGGTTCTGCCCGGTGTCGATGTGATCACGGCGCCCCTCCGAGCGTTAGTTCACGGCTTGGGAACTCTACCTGGACTTCGTGGCGGGGGGCGAATGTCGGAAGCTCGGCAGCGTCTCCAGGCTCTGTCAGTGGCGGGCACATTCGATTCCTGGCACGAGATCGTGGCAGGGCTGCGCGGCGTCTTGGTTGCTCTGCGGCGTGTGCGGCAGCCACTGCGTGCACAGGATGTTCACGAAGCGATGCGTGGCTGGCTGGATGAACTGCGGCGCAGTGCCACCGGGCAGATGGGTACGGTGCCCTGGGTCGACCCTCGGAAGTTGGAGGAGTCCGGGTGGGGTGTCATCTTCCCCGCAGCGATGGCTGAAGACCGCTGTCAGGCGATCCTCAAGGCACTGGCTCCTCTCTTGAACCGCCGACAGCAGCAGTCGGGTTCCCTGTACAAGCTCTATGCAGGCCGTCATGGCTTTCGTCCTGGAGACACTGCTAGCACTTTCCTGCGGCGGCCACCGCGCAATGCCGACGCTGCCAACCCAGCAGACCCTAAAGGCACCGGGGTACCCTACTATTTGCTGATTGTTGGAAGTCCGGAAGAGATCCCGTTTGAATTCCAGTACCAGCTGGATGTGCAATACGCTGCAGGGCGGCTCGATTTCAGTGACGATCTCGAGGCATACCACAACTATGCACTCAATGTGGTTTCAGCCGAAGAGCATCCCGACCAGGCGGGATCGCAGCTCGTGTTCTTTGGAACCGAGCATCCCGGGGACGTGGCAACAGGCCTTTCTTCCAACCATCTGGTTGCGCCGTTGGCTCAGCACTTTCGAGCCAGGACGTTGGGATCGCCCTGGCAGATCATCCGGATAGCGCCAGAGAAGACGACCAAGAGCAATCTCCTCAAAATCCTACAACTTACTCCGGCGCCTGCATTGGTGTTCACCGCGACGCACGGTTTGGAGTTTCCCGCGGACGACCCACGCCAAAGTGACTTGCAGGGCGCGCTATTGTGCCAGAACTGGCCAGCGAGGCGTGGCACAGTACCGCCCAATACGTATCTATCAGCGGCAGATATTACAGAGGGCGTGAACCTGCGTGGCACAATCCTGTTCCTGTTTGCATGCTATGGGGCAGGCACACCACAGACGGATGACTACCATCGCGCCGAGTACCGCCAACGCGCTACGCCGATTGCTGCTACTCCGTTCGTTGCTGCACTGCCCAAGGCGATGCTGGCTCTCAAGGAGCGAGGCGCCCTAGCAGTGATCAGCCACGTCGAGCGGCTCTGGGGTCTGTCTTTTCTATCAGAGGCGATGTACCGTCCCGAGGGCATGCAGAGCCGGAAACGCGAACACATTGAGGTCTATGCGAGCGCCATCGAGAGGCTGCTGGATGGCCAGCCGGTGGGCGCGGCGCTCGATTTCTTCAATATGCGCCACGCCGCAATCGCAACCGAGTTAACCTATCTTTACGACCGGCTTGCCGATCCACCTTCGCGTGAAGATGCATACCGCCTGGCTGAGTTGTGGACGGCTAGCAACGACGCTCGCGGCTACATCGTGGTTGGTGATCCTGCAGTACGGCTGCGCACGCCTGATCCTGTTCCGGATCAGGATGTTCTAAAAGGCCCGAGCCGGTCTCGTTGACCGTAGCAGGTCTTACTGATCCCGCAACCTGATTCGGGACGCGGATAAGGAGCGTGGACATGTCTGATGAGTTGAGATCGCTCTTCGCAGGCGACCTGGTCTTCAACGGTATCAATGCTGTAACCGGCAACTACGGGCAGCCTCCCCTGTCGCCCCAGAAGCTTGCCCGGTTGATTCGGGGCATGCCTTCTCCACACGACTACCGCGAATTCGTCGACCATCAGAGACTTCTGGCGGGACTCGCCGAGGTGGAAGATCGTCTGACGCGTGTTACCGATGCGCAGGTTGCCTTGAGCGTTGCTGAGGAGGCGACGCGGCGCGAAGAGCTGCAACGTAAGGCAAGTGACTGGGCAGGTTACCCCGTGAAACCGGGGGCCGGCGACCCCGCGAGTCTTGCTGATGTGGGGTGGGCAGCCATCTTTCCCGCGGATATGCACCCCCGGCTGCGTGAGGAGATCAAGGAGGCGCTCCAGCCCCTGTTTGATTTGCGCCGTGGTCAAGCCGGTGATCTGTTCCGACTCTATGAGGGAGGTGACGCCTATCGCCCCGGGGAGAGAAAAGATCAGTTCTTGGAACGGCTGAGTGTAGGGCCGGGGCTTGTGGATCCACGGGAGATGCCTTTCTACGTTATGCTGGTGGGCACGCCCGAGCAGATCCCGTATAGCTTCCAGTACCAACTGGACGTAATGCGCGGTGTGGGACGTCTTGATTTTGGGAGCGACGTTGACGCATATGGTCGCTATGCACAGGCCGTTGTTGCTGCTGAAGGGGGCGCATTCAGCCTGCCTCGGCGCGCGACTTTCTTCGCCCCGATGAATCTTGGTGATAAGGCAACCAGGCTGAGCGCGCAGTACCTGGTGCAGCCCCTGTATGAGAATCTCAATCAACGGATCGTGGGTAACGACCTTGCGCTATCGCAACCATGGGAGATGGTAACTCCTCTCATTGGAGAGGACGTGGCCACGCGCGCATCTCTTGAAGGACTTCTGGGGGGCGACCCGGCGCAGATGCCGACACTCCTGTTCGCCGCCGGCCACGGTATCGAGTTCCCTGCCGGGCATCCAGCCCAGTTGCGTCAGCAGGGCGCTCTCCTTTGCCAGGATTGGCCTGGCGCCGGGCGTGAGGTGGCTCGCGACCATTACTTCGCAGGTGAGGACATCCCTGAGAGCGCGGATCTGCTCGGGATGATGGCATTCTTCTTCGCTTGCTATGGGGCGGGCACGCCGGCGCTCGACCAGTTTGCTGCGCAGGCATTCAAGGTTCGTGAGAAGATTGCACCGCACGCCTTCACTGCAGCATTGCCGCAGCAGCTGCTCTCGCACGGAGCGTTGGCAGTGCTTGGGCACGTCGAGCGCGCCTGGGGCTATTCGTTCATTTCCCCCAGCGGAGACCTGCACCATCAAGCTTTCATCACTGCGATGCGCACGTTGATGAATGGGAGCCCCATTGGTCTCGCCACGGACGCCAGCTTCAACATGCGCTATGCCGAGATGAGCTCGGACCTGAGCGCGGATCTCGAGGAGCTCCAGTGGGATTCGGGGCACATAGATGACGCCGAGTTGGCTCATCGTTGGACGGCAAACAACGATGCCCGCAGCTATGTGGTGCTCGGCGATCCCGCTGCCAGGCTTCCCCTGTCGCGAGAGGCAGTGGAACCCGAGGGTCCTGTGGATACTGGCACGATCACGGTTCGCGAGCCCGAGGAGACGCCGGCTTCCGACACGACCCAAGTGGCGGCAGACAGGGCTCCGCGCGTAGCGCCCGCCGTAGGGGCTGTCCCGTGGGCCGAGGCTGCGCTCCGTCCCCAGGATGTCGAGCCGGAAGCGGCTCGGGCCGGTGCCCGTATCACGGTCCTGGATGCTGACGCTGCAGTGGCCTTCGGGCTCGGCGAGCAGTTTGACCGTCTCCGCGATTCTTTGCGCGCATTCACGGATCAGTTGGCGACCTCGTTGGGGCGCGCTGCGCAGGACATCGTCACACTGGACGTCAAGACCTACTCTGCGAAGGATATTGCAGCTGTATCGGCGGCGCTGGATGCTCGAAGTGAGTATGAGGCAACCCTGCGGGCTCTGACCCGGGTCGCCTTCGACGGTGATCTGCAGGTCTACGTACCGGAGAAGGGCAGGAGTGGCCATTCTGAGGGCGAGGTCGACCTGGTGCTCTGGGAGATACACAAATCGATGGTTGAGGAAGCACAGCAGAGCCGGGCAAAGTTCCTCGCCACGATGGCCGAACTGGCTGCCCGGCTCCTGGATGTCCTGAAGATCGGTTCCTGATGACCGGATCGACGTTTACTTTCTCCGGTTTCGAGACACCCGAGAACGACGATCCCCTGGGCATCTGGGACCTCGAGATCTCTGCTGCAACGGCCTATGGGGCTGCCGATGATGGGCGTGGCCTCGTCTGGCGGGTTGATCATCCGGAGTCGTCGCTGAGAGCTCGTTCTGAATTGCTTGATCAGCGCGCGAAGGTGGATCGATGGGAAGAGGATCTTGAGGCTATTACGCAACGGCTCAAGGGTCTGAGCCCGAGGCTGTCCTACGCTGCGAGCAATAGTGACCCTGAAGCGATGCTATGGGCCGAGGTTGCGACGTTGCAGAGCCCGGCACTCTCCTACGGCCTGGACAAGGAGGCTGGGACAGCCTATCAGGAGGTCTACGAACGGGCGAACGCCCTTCTGGTGCAGTTCAGGCGTCTCATCCACCACTTCGCTCGTATCGAGACTACGACCGGGGGCACCAGTATTGCCCTCACTACAGTCGATTGGACAGGTGATTACGAGACGGCGTGGCTGGATGGTGCCACGGCGCTCGATATGGCGTTGCACCTTGAGGCCGTGCGGTTGGCGCTTGCGTCTCGGCATGCGCTTTTGCGCCTGATCGGTGTCGTAACCTCAGGGGCGATGACCCTGACGGCAAAGGCGTCTGTGCCCGGTGGGCAGGTCCTGCTTATCCCTGCGGTCTACAATTATGTGCGCAGCATTCTCAGGGAATTCGAGCAGTGGCCTACCGGCGCATCCTAGAGAGGTCCACTATGGGAGGAAACGGGATGAGTGAGGGTGAGCTTAGGCACGCGATCGAGAAGTTCGCCAATGATTTGGCAGCCAAGGCCGAGTCGTTTGTCGATGATATCAGTACGCTGGAGGTGCGGACTTTCAGCATGGCGAGCACGCAGATCGGATCGCTTGCCGGTGGAGAGCTGGATCTGACAGACCAGGAGCTGGCGGACAAGCTCCGGCTACGCGCATATACCAGGATCGACTTCGACTGTGATACTACGGTCTGCCTGCCGGTTGATGCGAATGATCAGATCGACCGGTCCGTGTGGGATATGCATCAGTCCATGGTCAGCCAGGCATTGCAGACGCGCGAAACCATGCTTCGGACGATGGGAGACGCGCTGACCTCGGCCCTGGAAGCTCTGCAGCGCGTCGTGGATTGAGGATGGGGCATAGGTGGCATGGCGCAGTATCAACGCGATGCTGCTCGCGCTGTTCCTGACGACTGCGGCAACTGGTGGTGCAAGCTGCGCTATGGAGGAGCCCACGACCTGTAGTGCCTCGAGGGGGGCATCTCAGCCTCTGGGTGGTCATTGGAGCTTTGAGGTCTTGACAAGCCACAGGAAGCGACTAGACTATTGTTGAGATAGTCCTGTACACTGAGATGGATCGATGAAACACAGCCTGGAGTCTGCGCAAGCCTACATGTATACCTTCTATTTTTGCCGCCCTACACGGGTCGGCCGTTCTGCGTTGCTCAGAGGGTGATGTAGGTCTGTAGAATTCCCAAGACAACCAAAGACGTGGAGCCGACCGGCTCCACGTTTTTTTTGTTTCCGCAAAGGAGGTGTTCAGATGACGTGCCGAGGAGTGCGAGGAGCGATAACCGTGGCAGCGAATACGGCGTCCGAGATCCACACGGCAACGCGGGAGTTGCTCACGGCTATGGTTGTGGCCAACGGGATAGCGGTCGAGGATCTTGCCAGCGTCATCTTCACCGCAACCGCGGATCTGGATGCTGCTTATCCCGCTGTTGTGGCGAGGGAGCTAGGTTGGGGTCAAACACCACTCCTGTGTATGCAGGAGATGCGTGTTGCCGGCAGCCTGCCACGATGTATCCGGGTGCTGTTGCACTGGAACACCGACAAGCTACCTGGAGAAGTCGTACATGTCTATCTCCGCGAAGCGGAGAGATTGCGACCCGATCTGGTGCAGCAGGCAGCAGCAGCGGGCCAGGATGCCAGCCAAGGAGAAGCGGACGGTGCAGGGGAGGCGCAACTATGACACGTGTGGCGTTCCAGGGCGTAGCCGGGGCGTACTCCGAGGAGGCAGTTCGGCAGTACTTCGGGGCCGCTGTGGAGACGTTGGCCTGTCCAACGCTTGAAGAGGTGTTTCCTGAAGTTGAGGGTGGGCGGGCGGCCTATGCGATGCTGCCAGTAGAAAATGCAGTGGCCGGAGCCGTCGCGGGTGCCTATGAGTTACTCCTGGAGCGCGACTTGCGCATCAATGCTGAGGTGATTCTGCGTGTCCGTCACATGCTCCTGGCGGTGCCGGGGACGCAACGGTCGCAGGTTCGGCGGGTGAGGTCGCACCCGCAGGCTCTCGCGCAATGCCAGCGCTACCTCGACCGCTATGGCCTGCAAGCTGAGCCGGCTTTCGACACCGCTGGCAGTGCCCGCGACCTCGCGGCGAATCCAGAGCCGGGTGTGGCTGTGATCGCAGGTGGACTGGCTGCCGAACTATACGGGCTCGAGGTTCTGGACCGCGGCATTGAGGACTTTCCGTTCAACTACACACGTTTCTTCGTGATGGGAACGGATGACCCGCCGCGTGCGCAGCGCACGAAGACGTCCATCGTCTTCTCGACGCGACACAGCCCGGGAGCGCTGTACAAGTGTATCGGCGAGTTCTCGACTCGAAACATCAACCTGACAAAGATCGAGTCTCGACCGCGACTCAACCAGCCCTGGCGCTATACCTTCTATCTGGACTTCGAGGGCCATTGCCAGGATCTTCCGGCAGAGGCTGCCTTGATGGGGTTGTTGCGTCACGCATCGTTCGTGAAATTGCTGGGCTCATACCCGGCGGCCACGACACCGGTGTCGGGTGACATGCCTGTTGACGAGAGTTGTTCCGTTTGCGACGTTCCGCAGCAATAGATTACGGGGATAAGGGGGGAGGAGAGATGATTATCATTATGGCACACGGGGCCACGGCGGCCCAGATCTCGAACGTCTCGGCGCGTGTGGAACAGATGGGCTGCCAGGTGCACCTATCCGAGGGCCAGGAACGCACGATCATTGGTGTTATCGGCAATGGCCGACCGATCGATCGCGAGCAAATCGAGCGTATGTCCGGTGTGGAGCGCACCGTGCCGGTTCTGCGACCGTTCAAGTTGGCCAGTCGCGAGTTCCATCCACAGGATACCGTCTTCCCGATCAATGGTGTCTCGATTGGGGGCAATCAGGTCGTCGTGATGGCCGGTCCTTGTACGGTCGAGGGGGCCGAGCAGCTGATGGAGACGGCGCAGGCTGTGAAGGCTGCCGGAGCCCATGCGTTGCGTGGGGGGGCCTTCAAGCCGCGCACATCGCCCTACAGCTTCCAGGGGATGGGTGAGCAGGGGCTGCAGCTCCTGGCTGAAGCACGTGAGATCACCGGGTTACCTGTCGTGACCGAGGTGATGTCGCCCGACCAAGTCCCGCTTGTGTCGACCTATGCCGACATCTTGCAGATTGGTGCGCGCAGCATGCAAAACTATGCTCTCTTGCATGCGGTAGGCGAGTCTCAGCGGCCTGTCCTGCTGAAGCGCGGCATGATGTCGACCATTGAGGAACTGCTGATGTCGGCTGAGTACATCCTATCGCACGGTAACAGTCGGGTGATCCTCTGCGAGCGCGGCATCCGTACGTTCGAGACCTACACTCGCAATACGCTGGACATCAGCGCGGTGCCGCTGCTCAAGCAGTTGAGCCATCTGCCTGTGCTGGTGGATCCTAGCCATGGGACTGGACACTGGGAACTCGTGGGACCTGTGTCGCGAGCGGCAATCGCCGCCGGTGCAGATGGCCTGATCATTGAGGTCCACCCCAAGCCCGATGAGGCGTGGTCTGATGGTGCGCAGTCGCTTAAACCCTCGCGCTTCGCCGAGCTGATGGAGTCTTTGCGCTTGGTCGCTGCGGCTGTGGGGCGCACGCTCTGAACCTATGAAACCGCTGATTGACTGTTCGGTTGCGGTCGTGGGTCTGGGCCTGATGGGGGGCTCCCTCGCAGGTGCACTGCGTGGACGGTGTGCGGAAGTGGTGGGTGTCGACCGAGATGCGGCGGCAGTAGCCGCGGCCATCGATCGTGGGTTCATCGACCGGGGTACTGTGGACACCTTCGGGGGCATTGGGGAGGCGGACATCACGGTGCTGGCCACGCCAGTGCGCACAATCGTCCGGTTGTTGGGTGAGATCGGGCCCCGGATGCGCGATGGTGCGCTGCTGATGGATCTGGGCAGCACGAAGGCGCGGATTCTGGAAGCAATGGCGGCGCTTCCCGACCACGTGCAGCCGCTGGGGGGGCACCCAATGTGTGGCAAAGAGGTATCGGGCCTCGAGGCGGCAGATACTGCGCTTTTCCAGGGGAGGACGTTCATCCTGTCACCATTACCACGCACCTCGCCTGAAGCATTGGATCTGGGGGCGTCGTTGGCCTATGCGGTAGGTGCATTGCCTCTGGTCGTGGATGCTGAACGGCAGGACTACCTGGTGGGTACGCTGAGCCATCTGCCGTACCTGCTCGCTTGCTCACTGGTGAGCACTGCTGATGCAACCACGTCATCCGACCCGCTGGTATGGCAGATCCTGGCTGGGGGCTTTCGGGATACATCGCGCGTCGCAGGCAGTGATGTGACGATGATGCTGGACATCTTGCTGACAAATCGCGATGAGATATCGAAGGCCGCCCGCTTCTGTGTCGGTCGGCTAGAGCATCTGATCCGTCTGGTCGAGGCGGGTGACGAGGAGCGGCTCCGGTCTGAGCTATCCCACATCCGGCAGACGAGGAAGGAGATGTACCCATGAGCTCCCTTCAGGTTCGCGGCCTTGCTGATGGTTCCGGCACCACGTTGCGGGGTGTGGTTTCGGTTCCAGGTGATAAGTCGATATCGCATCGTGCTCTGATGCTGTCCGCATTGGCGGATGGCACGTCACGCATCGATGGACTGCTGTCAACGGGTGACTGCCAGGCTACGCTTACGTGCCTGCGTGATCTTGGGGTCACGATCGAACCAGTGAGCGACGGTGCATCGACTTCCCTGCTGGTCCACGGGCGGGGACTACGTGGGCTTAGGCCATCTCAGAAGTCCCTCGACTGTGGCCGCTCGGGCACCACAATGCGGCTGTTAGCAGGTGTCTTGGCGGGCCAGTCCTTCGATAGCGTGCTGACGGGAGAGCCACAGCTCCTTCGTCGCCCTATGCGGCGAGTCACGGACCCCTTGCGACAGATGGGGGCGATCATCTCTGATACCGATGGACACGGGCCGCTCAGTATCCGGGGACACGGCTCCTTACGCGGCCATACCCACGATCTTGCGGTGGCGAGCGCCCAAGTGAAGAGCGCAATTCTCCTGGCTGGACTCTATGCGGAGGGTGTGGTCAACGTCCACTTGCCCGGGCCAGCGCGAGACCATACCGAGCGGATGCTGGTGGCGCAGGTTGAGCCCCGCCAGGCGGGTCAGAGGTTCCTGACCTACGATGATGTGAGCGCCAGGCTAGACCCGTCCGCTGTCTCACGTATCCTACCGCTTGTTTGCACCGTTCCCGGGGATTTTTCGTCTGCAGCCTTCCTGATGGCTGCGGGGACGTGCGTGCCAGGCGCAGAGGTGACCGTGACGGATGTGGGCACGAACCTGACTCGCACCGGTTTTCTGGATGTGTTGCGATGGATGGGGGCGGACACTACGCTTGCGGAGGCACATGAACGGGGTGGAGAGCCTGTGACGGACATCACGGTGCGTGGATCCGACCTGAAGGGCGTGATGGTGGGCGGTGACGTTGTCGTGCGTATGATCGATGAGTTCCCAGTCCTCGCCGTTGTGGCGACCCAGGCAGCGGGAACGACCCTTGTCCGTGACGCTGCTGAACTCCGGGTGAAGGAGTCGGATCGCATCGCGTCGGTGGTCGGCGAACTGCGGAAACTTGGTGCGACCATCGAGCCGAGGGATGATGGTTTCCTTGTCGAGGGTCCAACGATGTTGCGCGGGGCAGAGGTAGACAGTCAGGGCGATCACCGGCTCGGCATGGCTTTGGTGGTCGCCGGCCTGGTTGCACAGGGTGAGACAATCGTGCATGGGGCGGAGCGAATCGCCGATTCCTTTCCAGGATTTGTCAGGACGATGCGCGTCTTGGGGGCCAGCATCGATGAATGCGACTGAGGGCAGTCTGGTGGCTCGCAGCGACCGAGGAGCTGTGGATCTCGCGGTTACGGGGCAGACGCGACTTGTCGGGGTGATGGGATGGCCTGTTGCCCATAGCATGTCGCCTACGATGCACAACGCCGTGCTGCGGGCGCTGGGCCTCGATTGGTGCTATGTTCCATTACCGGTGAGGCCCGGTTCGATCGAGGACGCTGTTCGTGGAATGGCGGCCCTGGGGTTCCACGGCGTCAACGTCACCGTGCCGCACAAGCGCGCTGTCATGGCCCTGCTTGACGAGGTGACGCCAGAGGCTGTTGCAGTAGGCGCCGTCAATACGATCACGGTCAAATGTGATATGCACGGAACGTCGACCCTGTATGGAGACAACACTGACGTCGCGGGTTTCCTGGGCTCATTGCGGGCCGGTGGCGTTCGGTCGGGCGGTTTTGAGCCTGATAGCGCCCGGTGCGCGGTGGTCGTGGGGGCTGGGGGAGCGGCGCGGGCCGTCGTCTACGCGCTATTGACAACGACCATCGGCACGGTTATTGTACTGAACCGAAGTCTGGAGCGAGCAGAGTCCCTGATCTCGGACTTGACTGTGTCGGGCGTAGCTGCTGAGCGCGCGCGGGCAGCGAGACTGACCCCCCAGACACTCCTGGATGCAGTACATAACGCTGACCTGCTGGTCAATGCGACTACAGTCGGGATGTGGCCGGAGTCACAGGCTTCTATCTGGCCGGATGGTGAGTGTCTTCCCGAGCGACTTACAGTCTATGACCTGGTCTACAATCCGCTGGAGACCCAGTTGCTGGCCCAGGCAAGGCTCTACGGCGCTGCAGCGATTGACGGGTTGGGGATGCTGGCGCGCCAGGGCGCGCTAGCGCTGAATCTGTGGTTGGGCGGGACGCTTGACATTGACCGCACTACGGTTCAGATGCGCAGACAAGTTGAGGAACAGATGAGAGGCGAAGTGGACCGAACACTCTCTGATCTGGCCCCGGAGCATCAATAAGGAGGAATGATGACAATGAAGAACGTGTTCGATGAGTTTAAGTGGCGTGGGCTTATCTATGACTTCACCGAAGGCCTTCCCGAGACGCTGGCGACTTCGCCGGTGACGGTCTACATCGGCTTCGATCCGACGGCCAATAGCCTTCAGGTTGGCAATCTGCTGGCGCTGATGGGTCTGGCTCGGATGCAACGCTTCGGCCACACTCCTATCGCCCTGGCGGGCGGAGGGACGGGTATGATCGGCGACCCGAGCGGCAAGACGGACGAACGCCAGTTGATGAGCATTGAACAGGTACGCGCCAACGTCGAGGCCATTAAGCTGCAGTTGGCGCGGTTTCTTGATTTCGAGGTCAGGAGCAACCCGGCCAAGTTGGTAAACAACGCCGACTGGCTGTTGGAGGTGCCGATGATGGTGTTTCTGCGGGATGTCGGCAAGCACTTCACCGTCAATTACATGACCTCCAAGGACTCTGTGAAGACGCGGTTGCAGCGCGAGGAGGGCATCTCCTACGCCGAGTTCAGTTACATGCTTCTGCAGGCCTACGACTTCCAGCAGCTCTACGATCGCTACGGCTGTACACTGCAGGCAGGCGGTAGCGACCAATGGGGCAATATCACTGCGGGTGTCGAGCTGATCCGCCGAACCCGTGACGCGCGCGCCTATGGCCTTGTGTATCCTCTGGCAACCGATTCCGAAGGGGTGAAGCTCGGCAAGACCGTTCGCGGTGCCGTATGGCTCGATGCTGGGAAGACCTCACCCTACCGATTCTACCAGTTCTGGATGAACCAGGGCGATGACGTTGTGGTCAGTTTTCTGAAGCTCTTCACGTGGCTTGGCCAAGAGGCGATCGCTGACCTTGAGACCAAGTTGGGTGAGCATCCGGAACGACGAGAAGCACAGCGAGCGCTGGCACAGGAAGTGACGCGGATGACGCACGGTGAAACGGCGCTGGCAAAGGCGGAACAGGCCTCTCAAGTTCTGTTTGGCGGGGAGATAGCTGGACTGAGTGCTGGTGAGATTGGCGACATCTTCGCTGATGTGCCCTCGAGCGAGATACCCCGGGCGCGACTCGAGGGGGACGGGGCCTCCATCATCGACTTGTTCGAGGAGATGGGGCTGGTCCGTTCGAAGGGTGAAGCGCGACGACTCCTGAGCAATGGTGGCGTGTATCTGAACAATGCCCAAGTAGCGGATCCGGCGCGTGCGGTGTCGCTGGAGGATACCTTTGGTGGGCAGTTCGTCGTGCTCCGGAAGGGGAAGAAGCAGTATCACTTAGTGCGTCTGCTGGGATAGGGGCCGGGCGAAGAACCCGCGAATGAGTCGACACGCGCTTGCCAGGAAGGGCGGATCGACGTGGGACTTTCACGCGGGAGGGCGGAAGGAGCGGGTGTGACGGCTCGAAGGGGAATGGAATGGAAATACTAGGGGGAGCGCTGTTCGGTGTGGCAGGAGCCGGTGAGTCACACGGCCCTGGCTACACGACGATCGTCTTTGGTTGCCCGCCAGGATTGCCTATCAATAGGAGCAATGTCCAGCGTTACCTGGACCGGCGCAGGCCTGGCGGGAGCCGTCTTGGTACGCCAAGGCGCGAAGGCGACCAGGTCTTGCTCCTTTCGGGATTGTACGACGATGACCTCGATCGCTTGCTCTCCGGTCCTGAGGTCGCGGCGACTACGGACGTGGGCAACTTTCGAGCACGCTCCTACGAAGCAGGCGTGACAACGGGTGAGCCAATTGCTGCGCTGGTACTCTCATCGGCACCACGATCGTCAGACTACACGCAGTTCGTTGGGCCGCGGGGCGAGGTTCGTCCCGGCCATGCAGACCTGGTCAAGCACTATCAGTCGCGTGGCGCGGCGGATCCCCGAGGCGGCGGCCGTTCCAGTTACCGGGCTACGATCTCGGATGTGATTGGTGGCTCGATCGCCAGGATTTTCCTGGAGGCGCAGTTCGGAACGGTCTTCCTTTCATCCGTAGTGCAGGTCGGGCCATTGCGCGCGAAACGAAGCCTGGCGGATGTGGCCGACTCTCTTGTCACTGAGCATACCCAAGCCGAAGCGGTGCCCATGGACCGCTTGTTGGCACTTGAGGCTGACATCCTCAGTGCGGATATTCCGACGATTGACCCGGATTTTGCCAGGCAGGCAGCAGAGGCCATCGAGGTAGCTCGTGCGGACGGCGATTCACTTGGATCTATGGTCGAGGTCGTTGCTATCAACGTCCCGCCGTTGGCCGGTGCTCCCCTCTATCAGAGCCTGAAGGTGCGGCTAATGGGGGCACTCGGTGGACTCAACGCGGCGCAGTCATGTGAGGTGGGCGACGGCATCGCGGTTGTCGCCCGTCGGGGAAGCGAGAACAACGATCGGATACGCAGCACGGGCTACCAGAGCAACCATCACGGTGGGCTTTTGGGAGGTATCACGACAGGCATGCCGCTCGTGTGCAAGGTCGGGTTCAAACCGACGTCGTCCATTCTCGTGTCACAGGAATCGGTGCGTAAGGACCTCACCGAGATCGATTTTGAACTGCAGAAAGGACGTCACGATCCGTGTGCCGGTGTGCGGGCGGGCGTTACCCTGGAGTCGCGGATGGCCATCGAGCTGCTAAACGCGGTGCTTGTGCATCAGGCAATGTCGCTGCGCCCAGCGATGCCGTTGCGGCCGACAACCGGGGGGGCTCACCCCTTCCAGCTCTTTTAGCGCTTCCGAGGGAACCAAGCCATGCGCAACCTGGTGTTGACGGGATTCATGGGGACCGGAAAAACGAGTGTCGGACGTGCTGTGGCGCTCCGGCTGGGCTGTCCCTTTGTCGATATGGATGAGGAGATCGAGGCACGGACCGGGAAATCCGTCTCGCGCATCTTTGTTGAGGAAGGGGAAGCCAGCTTCCGAGCTCTGGAGGCTGCACTTTGCCGTGAGTTGGGCGCTCAACAGGGGATCGTGGTGGCTACCGGGGGAGGAGCTCTCGTCGACCCGGCCAATCGGGCGAGCTTTGCTGCGTCTTCGACGCTGGTCTGTTTGCAGGCGAGCGCCGCTGCCCTGGTCAGCCGGGTGCGCGGCGGAGAAGCTCGCCCGCTCTTGAGTGCCCGAGACGCAGGCGAAGACATTGCGCGTCTATTGGAAGTGCGCCGGGCTGCTTATGACTCGATTCCCTGGCAAATCGACACGACGGAGCGGGCGCTTGAGGATGTGGTCGAGGTGGTTATGGGACTTGCTGGCGTCCACACTCTGCCCGTTGCACACCCCTCGGGCACATACGACATTCATATTGGCTACGATACGCTCGTGCATCTCGGCGGAGCCATGCGCGCTGCCGGTATTCCCGAAGGCTCGCGCGTGGCGGTCGTCACCAACGACGTCGTTGGGCCACTGTGGAGTGATGCCGTGCATGAAGCTCTTGTGGCAGTAGGTTTCCAGCCATTCGCATGTGTTCTACCAGATGGCGAGGCCCACAAGACGCTAGAGACGGTGCAGTCGCTGTATGATGCTTTGGTGCACGGGGATCTCAGTCGCCGTGATACCGTATTGGCGCTGGGTGGGGGTGTCACTGGGGACATTGCGGGATTCGCGGCAGCGACCTATATGCGGGGCGTGCGATTTGTGCAGGTGCCGACATCCTTGCTCGCGATGACTGACGCCAGCGTTGGTGCCAAGACCGGGGTTGACCTACCCCAAGGCAAGAACCTTGTCGGGGCCTTCAAGCAGCCCGAGCTGGTGTTTGTCGACACGGCAGTGCTTGGGACGTTGCCGGAGGCAGAGGTGCGTTCGGGGTTTGCCGAGGTAGCCAAGCATGGCCTGATCGGCGACTGCCATCTATTTGAGGAGCTGGCTGGAATGACCCTGGCTGAGCGATCCGTGATTGCGCCGGAGCTGTTGGCTCGGTCGATCCAAGTCAAGATCAACATCGTGCAGGAGGATCCGCTGGAGAGCGGCCGTCGGGCGGTCCTGAACCTGGGTCATACGGTTGGCCATGCTCTGGAGCTCTTGAGCGGTTACCAGATGCGCCATGGTGAGGCCGTGGCGATCGGCATCGTGGCGTCTGCCCGCATTGCTGAGCGGATGAGACTCACGAACGCAGGCCTTGGTGATCAGGTAGTAGACCTTTTGGGTGCAATGGGCTTGCCGGTTCGGTGTCCCCCCTGGCCTGTCAGTGGGATCTGGATGGCAATGCGCCATGATAAGAAGCGCCAGGGAGCGCAGTTGCGCTGGGTATTGCCCAGAGCTATCGGTCAGGTGGAGCTCTGTGACAACGTTCCGGAGGCGCTGGTCACCGGTGTGCTTCTGGACATGGGAGCGCATGCATAGCAGCACCGGCGTCGACGCCGGTAGAGGGGGTGCTGAATGGCTAGACCTTACCGCATTCTGGTTCTCCATGGTCCGAACCTGAACCTGCTGGGACGCCGGGAACCTGGAACCTACGGTACGGTGGGGTTGGGGGAGATCGATTTGCGACTTCAGGCCGCGGCGTGTGAACGCAGTGCTGAGCTAAAGATTGTCCAATCCAATGGCGAGGGCGCGCTGATCGACGCGCTACATGGCGCGATCGATTGGGCCGACGGCGTTCTGATCAATCCCGCTGGCTACACGCATACCAGTGTGGCGCTGCGAGATGCGGTGGCGGCAGTTGGCCTTCCCACGGTTGAGGTTCATCTTTCCAACGTGCACGCGCGTGAGTCCTTCCGCCACACCTCTCTGATTGCTCCCGTTTGTGTGGGGCAGATCAGCGGGTTTGGCTGGCGCAGTTATCTGTTGGGCCTGACTGCGCTCCTGGACGTCATTCGTGAACGCACGGGAGGCGAAGCGAGCAGCCTGGCTGCCAGTGAGGAGTCTGCGGATGAAGGCTGAACGTCTGGCGACACTTCCTCCTTATCCGTTTGCACTCTGGTCCGCCAAGGTAGCTGAGGTCCAGCGGCGTGGTGTGGACGTGATCAGGCTGGACATTGGGAATCCCGATCTGGCGCCTCCCCCCGCAGTCATTGAGTCACTTTGTGAGTCTGCGCGCCTTCCCGGACATCATGGCTATGGGGGCTACCGGGGACTGGAAGCTCTGCGCCGAGCGATGGCCGACTACTATGGGCGCCGGTTCGGGGTCATGTTGGACTCTGACGCAGAGGTCTTGCCCCTCATTGGCTCGAAGGAGGGCATCGTCAATCTGGCCCTGGCATGTCTGAATCCAGGTGACGTTGTTCTGGTACCTGATCCTGGCTATGCGCCTTATGCGATGGGAGCGCTGCTCGCGGGCGCTGAAGTAGTGATGTTGCCACTGCTCCCGGAGCACGATTTTCTGCCGCTCCTCGATGCCATCCCCGATGCGATCACTGCGCGGGCTAAGCTGATGTGGCTGAACTACCCGAACAATCCCACTGGGGCCGTGGCTGACATGGGTTTTCTGGCGGAGGCGGTGGCTTTTGGGCGTGACCATGGGATTCTGATCGCCTATGACGCTCCTTACTGTGACGTCGCGTACGATGGATATGTCGCGCCAAGCATTCTGGAGGTCGATGGTGCGCTGGGCGTCGCGGTGGAGTTCAACTCGTTGTCCAAAACCTACAATATGGCGGGATGGCGCATCGGTATGGCGGTGGGGAATCGGGACGCAATTGGAGCGCTAGCTCAGGTGAAGTCAAACGTGGATTCGGGGCTTTTCCACCCGCTCCAAGAGGCCGCGATCTGTGCACTGGCGACTGAGCCTGATTGGATCGAGGCACGAAACGCGATCTACCGCGAGCGCTTGCAGATTCTGGCGGATGGATTGCGCGAGATCGGGATTGTCGCTCCGATGCCGAAGGCATCGCTGTATCTCTGGGTCCCGCTGCCTGAGGCCAGCAAGAGGGATTCGGACCATCTGGCGAAGATGTGGCTGGAGCAGGCCGGCGTCGCTGTGGCGCCGGGTGGCTTCTTCGGCCCTTCGGGCGCCGGCTATGTTCGGATCTCAGCTACGGCGCCGACGGAACGTATCCGTGAGGCGGTCGCGAGGCTCCAGGAAGTGACGAAGCGCTAGCCCATCGCTCCAGGCAGGATCAGCTCTGCGTAGGGCACCGTCCAGACGATAGGGTGGCTCAGCCGGTGGCCGGTGTAGCCATCCTCTCCGTAGGTCGTGCCGTGGTCGGAGCTTATAATCAGCAGGCTAGGCCCACGGCGGCGGAGCGCGGCGAAGAGTGTGGGCAGGTGCTGGTCCACGTAGGCCAGCGCGGCGGTGTGTGTCTGGAGGTTGTCCTCCTTTGCGCCGGGCAGGAAGAAATGGTTAGGGGGATGGATCGCCGAGATGTTGAGGAACAGAAACATCCGGCGCCCTGGTGGCGTCTCGTCGAGACGGTCTGCGGCAAGGCGGACCTGGAATTCCGCGGATCGCCGGCCGCTTACGCCCATGTCCGGGCTCCAATGGCTTTCGGAGAAGTAACCGGGAAGGATCTGCCCCAGTGGGCTCTGCTTGTCAAAGAAGTTGACACCCCCGATGCAGAGCGTGTGATATCCTGCTCTCGCCAGTCCCGAGACGATGTCCGGTGTGTCGAAGACGTACGTCTCTGGTGTTGTCGTCCCGCTTCCCGGAAAACGGGCTGCAAACAGGCGGGGGTGACGGCCGGGCACGGCTGGCGTGGGCAGGTATCCGGCGAAGAAGGCTTGATGCGCAGCGTAGGTGAAGTTGCCCGGCGTGTGCCGCATCTCCCATTGGCCATTGGGCAGGACTGCCGCGAGGTTGGGTGTCCGACCAGATCGGAGGGCGTCGCGCGCGACATCGTAACGGAGTGTGTCGAGCACCACGAAAGCGATGTCGTAGTTTCCCACGATGTAGTTGGCGTTGATCATAGTCGTGACCTGACCTGTGCTATCTAGTCCCCGGTCGCCACTGCCGTCTGCGAAGCGGGCTGTGGTGGCGCTTGCATACCCAACGCAAAGGGAATCGACAGCAGGATGAGGCCCGCCGTACCAAGGAAGATCCCCGGATAGCCTATCACAGGCAAGAGCACGCCTGCTAATAGGGGCATGGCGACCGAGGTTACGTGGTTGATGCTGATGCCCGCACTGAGGGTCGGCGTCAGCTCTTCAGGCGGCGCGAAGCGATAGACGTAGGTGTCCAATCCGATCTCGAGGATCACGAGGAGCTTGATGATGAGCAACAACACCGTGATGAAAGCGATGTTGCTGCTGATGGCGAAGCCGATGCAACCCAAGGCCAGCAGGGCGTAACTCGTGGTGAGCACCACGCGCTCACCGTAGCGGTCGAGCAGACGACCCAGATAGGGTGACCCGATCAGGTTGATCACGCTGCTAATCGTAAGGATCAGACTGATCTGTTGAACTTGCAGTCCATAGGTCTGCACAAGCACCAGCGTGCCGAACGTGTTGAGCACCTGCTTGCGCGATCCCTGCAAGAAAGTCAGGACGTAGTAGAGCCAGTAACGTCCCTTGAGCAACATACGGGGAGGCGCCTCGTCCGTGGCACCGGCTGAAGGCGGTACGCGGAGGATGAGAAGTCCCGCGATCACGAACAGGACCGCACCCACGATGAAGTAGGCTGACAGCGGTGTCTGCACGGCGACTGCCGAAATGAGGGCCAGCGCGCCCATGCCCACGATCGCGGCCAGGGAGCCGATGCCGTTTAGCGTTCCCATCACGCTACCGGTCTTGCCTTTGGGGCTGAGCGACAGCGCGAGCGAGGAGTTGAGCGGCATCCACATATGCAGACCCAGACTGGCAAGAACGGCGACGACCAAGAGCCCAGTGTAGGAATGGACGGCGGCATAGAGCCCATAGCCGATTCCGGCAAGTACAAGTGACGCGGCCGTACGGTAGGAGAGAGGTAGGCGCATCGTCAGAGCGGCGATGAAGATCAGGATCAGGCCAGGGATCTCGCGGATGCCCTCCAGCCACAGGACCTGGTCACCACTGAGCCCCTGGGCTTCGACGAAGAAGTTGGTGGTGGCAGCGTCAAGGAGTCCTTGCCCGAACCGCTGCATGAAGGACGATGCGGCCAGGAAGATCAGGCTTGTGGACCAAATCGACGCGTCAAGTCGGAATAGCTGGGAGAGTCGCTTCATCGACTACCTCAAGCAAGGCGGGGCGCACGTTACTGCGCCCCGCCATGCGAATTCCCTCGGGATATGGGCCCAGTCTATCCGGGAACCGCCAGAATGCAACCAAAGACAGGGCTGATGTGTTCCCTGACACTTCTCCTGATAATGCCCGGTCAGCGGTGGTGATCGATACCGATATAGGTGTCGATGAATTCCACGATGCGCGGCCCATCTACCTCATCGAGAAGATCAATCCGCTGCCAGGCTGTTAGTGCAATGCGGGCATCCATCTGCGGATAGGGTGCCAGGATCACGAACCTGTCGTATGCCTCAACGATACGGCTGAGCTCAGCGATGACTTCTGGACAGCCGTCAGGGCAGTTGTACTGGACCATGACGCCTCCATCCTCGAGGTTGTGCACCTGCAGCTCGTTGGGAATGGGACTGTTGTGAATTCCCCATCGGGCGAGCGACTCGTAGTGCGGCCCCGACGTCGGCGGTGTTGAGTTGTAGGTCGCCGTCTGTGGGTAGGCGATATGGTCGTTGCCCATGTCGGCTATGGCCCTTCCAGGTCGAGGGCGCGCGGCTTCGTAGACGAGCAGGCCAAAGGCGAGGAGGCCTGCCGCGATGAGCATTGTAGGTAAGCTGATGCCCTGACGTCGCCGTGTACGTTGCCTGATCTTGTTCTTGCTCATGGTGATATCGTGCTCCTTTCCAGGAGGGCGCTACGCCCAGTGACAATATGCAATATATAGTATACACATATCGTCTATATAATACCACCATGAAAAGCAAACCCGGTGCTCAGGAATAAGCACCGGGTCAAATGGTTGCGCTTCGTGCGATCAGAGAGGTCTCAGGAGTTACTTGGTCTCGCGGTAAATGACATGCTTGCGCACGAACGGATCGTACCGACGCAACTCGAGTCGCTGTGTGTCATTACGGCGGTTCTTCTGCGTGTAGTACATATGCCCGCTCTCGGTGCTCTTCATCTTGACGAGAACACGTGTGCCCTTCTTAGCCATAATCGATCCTCCTCATCATTCCAGACGGCCCCTTGGACCAGGCCCGCCGCAGTACCATATCTTCAGATCGGCTGCATTATAACGTGGAAGGGGGGACTGTCAAGGCGGCTGAGAAGCAGGGCTCAGGGGTTGTGACAGGTTGAGGAATCGGGCCTTCGTGGTAGAACAAGAGCGAACTGCATCCGGCCTGTGGTCAGGGCCGTTGCGATCTGGAGGAGGAACCACCTATGTCGCTCAAACATGTGGGAGCACCTGAACTCGACATCTCGATCGTGCTTCCGATCTACAACGAGGCCGGAAACCTGCAGCTCTTCATCCCGGAGTTGTCTGCTGCGCTGAAAGCTCTGGGAAGGCCCTACGAGATCGTTGCTGTGGACGATGGTAGCTCTGACGACAGCGTGGCGATACTGCGCAGCCTCAAGTCCGATGAGCCGCATCTCCGCATTGTTCGGTTCAGGCGTAACTTTGGACAGACCGCTGCGTTTGCCGCTGGCTTTGACCTGTCGCGGGGCCGGTATGTCATCACGATGGATGCCGACGGACAGAACGATCCGGCCGACATCGCAAAGATGCTGAGTCTGGCAGAAGAGGGCGACTACGATATCGTGAGTGGTTGGAGGCAGGAGCGCAAGGAGCCATTCCTGTCTCGACGATTGCCATCGATACTGGCAAATCGGATCATTGGCCGGTCGACGGGAGTCAAGCTTCACGACTACGGCTGCTCGTTGAAGATCTACCATCGCGATGTTGCGAAGCACGTGAACCTCTATGGCGAGCTTCACCGCTTTATCCCGGCGCTTGCCTCAGGGCTGGGTGTGCGAGTGGCTGAGGTCCCGGTTAATGATCGTCCGCGCACATTCGGTAAGTCGAAGTACAACCTCTCCAAGACGGTGCGCGTCATCCTGGACCTGGTGACGGTCTCCTTTCTGTTGAGCTATATGGGCCGCCCGATGCAACTCTTTGGGCTGGCTGGTTTGGCCAGCGGTGGCATTGGCTTCCTGGTGGCGCTGTACCTTGCGTTGTTCAAGATCTTCACCGGTGCTGACATCGGCAACCGTCCGCTGCTCTCCCTGGCGATTCTGCTCATGATTCTCGGCGCACAGTTCCTGGTGATGGGCTTGCTCGGCGAGCTTCAGGCCCGAACCTACTACGAGGTCCAGGACAAACCGGTCTACGCCATCCGAATCGAGGAATAGTGTGAAACGGCGGCCACGCCGGACCGGATCGATCGCTCTGGGCGCCGCGATCTTCGCTGTTGCGGTTATCGTCCGTCTGATCCCGCTGGGCCTCTATGTCACGCCGGACGAGCCGATCTGGGTTCTGCGCAGTCATCAGTTGCTCACGGCCGTCGAGACCGGTGATCTGTCAGCTGTCCCTCAGACAGGCCACCCCGGGATGACGACGATGGCTCTGGGCGCGCTGGGCATCTGGATCACGGAGCGGATCAGCCCAGCTGAAGCTGCAGTGCAGCGTGACTGGATCGGCCGCATTGCTTCGCTTGCGCCTGAGAATGGGGCTGCCTTTCCCCACCTGGTTGCCTTCCTGCCTGCGGGCCGAACGCTTGTCGCGCTTGTGACGTCGGCGGGGTTAACTCTCGCCTTTTGCGTCGCCAAACGCCGGATCGGTGGTCAGGTTGCGAGGCTGGCAGCTTTGTGCCTGGCTCTCGATCCCTTTGTCGCCGGCCATTCAGGGCTGCTGCACACGGATGGGCTTCAGGCAACCTTTGTGCTTCTTGCTGTGGTCTTTGCCCTGCCGGTTCGCCGCCGGACAACAGGCAACGCAACTCGTGCATGGCTGCCAAGCATCGTGGCAACCGCGGCCTTCCTGGCGCTGGCGGGCCTGACCAAGACGCTGGGTCTTTTGGCAGCACCAGGGCTGGCATTGGCCATTTTCCTCTGGTGGAAGGGCCCAATCCGCGTGCGAGTCGCTCGCGTCGTCGTGTTAGGGCTGCTGACGACGACTTTCCTGGTGCTGTTGTATCCACCGATGTGGTTTGCACCCCGAGAGGCGTTCGACTTGCTCATCGGAGCCGTGACCTATCACGAGGGTATTGGCCTTCGTCCCGTCTTCTTTGCTGGCGAAACGGGCACCGATCCGGGGGTGTGGTTCTACCCGACCGTGTTGTTCTTCCGGCTAACGCCGCCGGTGCTGATTGGCCTGCTCTCCTGGATTTGGCAGCGTCGCGACAAATGCGCCATCCGTTTCCGTTATCTGGCGTGGATCCTATTGCCCGCTCTCAGCACTCTGGTTGGCATTTCGGCTGCAGGGAAGAAGTTTGACCGGTATGTGTTGACTCTCATCCCGCTCCTCACAGTTGTGGCCGTCACGGCCTGGTCGCATCGGAGCCGAGCGGCGCGGTTTGCCGGGCTGGTCAGCTTGGCGCTTCCGTGGGCGTCTGTGGCGTTGCTTCCGCTGCAGTACGCGGATCCAATCCTTGGGGGACCATGGGTTGCCCAGCACGTAGTGCCTCTGGGCTGGGGCGAGGCATCGGGGCTGGCGGCTCGTTGGCTGAGCCAGCACGCCGGAGGCGCGTCGGTGATGACCAGCAATGTCCCGGGTACAGCCGGCCTGTTCACGGGAAGCACCATCCCCTGGGAAAAGAGCCTTCTGGGGTGCACAGACTTCCTCATCAGTGGTGAGGGCTCTCCGCCCGGGTCGTATGCGCTTCTGGCCGAACTCCAGGCTGCGGGAAGAGCGCAGTCCCAAGTCTATGGCCGCGTGCAGACGACGACGTCGCTGGGTCCGCTCGTCGCGCCGGGTCCACTTCCGGGCCTTCCTGCCGATGCTGTGGCGCCAGCCACAGACCCGGTCACGCTGCGGGCATGGCTCGCACAACGGACAACCGGGGATAGCTTCTACTGGATCCACGCTCCACAATGCCATCCGCTTACAGAGGCACAGCTCAGACACGCGCGCGATGAAGCTGTCGAGGCCGGTAGTCTTATCTGTGAGGCTGATGGTCCGATCCTCGGCTGGGAGGCTGAAAGGTGCAGGGTTCTGGCCGATCTCCCGCAGGGTCTGCCTTACCTCGCCCGTTTCGGCGGCGGTCTGGACCTTCTGGCAGCGACCTGGGATGGCCCGACGCGACCTCCGGATCCGGTAACCCTGAGGCTGCGCTGGCGGGCTCAGGTGCCCCAAGAAGAGGTGGAAGTCTACCTGGCTCTACGCAGTGACGGCGATGGAGATGAGGTCATCTGGGCGGAAGGTGGGCGCAGGTTGCTCAACAACTGGGGATGGGCCGCGCCGGATTGGCCTGTGGGGATGACCATCGATGCGGAAGCCTACATCGTCCTACCGCAACACCTTCCACCCGGAGTGTACCGCCTTGTGTTGCGTGTAAGCGGCCCACAGGGGATCCTGGGCATTGGACGAGCCGACGGTACCTTCGCCGGCACCGAGCTGGACCTCGGTACTGTAGATGTGGGTTCGGCGCGTGACCATGGTGCCGAGCTGTCTCTGGACCTGCCCGCCGACAGCAGCTGGCCAGGTCTGCGGGTCGTGGCGACTGAGCTCGGCACAATGCGCGTGCTGGCTGGTCAACAGCTCCCCTTCAGCCTGGGTGTTGAACGTCTGGAAGGTGAACCGCCGGAGGGCCTGCACTGGGACCTCGTGTGTAACGGTGTGAGCCGTGATGGGGGCACCTTGTCGTTGCCAGTCGGGAGGCCCGCCCTCTGGACGGTCGGGGTCCGCTATGTTCTGCGCTTTGCACCACGCCTGAGCCCGGCGATCGCGACAGCGGCCCTAGAGGAAACGTGCTGGCTTTCAGTCACGCCGTCTGGCGGTGACCCTATGGCCCCCTCGACGTTGGGCGAGACGGTTGTGCTGGGAGGGCTGACCATCGTGCAGCGACCCCGGAGCTATACGCTCTCGCACCAACCCGGGATTTCCGCCAGATTGACTGCCGCCCGCATTGGCAGTCTCCTGGGTGCTGACATCTCGCCGGTGTCACTTGGACCCGGTGATGTGCTAAGCGTCACGCTCTATTGGCGTGCGTCAGGTGACGCTCCCCGCGACTATACGGTCTTTGTTCACGCTGTAGGCCCGGACGGTCGTGTATGGGGACAGTCTGACAGTGGGCCTGCTCAAGGCCGTGCTCCGACGATGACCTGGCTCGCCGGAGAGATAATCGCCGACGAGCACATCCTCAGGCTTGGCCCTGGCGCGCCCTCGGGTACCTACGAGCTCTACATCGGGCTGTATGACGCGAGGGATGGATCGCGGTCCGCGCTTTACGTTGGCGATGAGCGAGTTCCGGAGGATCGTGCACTGCTCACCACGGTCGATGCGCAGGCATCACCCTGAGTGGATAGCTAGGACTGCGCCTCAGCGCTGCGTCTCGCTGTCCGGTACCGCGCCATCGCTTCATTGAGGCGCTGTTGCCGACCATAGAGCCGCTCAAGCAGTGATAAAACCTCAGCGTGGTCGGGGTCGTGCAGATAGTCGCAGTGATCGAGTGCCTCCTCGATCACCTGGATGGCCATCTCAGTCTTGCCGAGTCGCTCAAGGAGCAACCCGATGTCCATCAGGTTTGCGACGACGCCGGAGCGATCGTCAAGATCGCGACAGAGACGCAAGCTGGAGGCAAAACGCTCCAGCGCCTGGTCAGGGAATCCTAACTCGCGCAAGATCAGTCCCTGCTCGCGCTCAACCGCTGCGAGACCGTGCGGCAGGGTGAGCGATTCGAAGAGTTCGCGTGCTGCCTGGCTCGATACGAGGGCACGTTTGTGATCGGGAAGCTCGCGATACGCCCTGGCCAGCCTGTAGAGACTCTCAGCTTCGCCTTTGGTGTCGCGTTCTTGACGCAATGTCTCGGTCGCAGTGCGCAGGCACTGGACGACTGCCTGGCGCCGCCCAAGCTGCCGGTTCACGTCAGCTAGCTGGACGAGCAAGTGCGCACGCTGGCGTCGATCCTTCTTTGGATCCAAGGCTTTGTAGGCACGCTCGTAGGCCCGAGCCGTGGTGGTGAGGTCGCCGGTATCCAGGCCCGGAGCCACGGATGCGTTCGCCTCAGGCAACACGTGGAAGCCTTCGTGCGTTTCGGTGGTCTGCTGGATGAGCTTGCGCGAAAGTTCTCGCTGACCGCGACGATTGAGTTCGGGCGTGATCGTCTGGACGATGTGAGACGCGGCAGATAGCGCGCCAGCAAGCATGAGGTGGTGCTGCCACGCTAGCGCGCACCCCAATACATCGGTCACTCTGTGATCGTCCGGCGGTTGGCGCAGCCAGATGCCAAGAACGCCATTCGTATCGCTGGCGAGCCATTCGACCCGCTCCTGAGACCAGGCCGTGATATTGCGAGCCAGGATCTGTCGGCGAGCTGCATCGACCAACGGCGCACCGTAGTAGGCCGCTGCCTGCCGATGGAGCGCACTGGTCTCGTCGGCGGAGAGCCGTGCCAGGATGATGCGGCGGACTTCAGGCTGGACGCTCAAGAGTCCTGGCTCATCTGTCTTGGCATCGTCGATCAGCCCGAGGCGTTGCCAGTCCGCGACAAGAATCGCGGCATGCTCAGATGTCACGGGCGTTAGCTTTGCCATTGTAGCCGCCGTGAAGGGTTTCGTGAGGATCGCCAGCGATCGCAGCACGTCAAATGCTCCGGGATCAAGATGTGCGAGGATGTCGGTTGCAAGGTATGAGATCCACGCTTGTGTCGCTCGATTGGAAACAGGTGGATCCGCGAGGAGTGCTTCCAGATTGCCTCCGTAACGCATCCAGCCAGCGAGGAGCTGCAAAGCCTTTGGGTGGCCGCCCAGATGCCAGTGAGCCAGCTCCTTCTGGTCGCCAGAGAGGCCACGTAGCTCCGGCCACTGATGCATCAGCCGGATCGTTGGCTCAAGCGGCAGGAGGGGAATGTGAATCTGCCGTAGGTTTTCCGAATTGGCCGCGGCAAGGTCCACCCAAGCTCGACTTCCCGTGATCAGGAAGACAGAGCGGCTCGGCACGCTCATAAGGCCAAGCAGAATGCTCCGAACGGTGGCATCGGCGATGGTGTCGTGCGGAGAGTCACCACTATCATCGAACCACGCATCAATGTCGTCCAGAACGATCATATACCGTTTGTCGGCCAGTTGTTGCATAGCGGTGCGGGCGCGCTCATACGGATCGAGGCGCAGATCGAGCAGTATCCTGGGCGCTTCGCGATCCCCATCAGACGAGGCGCCACGCCAGAAATCGGCGATCTCCCCCAAGACGGCAAGTGGCTCTTCCACGTTACGACAATTCACCCTGAGGACTGCACTTGGTCTGGACTGCCAGCGCGCCAGGAGCTGCGAGACAAGGTGGCGCTTGCCGATGCCCTCGTGACCCCAGATGTAGAAGATACGGTCACCCTCTTTGAGCGCCTTGCGAATCGTCTGGAGCTCCTGCTTCCGTCCGATCGCGTCCCCAAATGCTGGGTGATCTCCTGCGAATGCGGTCGGGGGTGATGCCCTGAGCGATTCCTCGGCCGCCAATGCCGTTTCAGCCTGTATGAGCCTCATGTCAGGTGCTCGAAGATACAGGGTCGGCATAGCCCAGGTAAGTGTCTGATAATCCCGGGGCGCGGCGTCTTCGATTTCTTGAAGTGCAAGCCGGCCTTTTTGGATGCTGTCTATGAGCGGTGCGCCAGCGGCAAGCTCCGAATAGAGCGCCCTATAGTAGGCAACTGCCGCCGCGGGCTCCAGATGGGCCGCAGCTGCAATGACCGCCGGGACTTCGTGGTGGAGTAGTTCATCGGCCACACCCGTGAAGGCGTCGGATGCGCCTACTTGAGCCGTCGGACAGGCTGAAAGCAGGAAGAGTCGCGGAGACCAGCTCTCAAGGAACCGAGGGAGTTGGGCGCCACTCAGCAGCTCGGTCTTGCCGACATCATCCTCGAGGCACAGAAAGCCCCGGCTTTCGGTGAGGTGGTAGACACCGTGCCCAATGAAGTGGATCGCATGATAGACCTTCTCACGTACGGCAGCCAGTAGCGCAGCAGATGTGGGTTCGGTGAGGATTTCAAGCTTGGCTAATCCTTGACCGATGAGCAGATCAAGCGACTCCAGCAGCACGCCCGACACCAGCGCGGTGTCATAGCGCACTTGGTCTTCGGGGTTGGCGATGACAGCAAGCACCCTCAGCGGAGATGCGCCGGGCTGAGGCGTGAGGGTGCGTAGGTCGGCGGGACGGCGACTGATAGGGAAGAGTCCGTCCAGGCCCAGGAACCCTTTCCCATCGTGGAGGGTTTCCCAGGGGAGTCTCCAGAGGGGATAAGCCTCGCGACCGATGGAAAGCGTGACCTGACAGGGCTCACCAGGCGGTAGCTGTGCAAGGTAAGCCCGTAGCCCTTTTCCGTTCCCAAAGAGATGCCGGTAGAGGCTACGGCCTGCGGCTATTGCTTGATGCCGGGCTCTGGTTCGACTATCGCGTTGCGAGTCTCGCCCCTGGCCCGGCCTATCCCAGCCAGATACCCACAGCGGCAGGTGCTCGGATGGATCAGAGAGATCGAGGCGGAACTCATTGCTCAGTATCTCCTGGCCATCTTGACGTCTGGTGACGGCCAAGAATCTGTTGCCCAGTCTGCTGACCTCGACCCTGAGCTCTGATCGCACGGGGCACCACCTAGCGTTTTGTTTTCCGGTCTGGCTTGTTCCCGCGGAAGGTCATCTGGATTGGAGTCCCAGGGAAGGGGTACGCCTCGCGGATGCGATTCTCAAGGTAGCGCTGATAGGAGAAATGGACCAGCTTGGGATCATCGACTGAAAAGACGAGGTGAGGTGGGGCTACACGGGTCTGTGTAACCGAGAAGATGCGCAGGCGACGGCCGCTCTTGCTGGGTGGCGCGTGCTCGATCGTTGCTCTTTGGATCAGGTCGTTGAGTAGGGCGGAGGGAAGCTGCTGATATCGCGCCTCGACGATCTGTTGGGCAATCGGCAGGACCTGATGCACCCCCAGACCGGTCAATGCCGAGACAAAGAGCACGGGAACATAGCTCAGAAACTTCAGCTCCTCACGGACGTGCTCCTCGATATCAGCACGCCGTTCACGTAACTCCGAATCGATCGCATCCCATTTGTTGACCAGGACGACAACGCTTACGCCCTCATCAAGTGTCATTCCTGCAACATGGGTGTCCTGGGCTGTGATTCCTTCGGTAGCGTCGATGAGCAAGAGTGCCAGGTCGGTTCGCTGTAGCGCGCGTGCTGTTCGCAGCACGCTCCATTTCTCGACGCCGGTTTCGACCTTCCCGCGCCGGCGGATCCCAGCCGTATCCACCAGGACATACCGTTGGCCCTCGTACTCCATCGCCGTATCGACAGCATCACGGGTGGTGCCAGCGACAGGACTCACAATGGCACGCTCGTGGCCCAGCAAGCGGTTCAGCAGCGAGGATTTGCCCACGTTGGGTCGGCCAATGATGGCGATGTGGATGGCGTCGTCATCGGGCTGTTCATCTTCCTCGATCCAGGGAAGCTGCTCGACGATGAGATCCAGGAGGTCGCCGATGCCGCTGCCGTGGATGGCCGACACGGCGTAGACGTCCCCAATACCGAGCTCATAGAACTCCAGTGCATTCTGTTCGCGCGTGTGGCTCTCAGCCTTGTTGGCGACCAGGAAGACCGGCTTCTTCGACTTACGAAGGAGATCGGCGACCTCACGATCGGCAGCAGTGATGCCTGCCTCAGCATCTGTGAGGAAGATTACGAGATCCGCATCCTCAATCGCGGTCTGGGCCTGTGCCCGGATCAGTGGAATGAAGTCTTCGGAGTCGAGGAGGAGGGGCTCCTTACCGAGTGGTGCACGCCCACTCTCCACCGTTGACGGAAGGATCTCGATGCCGCCGGTGTCGATGACCTGAAACGTGTGGCCGTTCCATTCGGCGTCAGCGATAATCCGGTCCCGCGTGGTGCCGGCGATATCGCTCACGACAGCTCTGCGTTCTCCGATGATACGGTTGAAAAGTGTGGACTTGCCTACATTGGGGCGTCCCACGATCGCGACGAGTGGTTTAAGCATAGAATCTCCTGTGCGGCTCAGTATACTTGGAAAAGGGGCAAACGACAACGCGCATCTAGCGTTGCGTTTTCCATCGCCTGTGGCACAATGATATCAAGCTGCGAATTGGAGTCCTGCAGCCGTCCATCGCTCCGAAAGGTGTACCCAATGAAGCGCGATCTCGATGCACTGATGACTGCTCGGAACCTCGATGCCATCCTCGTCAGCGGAAAAGTCCTGGGAAATCCTCCGTTGGTCTACCTGCTTAACGGCGCCCATATGACCCGTGCGGTGCTGATCAAGAAGCGTGGTGAGATACCGACGCTCATCGTGGGGCCGATGGACCGTGCCTCAGCCGCGCAGGCAGGATACCCGGTGTTGCTGACGACACGGTATGAGTACGGCGAACTCCTGCAGCAGCATGGTGGCGATGAACTGGCCGCGTCGGTTGCCTACTACCAGCGGATTTTTGCTGACCTGGGAATCACGGGACGTCTGGGGTGCTACGGCTATCTGGATCAGGGGTATGCCTATATGTTTTTGACGGCTCTGAATGCCGCAACGCCTGATGTCGAGATCGTGGGTGAAATGGACCCAGACCTCATCCGTGTCGCCAGGGCGACAAAGGATGCCGAAGAGGTCGCCGTCATCCGCGAGGTTGGGATACGAACTGCGAACGTTGTGCGGCAGACGCGGGCCTTTCTGCAGTCTCACGATGTGGGAGAAGATGAGGTCTTGCGCAGGCAGGATGGTAGTGTGCTGACTGTCGGGCAAGTCCATGCTCAGATCGTACGCCTGATCGCGGCGGAGGGTCTGGAGGACCCTGAAGGGTTCATCTTTGCAACCGGTGGTGACGCGGGAATTCCGCATAGCCGGGGTACGGCTGACGCGCCAATGCGTTTGGGGGAGTCGATCGTCTTCGACATCTTCCCCCGGCAGATGGGTGGGGGCTATTTCTTCGATCTGACGCGGACCTTCTGCCTCGGCTATGCCCCAGACGCCGTTACGCGTCTGCACCGTGACGTCTACGAGTGCTTGACAACAGTGAAGGCTGCCCTCCGCACGGGGGAGGAAGTCCGGGAGTATCAGCGGATGACGTGCGATTTCTTCAAAGCGCGTGGCCACGCGACAATTGCCGACGATCCCGCGATTCAGAGTGGTTATGTTCACAGCGTTGGGCACGGGGTCGGTCTTGACATTCACGAGGTCCCGGGCTTTCACGATAGTCCGGGGAACACCATGGTTCTGGAGCCGGGCCATGTTTTCGCGTTTGAACCCGGGCTCTACTATCCAGAACGCGGCATGGGCTGCCGCGTCGAGGACATGGTCTGGATAGATGACGCTGGTGAGGTTCATACGCTGACGCAGATGGACTATGACCTGGTCGTGCCGATGCCCGCATGGTCTGTGGAGAGGGAGATGGGGCAATGACGGTTCGCATTCTGGGGATCGAGACGTCGTGCGATGAGACCGCGGCTGCTGTCATCGAGGATGGAACGACAATCCTCTCCAACGTTGTGGCCTCTCAAGCGGAGCTCCACGCACAATATGGTGGGGTGTTTCCTGAACTGGCATCGCGTATGCACGTCGAATCGATCATCCCGACGGTGGATGAGGCGCTGGCGGCGGCCTACGTTGGGTGGGACGATCTGGACGCCATTGCCGTGACCTACGGTCCCGGTCTTCCCGGTTCGCTTCTGGTCGGGCTCAACTACGCAAAGGGCGCAGCACTTGCCAAGGGGTTGCCACTGATCCCGGTCAACCACCTGGAAGGCCATCTCTACGCTCACTGGTTGCAGACGGGGGCCGAGGGTAGCGCAAACGGCAAGGTGCGTTTTCCGCTGATTGCGCTGATCGTCTCTGGTGGGCATACGGACCTTATCCTGGCCCACGACCACGGTCAGTATGAGCGCCTGGGCGGCACGCTGGATGATGCGGCGGGAGAGGCGTTTGACAAAGTGGCGCGTATGCTCAAGTTGGGCTACCCAGGTGGCCCAGCGATCGAGCAAGCGGCGAAGAATGGCGATTCCCATGTCTTCGATCTGCCACGGGCGTGGTTGCCCGGTACCTATGACTTCAGCTTCAGTGGGTTGAAGACGGCGGTGTTGCGGGTGCAACAGCGGTACACCGAACCGGTTCCACAAGGTTTCTACGCCAACATGGCTGCGGCGTTTCAGATGTCGGTGGTCGATGTCCTCGTGGAAAAGACTGCACGGGCGGCTAAAGAGTTCGGTGTCAACGCCGTGCTGCTATCCGGTGGTGTGTCGGCGAACACTGCATTGCGCGAAGCGATGCGCGTGGGGGTGGCTGTGCCAGTCTATACGCTACGCCGAATTCTGTGTACCGATAACGCCGCGATGATTGCTGCTGCAGGCTACTTTCGGTATCAGGCGGGAGAGCGTGCTGGATGGGATCTTGACATCGAGCCCGGGCTCCAGCTAGCCTGACGACCCGATCAGGGCGTGCGGAACGTTCCCGGGATGAAGACGCGCCAGGGCATGACCTCCACAACATAGGTGCTATTCAGGAAACCGGTCTCTCCCCATCCGCCGAAGGTATAGATAGAGGTATCTGAGGCGATGGCGCCCAAGTTTCGCCACTCGCCCACGATGGGCGATTCCACGACACTCCACGCATCCTGGCCTGGCGTATAGCGCTCGTTGAATCCCAATGGTGTGTGCCAACCGCCCCCAATGGCATAGGCTCTGCCCCCGATTGTCACGAGGCTGAGCCCGCCACGCGGCTGGAGCATCGACTGGCAGCTCTCCCATTGATCGTCTGCGGTGAGATAGGCCTCACAGGTGGCCACCTCACGATCATCGAGGAATCCCCCGACGTATAGGATGCGATCCTCTAACCCTGCGGCAGCTCCAAATCCCCGCGCGTGTGTCGGGGAAGGAAGGATCTCCCAGACCGCAGTCACCGGATCATATCTGTAGGCAAGCTGACGGTATGCAGATCCATCCCATCCACCAAACAGATAGGCCTGGTCGCCGTGGGTTGTCAACGCATAGGCGCAGAGTGGGGTTGGAAGAGGGGTGGTTTCGGACCAGGTGTCGCTTGCCGGGTCGTAGAGGTGGGTCGCTGTGCTGGGGGTCCAGTTGCCGTCGTCCGTGCATCCCCCGGGAACGAGGATCCTCTCGTCGATGGCAACCGCGCCGACGTTGGCCAACGCAACGGGGCGCGGGCTTGCGGTGTGCCAAGCGTCGGACCCTGAGTCGTAAACGTCCAGACGGTCGCTTGAACCCGCGTCCGTCATACCACCGATCAGGTAGATGCGGTCGTCAATGCCTGCTGTTCCCATACCTGCGCGCCGTACGGGAAGCGGCGTGCGCTCCTGCCAGCCATCATCTGCTACGGGTGCCGAGGGGCGTGCTGCGGGGTCGACAGCACCAAAGACGACGCCCGGGCCGGCAGCCGTAGGGAGCACTTGGCGACTTTGGGGTAAGAGTGCCACGAACAGAACCAGGGCCAGACCGAGCGCCAGTGCGATCCAGCGTGGGAGTGGCCAGGGTGGTGGTTCTGGTGGAAGCTCCGCGCTCTGATCGAGGACGCGATCGCCTGATGGAGATGGCGCGACCGATCCCTCTTGTGATGGTAGGACAGCGGTCTCGGCTAAGCCCGGGATCGCGACCCATCCTTCCTGAACCGCAAGCATCGAGAGCTCCGTGCGCGACGCTACCCCAGTCTTGGTGAAGATATTGCGCAGGTGCACCTTGATGGTGTTGTGACTGATGAACAGACGCGCGGCGATTTCACGGTTCGTCAACCCTTCGGTGACAAGTACCGTGATCTCAAGTTCGCGTTCGGTCAGTTCCTCACCAGGCTCCGTAGCCATCGTGCTCCTCAGATTTTCTCCGGCATCGTGTTGACGCCCGGTCTCACTCGCGTCGCGCCGGATTCTCCCGTGGGGCCAACACCCGGAGGTGGATCACACGGGTCGTCGCGGGGCGCACCCGTGCCCCGTGGCTCACTCGCATCCCTACTATCCACAGCAACCGATCGGCAGAGACCAGTAGCGGAAGGTGGTCGCGCCAGGGACGCGGCAGCTTGGTGTTGGTCAGGAAATCGCTCAGCCGCACTTCGGCTCCATGCATGCCTTGTGGCTGGAACCGGTCACCCCTGCGTCGTGTTCGGATCAGGAGCTGGCTGCCCAGCGCATCTCCGTCGATCCAGGCGACCAATGGATTGGGGTTGGTCTCTATCCGTTGGCTATCCCATTCCGTGCATTCGGTGGTGTCGAGCATCCATCCGCCGGGCAATGCTGTGACACCGGGGACCGCGACCGGGATCTCTTGTTCGATCTGCAGCCACGGGCGTTCAACAGGAAGGTGCAGCGCGCCGGCATGGGCAATGACCAACGTTGTGTAGCCCACTGTCAGGGTGAGTGCCCGGGGGAGTGTTGCCTGAGCACCCGTCTGTCCCTTCTGGGCCACATCGACCGCCTGCTCTACGTGTCCGAAGGCGACGTCCCGCAGCGAACGGCGTAGTTCGTACGCCGCTCGCCGGATCAGGGCACGCCGGACCGCAAGGGGCTGTTCGCGCCAGCGTAGCAGATCATAGACCACCGCGTCTGGGTAGGCCGCGATGAGGAGTGTGTCATGGGCAACGTTGACAAACTCGCGCAGCAAGCCGTAGTCTGCGCGTACCACCTCGGCCAAGTTTCTCAGTCGTTCCGAGATGCGCGGGTTGATCTGGGCCAGATAGGGCAAGACTTCGTGGCGCAAGCGATTGCGGAAGTAGGTGGTATCAAGGTTCGACCGGTCGAGGCGTGTGGTCAGACCTTCCTCACTGCAATAGGCTTCGATCTCGGCGCGGGTGGAGGCGAGAAGCGGGCGTATGATGGTCAGTTCTGGCGGAAGTCCCGCGGCCTCTTGCAGGAGATGGTAGTCGCGCAGTCGCGTTGCGGGCAGCATGCCGCGCAGTCCGGCGGGGCCTGCGCCCCGTAGTAGGTGCATCAGCACTGTCTCGGCCTGGTCATCTGCGTTGTGCCCAACAGCGATGAGCTGCGCTCCGGCTTGTTGGGCAGCCCGTGCAAGGAACGCATAGCGCACCCGGCGGGCAGTCTCTTCCAGCGCCAATCGAGCTTCTGAAGCCAGCGCCGGCACGTCGGCAGACTCGGCAACAAAGGGGAGTCCTGCGTCGCGCGCCAGGTGGGCGACGAACTCAAGATCCGCATCTGCATCGGCACCACGGATTCCATGATGGAGGTGCGCCACGTGGAGCTCGAGCCCCAGAGAAGGCGCGATGTGCCGCAGAAGGTGAAGCAACGCGACCGAGTCAGGGCCTCCCGACACGCCCACTATGATCCTCGCCCCGGACCTGATGAGCTGGTACTGCTCGATATAGGCGCTGACGTCGTGTAGAAGGTCCATGGAGTTCCCTTGGGTGCCAACTCGGAGCATCGCTATGCCATAGGGCAGTTCGACGCTCCGAACACTTGGTACCCTTTTTAGTCACGTGCTAGACCGATTTCCTGTTCAGCCTTCCTAGATGTTGACGGTCGTACCGCAGTAGTCGCAGACGACCTGATTCATGCCTTTGAAGATGGGAGGCAATGGGGCGGCGCAGTTCGGGCAGACCGTAGGGAGCTCCTTGGGTGGCATGGTGGTTTCCTGCTCGATGGTTGCGGCGAGTTGTTGCTCGGGAGCCGGGGCCCCGTAACGGTCACTGTCGATCTGGCCAGTCTTGGCCTTGCGGATCAGCACGCGCCACGACTCATTGTCCACTCCCTTGAGTTGCAGGGTGACATCGCCCGGGGTCTCACGGGTGCGCTCGCTGAACCGCAGCGTGAGCATTTCCTGGTGGCGGAGAAACGACTTCTTGTCCTCTGCCTCGAGTTCCTCGACAGCACCGATGGGGGATTCCCAGAGTTTCTTCTGGATCAGCTCTTTCTCGGTCGTGATGAACAGGACTTTCTTTTTCGCCACTTCCTGCCGCTGCTCAAAAATGAGGCGAGCATCGGTCACGAAGAGGCGTCCTTCGGGCTCGTCCTGGTCGCTAACCCACGTGGCCTCGCACGCCGCGATACCATGTTCATCGGGGAGCAGATCAAACGATGCCTCATCCAGGGCGTCGAGCATGAACTGCACCTTGGCGATCTCGCGCTGCAGCGCGTAGGCTTGCTGTTGGGTCTGGTCAAATGTGTCGCGCACACGCCGCTCGGCGGCACTGATGTTGCTCTGCAGGACGGCAATGCGGCTTTCTGCCGTGCTGACCAGGCCAGCGTCGCGGCTAGCACGCTGCAGGAGGTTGTCAACGTCTTGAGCTGCGCTCTGCAAAACCCGTCGTTCGCTGTCAAGAAGCCGAACGGCCTGTGTATGTTGTTGTGGCCAACGGTCACTTATGGCCTCGACCTGGGTCTCCCAGTCCCGACCGAACCGGTAGCCCCGCGCCCGAACACTGGCGAGAGCCTGGCTTACCCCGTTGAGCTGGCCGGTCACCTGTTCGAGAGCATCGAAGAGCGAGGCCAAAGCCACACCACCCGCGACCCTTTCCCAGTTGCTGCGCACGACGGCCAACCTGGTGGCCAACTCGCTGCTAGCGCTGACCGGCACCGGGGCAACTGGCGCCTGTGGGCGTTGAGGCGTAAACGCCGGTTTGGGCGAGCCCTGGGATGTCTTCCGCTTGGGTGCAGGGGAACTGGACGATATCTTCGAGGAGAGGATCCGGTCTGACGGCGCAGGACGCGATGGTGGCTTGCTTGAGGACTTGCTGCCACCCGCAGACGGTGCCGGTTTTCGCTTCGCTGTCATCTTTGCCTCCGCTCTGTGTTTCGCTGTATGAAGTCAGTTGTGAGGGCGATGGGGCGCAGACAGGGTGTCGTCGCGTGCCACACCGCTTGCATCCCAGTTACTTATCGCCCACCTGCTCGCGCAGGAAGGCTTCCATGAACGCATCGAGATCGCCGTCGAGGACTGCCTGAACATTGCCAGTTTCGTGGTCGGTCCGATGGTCCTTGACCATCTGGTAGGGATGAAGGACATAGGATCGAATCTGGTTCCCCCATCCAGCGTCAACGTGCTCTCCCTTGAGCGTGGCGAGATGCTCACGGTGCTCTTCTTCCTGGATCTGGATCAGGCGTGCCTTCAGAATGCGAAGTGCCGTTTCCCGGTTCTGGTTCTGCGAACGCTCGTTCTGACACGTCACGACCAGGCCGGTCGGGACGTGCGTGATCCGAATGGCTGTCTCATTCTTCTGCATGTGCTGTCCGCCAGCAGATGAGGCGCGGAAGGTGTCTATCTGCAGATCGGAGGGATCGATGGTGATCTCCTCGTCAGCCTCGATGTCGGGCCAGACCTCGACAAGGGCGAAGGACGTGTGGCGCCGGTGGGCTGAATCAAAAGGCGACAGTCGCACCAAGCGATGGACGCCGCGCTCTGATCGAAGGTAGCCATAGGCGTAGGCGCCGCTGATGCCCAGGGTGACGCTCTTGATCCCAGCGCCTTCGCCTTCCATCAGATCGAGGATCTCGGACTTGAAGCCACGCCGCTCCACCCAACGTAAGACCATGCGCAGAAGCATATCGGCCCAGTCCTGCGAGTCTGTGCCACCGGCTCCAGCGTGAATAGCCAGAATTGCATTGCCATGGTCATATGCGCCAGAGAGCATCAGGCGGAACTCTGCCTTGTTCAGGTATTCCTCGAGCCGTTTCGCCTCAGCAGTCAGCTCGACTACCAGTTCCTCCTCATCCAGCGCCTCAAGCTCGGCGGCATCGTGAACCTCTTGCCGGAGCTTGGTCCAGTAGCCGACATCCTCCTGCAGCGCTGCCAGTCGCCGGAGGAGTTGGCGAGCTCCATCAGGATTGTTCCATAGATCCGGGTTGGCGCTCTTCTCCTCTAGCTCTGTAAGCTCCCGAACTCGTTCGGGCAAGTCAAAGACGCCTCCAGATGGCTTCCACACGGGCCGACAGGTCCTCGAAGCGATCTCTTAGTTCACTCATAGCCTTGGTGTTATCTCTCCGATCTATCCCATATGTCCTACTGGTCGCCGAGCAGTCCGTCGCAGAAAGCCTCCGGGTCGAACGGAGCGAGATCTTCGACGTGCTCTCCTGTTCCGACGAAACGGACCGGCAGTTGGAGCTGGTGGCCGATTGATAGCACCATGCCACCTCGCGAGCTGCCGTCGAGTTTCGCCAGGATGATGCCGGTTACTTTGACAGCTGCGAAGAATTGCTGTGCCTGGATGAGGCCATTCTGGCCGGTCGCCGCATCGAGCACAAGAAAGGTCTCGTGGGGAGCCCAGGCGATGCGTCTGGAGATGACGCGCTGGACCTTCTCGAGTTCTGACATGAGGTTGTGCTGTGTATGGAGCCTTCCGGCCGTGTCGACGATGAGCACATCGGCACTGTGCGCCTGCGCGTGCTTCATCGCATCAAAGGCGACGGCACTGGGATCTCCGCCCTCAGGCCCCTTGATGACCGGGACACCCACGCGAGTCCCCCAGATCTGCAACTGGTCCATTGCTGCCGCCCTGAAGGTGTCGGCTGCGGCGAGAACCACCCGTTTGCCCTGAGCCTTGTAATGTGCGGCCAACTTGCCGATGCTGGTAGTCTTGCCCGAGCCGTTAACCCCGACGATAAGGATGACAGCCAAGGGCCACTCGAGGTTGAGCGGTCCAGGGTCTGGCATGAGGGACCGGATCTCCTCACGCAGGACGCGCTGAAGCTGCTGCGAGCGATAGATTCCCTCCGCTTCCACTCTGTGTCGCAACCGTTCCACCAGCGCGAGCGTGGTCTCGACGCCGACATCACCCTGGATCAGCAGTGACTCGATATCCTCCCACGTCGTCTCGTCAATCTCGCCAGCCCCGAACAGATTCACGATCTGACCGAAGACGCTGTTACGGGTCTTGCGAAGGCTCTCGAAAATGCTCTTCATACAGGCAGGATTCCTCTCAAGGCTGCGCTGCAAGGATGGTGTCGCGCGCAGCAGCATGTCCGGGGATTATAGCGGCAGGGGTTGGCGCGTCAAGCACCACGTCTTCCGAGCCCGTTTCCCGCCGCACCGCGATGCGGCGGGCGTTGACTCAGGGTAGGGCAGCCAAGCACCAGAATCCGCCTCTAATCTGCAACGTTCTCGTCACGCTTCTTTGTTGCAGCGAGTTTCCGCTATGCTACAATGTTCGTAATACCGTTCTCTGACGAAATAGTGCCATCTCAGGGTGCCGGACGGCAATAATGGTAGTAGAAATTCGTTAAGATTAGGTTATAATGAGATGCACTGGCACGATCGCTTCTGACCTTGGGATGATGTGACCCGTCAGTTGAGTTCAGTGTTCTTACGCCGAAGCATCTTGGTCATAAGGAGGTCCTGATGCGCGGGAACAGAGGTCTAGTTATCTTTGCTTTGATTCTGGTTGTCCTGGCTGCCCTGGCCGGCGCCGCCTATCTGTACCTGCAGCGCTCGGGGAAGACGCCGAGCGAGGAGGTCGATGTCACTCCTGCGGTCGCCCCGGTTGAGACCGTGGACATCGTGGTCGCGATCCAGAATGTCGCGCGTGGCATGCAGATAAGCGTCGAGGACAATGCGATCGCGCTGCAGGCGTGGCCGACTGAGAATCTCCCCTACGAGTATTACACCTCGATCGAGGAGGTCGACGGGAAATTCGCTCGGATGGAGATCCCGCGTGGGATGCCGGTCCTGCCCGATATGGTGGGGAGGCCTGGAGGGATGCTCTCCGTCTCAGGCTCTGCTGCGGCTCTGTTCGAACCCGATGATCGGGTGGCCTACGCGATTCCCATCGATGTTCAGGGCGCTGTTGGCTGGGCCATTGAGCCTGGTGACCGAGTCGACGTCTTGGCTGCGCTGGCTATGGTTCCAGTGTACACCGAGTTCCTCGATGACGGCGTCAAGCAGTTCACGTACCTACAGTCGGAGGGCGAGGAAGCTGTTGCCCAGACCAGTCCGTTTGGGCGGTTCGAGCTTCTGCCCAACGGTCAGTGGGCGGCGATTTACCCGCTGGAGACTGAAGTTGCAGTCGACCCGGCTCTGCTGGTACAGATGACGGTTCAGGATGCAGTGGTCTGGCACGTGGGGACCTGGGAGCAAGATGCTGACGTGACCAGCGTTCCGGCCGAAACGGCGCCCGCAGTAGAGGGTGATGGGGGTGTCTTGGGCGGGATCGGTGCGGCCCAGGCGGCCGCTCCAACCCCCGTTCCTGTCGAGGAAGAGCGCACGATTGAACTGGTAACCCTGCTCGTGACCCGAGAAGATGCTCTTGTTCTCAAGTATCTGTACGAAACGGGCGCAGACCTAGATCTGGTGTTACGCCCGGCAGGAGTGACTGGTACCGTCTTGCAGACCCAGCCGATCTGGTTCAGGTACATTGTTGACAGGTACCAACTGCCGAACGAAATGCCCGACGACCCGGTTGGACCCGCACCGCTCCATCCGCCTCTGGAGGTCCTGCCCGAGCCAACACCCATGCCCGAGGAATAGGATGAGAGAGTGATGGCTGATCGAATCCGGGTAATGATCGTCGACGATATCACGGAGACACGAGAGCAGTTGCGTAAGCTGCTCTCGTTTGACCCGGATGTCGAGGTCGTGGCGATGGTCGCGACGGGTGAGGAGGCGGTTTCGGGCGTGACCCGCGCTATGCCCGATGTCATCCTCATGGACATCAACCTGCCAGGCATGGACGGCATCGCCGCGACGGCGAAGGTCATTGAGATCATCCCAACGGTGCAGGTGATCATGCTCTCGGTTCAGGGAGAGACGGACTACCTGCGGCGGGCCATGATGGCCGGGGCGCGTGACTACCTGACCAAGCCGCCCGGGGCTGATGAGTTGATGGACGCGATCCATCGGGCTTACAAGCTCAAGCAGAAGTTGGGCACGGGGCCTCTTCCTGCCAGCGCGGCCGCGGCCTCCGGCGCAGCCAGCGCCCAGTCGGCACACGGCGCTGAGGCCAAGATCGTGACGGTCTACAGCCCCAAAGGAGGCACCGGCTGCACGACGATCGCGGTTAACCTCGCTATGGCTCTGCAGAGTCTTCTTGGACCTGAGGCAAGGGTGTGCCTGGTTGACGGCAACCTTCAGTTTGGTGACGTGTCGATCTTTATGAAGTTGCAGCCTTCACGTACGCTCGCTGATCTTGCCCCCCATGCAGCGGATCTGGACCCTAACCTTCTCAATTCCATCGTCGTCACCCATGCGTCGGGCGTGAAGGTGCTCTGCGCACCTGCATCCCCGGAAGAGGCGGATATCTTCCGCGATGGGGAGGCTGACGGCCACGGAGCAAGTGGCCCTTTCCGAGCCATCCTCGACTTCGTGCAACCGCAGTTTGACTATGTGTTGATAGATACGGCGCACCAGGTTGACGATGTGTTGTTGACGGCGATAGATTCGAGTGACCTACTGCTGGTGGTCACCCGGCCTATCATCCCCGAGATCCGCGGGGCCAGGATGTTTGTCGACCTGTGTAGCAAGATGCACGTCGACCTGGGCAAGGTCGGTCTGGTTGTCAATGGCGTGGACAATAAACGTATGGGGATCCAGCCCGAGGCGATTGAGCGTGCTATGATGCCCGCAATCGCGCATCTGCCGATGGATGAGCGTGCTGCTCTGCGCTCGGCAAACCTGGGCGAGCCCATCATGGTGAAAGGGGCACGCACGCCTTTGGGACAGGCCATAACGACCCTGGCCGAGAGGGTCCACGAACGAGTCCACGCGCAGGTCGCTGAGGATGCTGTTGCCGAGCCTCAGCGTCGTGCTGGGCTGGGACGTCTATTGTGAACAGCGCTGTCGAGCGCCAGTGATGAGGTGAGTTATGTCTCTCTTGCGTAGGCTTGATCGCAAAGCGGCTGAACCGGCAGAAGCGGGCGCGAAGCCCGATGCATCCCTGGCAAACGGCGGCCCTACCGAGCAGGGGGTACAGCGCCGTCCGGTACCTCAGGCCCGCGACGCCTACATGGATCTCAAGAACCGTGTGCAGAATCGGCTGATAGCCGAGCTCGACCCGGCGATGGATGTGTCCCGCACGGCTGAGGTGCGGCAGACGATCAAGGTTATGTACGATGAGATCCTTCAAGAGGAGAGCATCATCCTGGGGCGTCGTGAGCGGGATGCGCTGTTTGAGGTGATTGTCGCTGAGATCCTGGGACTGGGACCTCTGGAACCTCTGTTGGCTGATGACTCCATCTCCGAGATCATGGTGAACGGTCCCAAGAAGCTATTTGTAGAACGGGCCGGTCGCATTCAGCGGGTCAACGTTGCCTTTGAGTCGGATGAACACCTGATGCGCATCATCGAGCGCATCGTAGCACCGTTGGGCCGGCGCATCGATGAAAGCAGTCCGACAGTCGATGCTCGGCTCAAGGACGGATCGCGGGTCAATGCGGTCATTCCGCCGATCTCGTTGCAGGGACCGGTTCTCACCATCCGCAAGTTCTTCAAGAAGCCGCTGACTGTCGAGGATTTGATCCGCTTCGGAACTGTCACTGAGGAGTCTATCGAGTTCTTGCGGGCCGCCGTTGTCGCGGCGACCAACGTCATCGTATCCGGCGGCACTGGCACGGGGAAGACAACCTTTCTTAACGTTCTATCGAGCTTCATTCCGTCCGATGTCCGCATCATCACGATTGAGAATGCGGCGGAGCTGCAACTACGGCAGGAGCACGTTGTCACACTGGAATCTCGCCCGCCCAACGTGGAGGGGAAGGGAGCGGTCTCGATCCGCGATCTGGTGATCAATGCACTCCGGATGCGCCCGGATCGAATTGTGGTTGGTGAGTGCCGTGGTGGTGAGGCCCTGGATATGCTTCAGGCGATGAACACGGGCCATGAGGGTAGCATGACGACGATTCACGCCAACAACACCCGAGATTCACTATCGCGACTTGAGACGATGGTGTTGATGGCGGGTATGGAGCTTCCCCATCGGGCGATCCGCGAGCAGGTTGCAGCGGCGATCGATATGATCGTTCAGCTGGAGCGCCTGCGCGACGGTTCGCGGCGTGTCGTCTCCATCACAGAGGTGCAGGGGATGGAGGGAGACGTGATCACCACCGCCGATATATTCAAGTTTGAGCAGAGCGGGTTCGAGGATGGACGCGTCATCGGTCGTTTGAGACCGACGGGGATTCGCCCAAAGTTCATCGACCGCATCGAGCAGGCTGGCATTCACCTGCCGCCGTCGACTTTCGGTGTTGCCCAGCGGCTGAAGTACTGATCCTGAGTGGGACAGGTCTTTTGCGCCCAGTAGCAGCGAGCTGACTGGTGTAGGAGAGGTGACTGATCATGGAATTCCTGGCTATAGCTGGGGGCATTGCGCTCTTCGGGGTCATTCTGCTGATCGTCGCTCTTGTGCGAAAACCGGCTGGCGATGCACTGGTCGAGGAGCGGCTCGGGCGCCAGTCGCGCAGAGCTGAGCGAACGGAGCCCGAGCGCAAGGCCGACCGGCGTGATAACATCGTCAGCGCGGCTGTCGACCGCGCCGTCGAGGGGCGTAGCTTTGCCCAGAATCTGGCAACCCAGCTGGCCCAGGCCGACCTCAAATGGACGGTTGGTGAGTTCCTTGTTTCGACGCTCCTGTTGGCCTTGCTGCTAGGGCTGGTTTTCTATGTTCTGGGGCGTTATGTTCTCATCCCTATCGGTGTAATCGCCGGCTTCTTCATTCCGCGGATCTACCTGGGTGCACGTAAAAGCAAACGGCTCAAGGAGTTCAATGGGCAGTTGGGCGACGCACTGAACCTGATCGTGAACTCGCTCCGCGCAGGTTACAGCACGGTCCAGGCGTTGGAGGTGATCTCCAATGAGATGCCTGCGCCCATCTCGACGGAATTCGGGCGTGTCGTGCTCGAGCTGCAGCTCGGCGTCAGTTTCGACACTGCGATGGGTAACCTGATGCGACGTATGCCCAGTGCGGACATGGACCTGATCATCACGGCGATGAGTGTTCAGCGCGAAGTCGGCGGAAATCTGGCTGAGGTGCTGGATGCGATCAGCTTCACAATCCGTGAGCGCGTCCGCATTAAGGGAGAGATCCGAACCTTGACTTCCCAGGGGCGCTATACCGGTTACCTCATCACGGGACTTCCCTTTGTGCTTGGTGGGGTGATCTATATGATCAACCCCGAGTTTATGGGACCGCTGTTTTCCGATCCATGTGGATGGTTGATGGTGGGGATCTCGTTGGTGCTCATCGTCATTGGCTACATCTCGATCAGCAAGATCGTGAACATCGAGGTCTGAGGAGGGATGATGGAACCGCTACTCATAGTTGGTGGACTGGTAGCAGTCGCGGCGGTCCTGACTATTGCGGCCCTGAGGGGGCGCGGATCATCCCAGAGTATTGAGGACCGGCTCAACGAACTGGCAGCGCTGGGGCAGTCGGTGACGCTCGAAGAGCTGGAACTATCTCAGCCCTTCAGCCAGCGCGTGCTGATCCCGATGTTTGAGGCATTGGCAAAGATTGCCCAGCGGTTCACTCCTCAGAACTCGCTCGAGACAGTCAGACACCAGCTGATGTTAGCTGGCATATCGCACAAGCTCAAGCCAGCACAGTTCTTGGTGTACCGGATAGGAGGCGCCCTGGTTCTGGGCGTGTTGGCGACCTTGGTCGTGCTGTCATCGGTGATGCCGTTCATGCAGCGGCTGTTGATCATCGGTGTTGGCTTCGTTTTGGGCTATCTCCTCCCAGGGACTTGGCTCGGGTCCAAGATCAAGAAACGCCAGGATGAGATCACCAAGGCCATGCCCGATGCGCTCGACCTGTTGACGATTTGTGTCGAGGCAGGGCTCGGCTTCGACGCAGCGATGCAGAAGGTAGCAGAGAAGTGGGATAATGAGCTGAGCCGGGCCTTCTCACGAGCCGTGCAGGAAATGCAGTTGGGCAAGCTGCGGCGCGAGGCGCTGCGTGATATGGCTGGAAGCATGGATGTTCCCGACGTGACCAGCTTTACTGCTGCGATCATCCAAGCTGACCAACTGGGGGTCAGTATGGCGAAGGTGATGCGTATCCAATCGGATACGATGCGTATGAAGCGGCGCCAGCGGGCTGAGGAGAAAGCGCGCCAGGCGCCGGTCAAGATGATGATCCCCCTGGTCTTTTTCATATTCCCGACTATCCTGATTGTGCTGCTAGGACCCGCTTTGATCCAGATCCGAGATTCTGGCGTTTTCGGCTCGTTCTAGTCTGGCCTGATCAGGAGGTGGGGCGCGTGGTACGCGGCACCCGCTTCGTCCGACATCTCTACCGCGTGTTGCTGGACTTGGTCCTGCCACCCAGGTGCGTGGTCTGTGGCCAGGTGGAGACGTGGTTGTGTAGCACGTGTGCACAGAAGATCCCCCTTGCCGATCGACCCGTCTGTCCCCGATGCGGCGCTGCCTGGGATGGGCCAGGCGCATGCGTTCGTTGTCGAACAACGCCCCTCCATCTGGCATCGATCCGCTCAGCTTTCGTCTATGAGGAAGCAGTCCGAGATGCCATCCATGCGCTAAAGTATCGTGGGGGACAAGGTGTGGCGCGTCCACTCGCCGGGCGTATGGCAGAGGCCTGGGAGGTGCACCAGCTCACGGCTGACTTGTTGGTGCCAGTTCCCCTGCATGTTGATCGCGAGGCGCAACGCGGCTATAATCAGTCCCAACTCCTGGCGCGTGAGTTAGCTGTTCTGGTCGGCCTGCCCTTGGCGGAACTGCTTCTGTTCAGGATAAGGGCCACGGCATCTCAGGCAAGGCTGGGACCGCGTGAGCGCTGGAGCAATGTGAAGGACGCTTTCGCCTGCACGAATGCGATTGATCCGGCGGGCCTCCGCATAACTCTGGTCGATGATGTGGCAACAACTGGTGCGACCCTCGATGCGTGTGCTGTTGCCCTGCTAGCACGGGGCGCAAGGACGGTAAGTGCGTTCACGTTGGCACATGCCGTCTAGTCTATATCTGTGACGAGGAGGTTTGACGTATGGAAATGCTGCAGATCTACACGCGAAACCTGGAGTTGACAGACCGTCTGCGCGATTATGTGGATGGCAAGGTCTCCAAGCTGCAGCGGTATCTGCCGAATCTTGACAGTATCCGAGTGGACCTGTCCGAAAGCAACAACCGTGATAGCACGCGGCGTATGGTTGCGCAGATCACCATATACGTCCCAAAAGCGATTCTGCGTGCCGAGGAGCGGGCTGGCGATATCTTTGCGGCGGTTGATGCAGTGATGGACAAAATGTCCCGGCGGGTCGAGCGCTATAAGGGTCGCCAACAGATGAGGAGACGACCAGCCGTGGCTGAACCAGTTGTAGCTCCCACGGCAGAGGCGGAGATGGAGCAGATTGAGGAAGAGACGCCTCATATCGTGCGGGTCAAAGAGTTCGAAGTTAGCTCTATCCTGGCCGACGAGGCAATTGAGCAGATGGAGCTGCTAGGGCATCGCTTCTTCATCTATGTGGATGCTACGGATGGACGGTTGAGCGTGGTCTATCGTCGGGAGGATGGGGACTACGGCGTCCTCAAGCCTACCTACTGAACCTTGCGGATTCCAGGAACGAGGCGCACCCCAGGGTGCGCCTCGTTGTGCGTGTGAGTCCAGAGACTGCCGGGAGGCTCAAGCCGTCTGTGGGGCAGAGTCTCCTGGGGCTAGCTCGTCGTCCGTAGGGCGGATGAGTGCTCCGGCGAGCACTTCATCCATCGTCTCGACGTAGACGAGGGACAGCTGTTTGCGAATCTCCTTGGGCACGTCCTGGATGTCCTTCCGGTTGCGTGCAGGCAGGATGACAGTGCGCACGCCGGCACGGTGCGCCGCTAACAGCTTCTCCTTGAGTCCCCCGACCGCCAGCACGCGCCCGCGCAAGGTGATCTCGCCAGTCATCGCCACGGCATGACGGACCGGGTAGCCGGTGAACGCTGATACGAGCGCCGTTGCAATGGTGATCCCACCGCTGGGGCCATCCTTGGCAATGCTTCCTTCCGGGAAATGGATGTGGATGTCACACTTCTCAAAAGCCTCTGCTGGGATGCTCCAGACAGCAGCTTGGGAGCGCAAGTACGTGAGCGCAGCGCGCGCGGACTCCTGCATCACGTCGCCCAGTTGCCCGGTCAGTGTCAGGTTGCCCTTCCCGGGGGTCAAGGTTACCTCAACTGGCAGCAGATCCCCACCGTTGGGGGTCCAAGCGAGCCCCATACTCAGACCGACCAAATTCTCCACTTCGGCGTGCTCTTGCTGGTAGCGGGGCGGGCCAAGATAGCGCTGCAGCGACTGCACGGTGATGGTACGCACTGGAGGTTTCCCAGCTGCGAGTCGCATCGTGGCTTTGCGACAGATGCTGCCGATCTCACGTTCGAGATTACGGACGCCTGCTTCGTAGGTGTATTGACGGATTAGCCTGTGAAGGGTCGCTGCCGGGACCATGGGTGGGGCCACTGCAAGGCCGTTTTGCTCGATTTGCCGGGGAATGAGGTACCGTCTGGCGATCTCCATCTTCTCCAGCTCTGTGTAGCCAGGGAATTCGATGACCTCCATCCGATCCTGAAGTGCTGGAGGGATGGTACTGAGCACATTAGCCGTGGCGATGAAGAGTACCTGTGAGAGATCATAGGCGATCTCCAGGTAGTGGTCGGAGAAGGCCCAGTTCTGCTCGGGATCAAGCACTTCCAGGAGCGCCGATGAGGGGTCACCCCGGAAGTCGGTCCCGATCTTGTCCACCTCATCGAGCATAAAGACAGGGTTGACCGTTCCGGCACGGCGCATCGTTTGCAGGATCCGTCCTGGCAGGGCGCCGACATAGGTTCGACGATGTCCCCGGATCTCGGCCTCGTCACGGACGCCGCCGAGCGATACCCGCACGAACTCGCGTCCCAAGGCCCCGGCGATCGAGCGTCCCAGCGATGTCTTGCCTGTGCCCGGGGGCCCAACGAAACACAGGATTGTGCTCTGTCGCCGGGTATGGGCCATCTTGCGGACGGCGATGTATTCGAGGATACGTTGCTTGGCCTTGGGTAGGCCGAAGTGCTGTGACTCGAGTACCTCCTCCGCGTGGGCGATGTCGAGGTTGTCCTCGGTCATCTTGGTCCAGGGGAGTTCCAACAGCCATTCTAGATAGGTGCGCAGGATGCCAACCTCGGGCGCCATCGATGGCATCATCGAAAGGCGCCTCAGTTCCTCCTCTGCGCGCTTGGTGACGTGGTCTGGATACTCACCGTCTTCCAGGCGTCGGCGAAGCGTGGCCATATCTCTGGAGAATCCATCGATCTCGCCAAGCTCCTGTTGAATGGCTCTTAGACGCTCACGCAGGAAGTACTCTCGCTGTGTCTTGTCAACTTCCTCCTGGACCGAGGTGTGGATCTGGTCCTCCAGCTCAAGAACGTCGAGTTCACGTGCCAGAAGCGTGCTGATTCTCTTGAGGCGCTGGGTCACATCCTGAGTCTCCAGAAGCTCCTGCCGAGTTGCCGTGGAGAGCGTGATGATCTGGGCTACAACATCGGCAAGTTGCCCCGGCCCTCTAACGTTCATGGCATAGACGTACGCCTCTTCGGGCAAGGCATGGTTGAGTTGGACGACCTTCTCGAACATCGTCAGGATTGCCCTGGTCAGGGCCTCGGTCAGTGCCGTGTCGTCAGTGACATCGGGAAGTCCCTCGAAGATACCGACGAGGTAGGGATGCTCTTGCACTACCTCAGTGAGCTTCACGCGTCCAGCGCCCTGCGCAATGGCACTTGTCGTGCCATCGGGCATGTGGATCGAGCGCGCGATGACGACCTCGGTACCGACGGTGTAGAGATCGGCTGGTCCAGGATAGGTCTCACGCCCGTCGTCACGCTGCGCGATGACCACGACCGGCCAGTCCTCCTGCATCGCGGTTGTGAGTGCCTGCAGCGATGGATCGCGTTTGACGTAGAGGGGGCTGACCATCTGAGGGTAGACGACCAGCTCCCGAAGGGGCAGAATGACAGCCTTAAAGGGCCCATCTTCCGTGGGTGAGACATCCATACCCATGCCGAATAACTCTTCGGGCGCGAGAGGCAGTCTGTCCCAGTCCATTAGGGGTGTGGCTCCCAAGGCTCATCGACCCAATCCCCTAAGGGCAGATCGAGGTTGGTGTGATGCGCCCACGCTTCGCGCACGTCTGCCACCAGGAAGATCGAGCCTGTTGCCACGATCCCAAAGCCCGGCTCCAGGCTGTGGGATGCTTGCTCCAGGGCACGTCGGGGATTCACAGCAATCTCTGCGCCGTGCCCCAGGTCAGCGCACAGATCAGCAAGCGTAGAAGGCGCCGTTGCGCGGGGATGATAGGAGCGCGTGGCGATGACGTGCCTGCTAATCGGCAGCAGCGCCTCGAGCATACCCTTAATGTCCTTGTCGCTGGAAGAGCCGAAGATCAAGACCCATGAGACGCCCGGGAACCATACCTGGAGCGACTTAGCCAGGGTCTCCGCGGAGTAGGGGTTGTGGGCGCAGTCGATCACGATCGGGGGCGTCTGGTTGAGCACCTCCATCCGTCCTGGCCACTTTGCCGAACTGAGGCTCTCCCGCAAGGCGTGCGGGTTTGCCCAGGCGTGCCCGTCCTCGTGGAGCTGCGCAACTGTGGCGATCGCAACTGCTGCGTTCTCTTGCTGGAAGTCGCCCAGAAGTTTGACATCGTAGGTGCCGTCAAATGGTGACGGTGTCTCGTTGTGCCAGATTCGCACCGTCTGTCCATCCAAAGAACGCGCGACCGGGGTCCACAGCCAATCTCGACCAACGACCGTGATAGGAGAGGAGCGCTCGGAAGCGATCCTTTCCAGCACTTCGAGAGCCTCGTCCTTCTGGGGTGCTGTCACGACTGAGATGCCAGGCTTGACGATCCCCGCCTTTTCAAAGGCGATCTGTGCTAATGTGTCCCCAAGCAAGTAGGTGTGATCGAGGCTCAGTGAGGTGATCACACTGATCTCCGGGGTCACGACATTCGTTGCATCGAGCCGTCCTCCCAGGCCTACTTCCATAACCGCCAAGTCTACGTTTTCGCGCTGGAAGTAGAGGAAGGCAAGCGCTGTGGTCACCTCGAAGGTTGTAAGCCCGGGAACGCTCTCGATCGTCGGCAACATCTCGGTAAGCAGGTCGGCCATACTCCGACGTGAGATGGGGCTGCCGTTGATCTGGATGCGCTCGCGGTAGGTGTGCAGGTGTGGTGACGTGTAGAGTCCTGTGCGCAGCCCGCCCGCCTCGGCTGTGCCGGCAAGGATACTTGAGACTGATCCTTTGCCCTTGGTGCCCGCGATGTGAAGCGTGGGGTAGGTCTCGTGAGGGTTGCCCAGACGGCTTAGCAGCTCGGAGACACGTTCGAGTTTGAACTCCCGGGGCGAATAGCGGTCGATACGACGCTTCTCATAATCGACCAGCCCGTACAGGTAACGTAGCGCATCATGGTATCTCATATGTTCGGTTGTCAGGTTTCGTCTATGGGATAGTGGCCAGGCAGGCTGACGCCGGGTGCCCAGTGACGCACAGGTCCGCGTCGGCCGTCGAACGAGCATTCTACCCCCCTTTGCGAGCGGCAGCAAGATGACGACCTCGACGCGCCCGACCGTTTCACATTTCGAACCAAGTGTGCTACAGTGAGCGGGAGGGGTAGGATCGGAGGCCGCGATTGTGCTTGTCGTAAGGATCGGGTTGCTAGCGCTCTATCTGGGAGGGATGGTTGCCCTGAGCCATTACCTTCGGGGACGCACGCCGGAACTGACCGGCAATCCGACCTCCGGAAAGGTGATCTGGTGGATCTGGGGGCCTTCACTCTGGGTTTTTCCCGGGCTCCTATGGCTGGGAATCCTGAACCTGCCACCAGGCATGATCATCCTCCTGAGCCTGTTGTTACCTCTCTCCTGCCTAGCCTTGTTCCTCTGGCGAACGCGGATGATGGCCTCACCTACGGCGGGGTTCATTGTTCTTATCACCCTTTTCGCTCTGGCCATTGCGGTCACGACCCCGGGACTGCTGTATGGTCGGTTGGGCCTTTTCGTCATATCGCTTGTCGCTCCGATGCTGTTTTCGTTCTGGCTGCTCACTATCTGGGCTCCACGGGTCGTGCCCCTGCCCGACAATGTCGAGCGACGAGCCTCGTGGGCAATGGATATGGTTCTCGGTTTTCTATCCGGTGGTCCAAAGAGTGCGTGGGTGGTTGAAGACGGGCACGTGCGTACGCGCATCGCGGGGAACCCGTGGTCAGGGGCAGGTCCGGGATATCTCATGACGGAGCCGGAGAACGTTGTCGTGCTGAAAGCTGGGTCCGAGATCGCCCGTGTCGCCGGGCCGGGCGTTGTGTTACTGCAGCGTTCGGAGATGCCCTATCGGGTCGTTGACCTGCGCGACCAATCTCGGGGCACGCGTATCACGACCCTGACGCGCGACGGCATCGGGATGGGTGCTTCAGTCGTGGCGCGCTTCAAGGTGAATCGTGGAAATCGCGACATACGGCTTGGCGAGCCATGGCCTTTCCGAAGTCAAGGTGATGTACTGCAGGCGCTCTTTGCCGAAGAGGTAGATCCGGCAGGACACAGTCTCGTGGATGCCCATATGGCCCATCCCTGGGAGGATCTCCCTGCCAAGATCGCTGCACACAAGCTTGAACAGGCCATCTCCTACTACAGCCTGGATCAGCTGTATGGAGGTGTGGCTAGCGGCGTGGAGGCAGAGCAGGCAGCCGGCGCCAATGCCCACGTCGAGCTTCTCAGAACTCATCGGCGACTTGAGTCGGCGCTGGGATTGGAGGCGGCGGCTGATATGGGAGATTCGTTGACCCGTCTAACGATCAGCCGTCTGGCGCTGCGTGCGGTCCGGAAGGTTTTGGAGCCACGGGGTTTCGACATTGACGATGCGGGCATCAGCGGATCGATTGAGCCGCAGAGCCATGGTGTGACTGAGCAACGCGTCGAGGCCTGGAAGTCCCGGTTTGTGGCCAAGGTCGTGGACTGGCAGGCGGAGCTCGAACGGAAGCGGACGTTGGCGCAGAGCAAGATCAGGCAGGAGGCCCGTGAGAAGCTCCTATCCGAGATGATAGAAGAGGCGAGCAGGCGCCTGGTTGCGACGGATAGTGATGCGCAGCGCGACTTCATTGCATACACGATGCTTAGCAGTTTGATTCGGATGGCGGCGAACCCTGAAGTGCAGCACATGTTGCCTGAGTCGGCACTCCCCACGCTCGAGAACCTGTATGAGCAGATCAGTGATCTGGCTGAGCCGGAGGATGAGCTTTGACCCTGACAAAGCTGCTGATTCCGCTGATCGTTGGTGCTTTCTTCCTGGCGTATGCTGCCTCGCTGCCGCTTGCCCTGTGGAATGATCCGAACGCCATCGTCACACGGGCCGACCAGATCAACTTCTTCATCCTGGTCGGCGGATTTGGCCTTGCGCTGGCTGCTTCAGTCGTGCATGTCCTCAGAGCCTTGCAGCAGTACCTTCAAGCCCTGCACGATCTGGCGCCAGAGGACGCGAACGATCTTACGACGCAGCTCGTCTTCGGTGGGGAGGCACTGACCGGCGCGCCAGTTCTGCGGGTGCAATCCGGGCGTGTGGATCTGGATGGGCCACCCATCGCGCACCAGGTCGGAGGACCCGCGAGACTGAGCGTAGATCTGCACAACGCAGTTGTAACCAGCCGGCTGGGGGTGTTGCACCGGGTGTTGGGTGCTGGGCTTCATATCTTGGAGCCCTACGAACGGGTGTGGGATGTCGTTGACCTGCGACCGCAGCGTCGGACGGTGGTCGTGGACTTTATGACGCGTGACGGCATTCCCGCAACGTGCCAGGCGAGTATCGTCTGCCGGGTGGCACCTTCCGGATATGCCGCCGGCACGGGCGAAGCGTTGAGGACAGTGGGGGGAGCGCCGACCGAGGTGGGAGGCCCGGCGGGACCGCCTTTTGCCGTCGATGAGGGCGCTGTGCTGAGGGTGGCGACCGCGAAAGCGGTGCGGGGGCTTGACGGCAGTAACCGGGTTTCGGACTGGGTTATGACGATGGCTAGCGATGTGCTGGAGCGGGTGGTGCGTGACCGGCTGGAGCACTATCGCCTGGACGAGTTCCTCAATCCACAGTATTGGCTGGGAAGTGAAGAAGGCCCTCCACGGACAGCGGCAGTACCCCGGTTTATGCCCGACCTGGAGGACGAAGTCGGGCGGCTTGTGCAAGCTGAGGCCAGGAAGCACGGTGTGATGGTGGAACGCCTCGAGTTGGGTACGGTTCGCCCGACTGAGGCAGCTATATCACGTCAGTGGCTCGAGTTCTGGCAGGCCAAGCTGCAGACGGGCATCGACCGTTACACGATGGAGGCCGAGTCCGCAAATGAGCAGCTGGCGGAAAGCGCCAGGTTCGAGGCGCAAGTGGCATTCGTCAATCGCATGCTCGAGGAGGTGCAGCGGCTGCGTTCTGCAGGACTGACGATACCGCCTCAGCTGGTGATTGCGAGTTTCGTCGAAGTTCTTCAGTCGATGTCTGAGAGCAATCCAGCAGCCCAGCAGATGCTGTTGCAGCAGGCAGACAGCTTGTTGCACGTGGTGAACGCGATTCGAGATGAGGGAGTTTCTTCCACACCTTTGGACGACGCACCGCAGTTGCCGCTGCACCCCGATGTGTCGTAGGGTGTCTTTTTGATGCGTTGGATATCGCTGCCCGACGAGCTCTCGCTGTCACACCTGCTCGACGTGCGTGATGTCGCCCAGCCCACCCGCGATGTTCTGACGACGTCTAGGCAGCGGTTGCGGGAAGGTCGCCCTGACCTCGCTCTCTCGATATCGGGGCGGGCGTTTGGTCAGGCCAAGCACCTGCGTGATCGCTATGGACAGGCGTTGGCGCTGCTGTGTCAGGCTGAGGCCTACCGTTGCCTTGGGCGATGGGAGGAGGGCCTGGACGCGATTCGCACAGCGCTTCATTGGCTGGAGCTTCAGGTTGCTGCTGTCGCACACTACAATGAAGCCATCGCGGTCTATGTGGAGGGGGTGATCCACTTCACGCTCGGGGCCAGAGATCGCATGGTGGAGACGTTCGCCTACGCACAGCACGTGCTGGGGGAGAGCGAGCGCCACTGGAGCTATGAGCATAACGATGCGCGATCCTCGGATTGCCGAAACGTGGTGCGGTGGATACGGGACCTGCAGGATATTCAGGAGACGTTGCCCAGCAGTGGGCTGACGGCTGTGGTGCCGGCCTATGCCGTCGCCGAAGGTCGTCTCGTTAGAACCGGCGCGGTTGTCCTTGAGAGCGTTCGGGCTACACTACCAGCTGAGGTTTTGTCACGCTACCTACCTCTGGACCTCCGGCCTGTGCAATCGGGCGATTGCAGTTTCCCGTATCTCAATCCGGCGTCTCGGTATGTGGCTATTCAGGCTGCCACACGCCAGACAGCAGCCGGCACTCGGGGCGAGGAGATCCTCGTGGTCATCGAACGGGCAGCGACGGGATCGATCGTCGGTGAACGTTTTGCCCTGGACGCTGGGATGTGGGTGGCCTGCGGCGATGGCGCTGGCGTGCCCCTAGAGCGCCTGAAGGATCTTGGGATACCTCGAGCCGTGATTCAAAGGGGGAGGGTCGATGAGTGATCATGAGCATCGTGTGCTGGTCATTGGGGCGGCTGGGCTGGACCTGAAGGTTCGTCCACGTACTGCTGAGGTGACCGTTGGACGCTCCAACCCCGGCGAGATTCGCTGGGGATGGGGAGGCGTCGCCCGCAACATTGCTGAGAACCTGGCACGCCTGGGTGCCGAGGTGCAACTTATCACGGCGGTGGGCGATGACTGGTGGGGAAGGACACTTCTCGGCAGGCTTGGTGAACTGGGGATCGGGACTGAAGGGTGCCTCATCGTGGAGAGCCAGCCGACATCGTCCTATGTTGCCGTCCACAACCAGGCGCGCGAGTTGCAGGTCGCTTTCGACGCAATGGGCATCATCGAGGCGATTACGCCAGGGCACCTGAACCGCTTGCGGCGCTTGGTTCGCGAGGCGGATATTGTCTGTATTGACGCCAATCCGTCGCCGGGAGCGCTCAAGACCCTGTTCCGGTTGACGCGGCAGTACGACGTTCCAGTATGCGTGGATCCCACTGCAGCCTTGTTGGCAGGGAAGTTGCGTGCTTACCTGCCAGCCATCGCAGCGATTACCCCCGGACGCGACGAGGCAGAGGCCCTGCTGGGAACGGCGCTGGGAGACGATAGCGCGATCCGGGCCGCGGCGCGCAGCCTCGTGCAGGAAGGGGTGGGATTGGCTGCTATCATGTTGGGCGCGGAAGGACTCTGCTATGCGACGTCTGAGGAGAGCGGCCGCATCGCGGCGTTCCCTGCAGAGGTGGTAGATCCCAGCGGTGCCGGAGATGCGCTCACCGCAGCCGTCGCGTATGGGTTGCTCGAAGGCCTCTCACCTGAGGAGGCTGTGCGCCTCGGCATGGCTGCCGCCGCACAGACAGTGATGTGCCGTGAGAACGTCTGCGTGAACTTGAGCCCCGAGTCGTTGTACGAACGCCTCGTTATGTAGAACAGGCACCAGATAGCCTGCAATGTGCCAACTCCGAGGTTAATAACACACCATGAAAGCTCTCACAATTCACAAACCTAACAGCGTCAGTGTTGTAGAAGTGCCAATGCCGGCTCCGGGTCCCGAGGAGGTTCTGGTCAAGGTCGCTGCTTGCGGCATCTGCGGTACCGACGTCCACATCCTGCGCGGAGAGTATCTTGGCGAGTATCCTGTCGTCCCCGGCCATGAGTTCGCTGGTGAGGTTATCGCCGTTGGAGAACGGGTCAGGCGATTTCGGGTCGGGGATCGCGTTGCTGTGGAGCCGAACATTGCGTGCGACAACTGCTTCAACTGCCTCAATAACCGTCAGAACTTCTGCCTAAATTGGCAAGCGGTAGGTGTCACGCGCCCGGGCGGCATGGCCGAGTACGTTGTCGCGCCAGAGAAGGCCGTGTTCGATGTTGGCACGTTGGCCTACGATGAGGCTGCCTTCGTCGAGCCGTTGTCGTGCGTCGTGCACGGCATCGAACGTGCCGGGATCAGGATGGGCGATCGGATTGCTATCCTCGGTGCCGGCCCTATTGGCCTGTTGCTCTTGCAGGTTGCTGTGAGCCGTGGCGCGACAGACATCACCATCTTGGAGCGACAGCCGGCGCGGCTCGATCTGGCGAGGGTGTACGGCGCCCGAAGGTGCACTACCGATCTGGGCGATCTCATACCCTCGGGATACGATGTGGTCATCGACGCGACGGGAGCCCCCAAAGTGATGGCTGCGACAGTAGCCTTAGCGCGCGGGGGAGGGACTGTTTTGCTCTTCGGTGTGCCTCCGCGCGGAAGCACACTGGCCCTGGATGCCTTTGCGGTCTTCGAGAAAGGTCTGACGCTGCGTTCCTCATTCACCTCACTACGGAACTCGACCCAGGCTATCTCGCTGCTGCAGTCGGGAGCGGTCAGGGTCAATGACCTTGTATCACATCGGTTGCCTCTTGAGGGTTTCGAGCAAGGCGTTGCGATGATCGAGCAAGGATTGGATGGGGTGAAGAAAGTGCTTCTTGTGCCCTGACGGGGAGGAGAACACGTTGACATACGTGATAACTGTGGTATCGTGCTGATTGTGAACGAAGGAACACTGACCCACGGCATGCATCATGCGAAAAGAACACCGCCCGATTCGGGAGGTGCGGTTTCGCTAATGCGTAGCGGGACCTGACCTGGTTCAGAGACAGAGAACGTGACCCCCCCGGATCGATCCGGGGGGTTTTTGTTATCCAACGGAGGTGACCATGCTTGAACGTGACGAAATCCGGATATCCTTGCCTAGCAAGGGAAGGCTGGCTGAGGAAGCTGTGGAGTTTATGGCGGCATGTGGACTGAAGGTGCATAAGCCCAACCCTCGCCAGTATGCCGCGTCAGTTCCCGCTCTCCCGGGGCTGACAGTGCTCTTTCAGCGTCCGACCGATATCGTCATCAGCGTACGCGACGGTAGTGTCGATTTCGGCATCACGGGCCTCGACGTCACCAAAGAACACGGGGGCACCAGGGACGAGATCCTGGTCCTGCACGAAGCCCTGGGTTTTGGGGGGTGCCGGTTGGCCGTGGCAGTCCCGGAATCGTGGGCGGCCGTCAGGAGCGTGGCTGATCTGGCGCATGAGGCACGGTCCTGGAAGCGCCCGGTGCGCGTGGCAACACAATTCACTCATCTAACGCAAGACTTCCTAACAGCGAACGGTGTTGCGCCATTCGAGCTGGTGTATGCCGAGGGCACGCTGGAGGTTGCTCCGACGATTGGTTATGCTGATTGCATTGTTGACCTGGTTTCGTCGGGCCAGACGCTACAGGATAACCGGTTGCGCGCACTGGAGGGTGGTGTCGTCCTTCGGTCGCAGGCGGCGCTGATCGCCAATCGCGCAGCACTCAGTCGCCGGGCCGAGGTGCTGAGCATCGCGCGTACGCTTCTGGAGTTCACCGAAGCGCACCTCCGCGCTCAGGATCACCTGATGATTGTCGCGAACATGCGCGGGGAGTCACCTCAGGTCATTGCGTCGCGGATGCTCGGGGAGCGGGTCCTTGGCGGCCTGCAGGGACCCACGATCGCACCAGTGATTGTCGCCGACGGCAATCCGAACTGGTACGCCGTGCAGATCGTCGTGCGGCGTGATGCTCTGATCGAAGCGATTGCGGAGTTGCGTGCGATCGGTGGTAGTGGCGTTGTGGTGACGCCTGTGACTTACATCTTTGAGGAGGAGCCGGATCGTTATAGGGCGATGATGGCTGCGGTACAGGAGGTATCACAATGATCGCGATCTACGACAATCCCGCGGCGGGCGCACGAATCCTTAATCGGCGCGCGATGCAGACGGTGGAGGATGTACCAGAAGTCGTTCTGGCCAGCATAGCCCGTGTCTTTGGTGAAGCGCTTACGCCCGAGGCTGCAGTCGCTCGCCTGCTGGCCGACGTGCGGGAGCGCGGCGATGCGGCTCTGATCGAGTGGACAGACCGTATCGATGGCGTGAAGGTCGCGGCACTGGAGATCCCGAAAGCCGAATGGGAAACTGCTTACCGGTCGCTGGATCCGGCGTTGAGCGCAGCGCTAGAGCGCTCAGCAGAACGCATCCGCGATTTCCACGCGCGTCAGCCGATCACGAACTGGACCACCAACGCTATGGGGGGTGTGCTGGGGCAACGACTGGTACCTCTTGAGCGCGTTGGACTCTACGTGCCCGGGGGCACAGCCCCGCTGCCCTCCTCGCTGTTGATGGGCGCCGTGCCGGCGCGTGTGGCTGGGGTGGACGAGATCATCGTCTGCACGCCTGCGGATCGGGCTACTGGGCTGCCCGCACCGTTGATTCTGGCGGCTGCCCATGTGGCGGGCGTTGACCGGGTCTTTGCCCTGGGTGGTGCGTTGGCTGTGGGTGCGCTGGCGTATGGCACAGCGAGCGTGCCCCGCGTGGACAAGGTGGTGGGCGCTGGCGGTATCTTCACGACGGTGGCGAAGCGTCAGGTCTATGGAGTTGTTGGGCTTGATGGGATTTACGGGCCAACGGAGACCGTGGTGGTGGCCGATGACACGGCTGATCCGGCCTGGGTTGCAGCGGACCTGTTGGCGCAAGCTGAACACGATGTCCTGGCGACGGCAATTCTGCTCACGCCATCGCGCGCCCTGGCGGAGGCGGTGCAGATCGAGATCACGCGGCAAGCCCGAGAGCTGAGTCGTGCTGAAGTGATCCGCATCTCACTCGCGGGCCAGGGCGGCATCGTCCTGACACCGGACGTGGCTACGGCGGTCGCGCTTGCCGACCAGTTTGCGCCGGAGCATCTATGCCTGTCCGTTGCCAACCCGGATGTGTGGGTGGGAAGGATTCGAAATGCCGGTGGGATTTTCATCGGCGAACACTCCTTCGAGGTACTTGGCGACTACGTCGCCGGTCCGAGCCACATCATGCCCACCGGGGGAACCGCACGATTCAACGGGCCGGTGAACGTGCTCGATTTCGTTAAGGTCATCAATCTAATTGGCCTGGATGCTGACACCGCACGCGCACTGGCGTCCGATGCTGACAAGATTGCTTCGGCCGAGTCGCTGTCTGCGCACGCTGCGGCAGCCCGCTGGAGGGTGACTGGAGCTTCGAGGAAGTCATGAACGCGAACGACCTGATCCGCCCGGATATCGCCACGATGGAGCCGTACACGCCGATCTACCCGTTCGAGGTAGTGGCAGCCCGGCTGGGGCGCGCACCGCAGGAGATCATCAAACTGGACGCCAACGAGAACCCCTACGGGCCATCACCGTGCGTGCGTGCGGCGTTGGCAGACCTGCGGAACGCCAACATCTACCCCGATCCGGAGAGCCGTGAGCTGAGGGAGGCGCTTGCGGTGTTTACGGGGGTGCCAGACGATTACCTCCTGGCTGGGGCAGGTGCAGATGAGTTGATCGACCTTGTGATGCGGCTTTTCCTTGAGCCTGGTGACACGATTCTCAGCTGTCCGCCGACCTTCGGGATGTACCCCTTCGACGCAGCCATCGCCGGGGCGGGGACGATCGCGGTTGAGCGTCGCGCTGACTATGGTGTCGACGTTGATGCCGTAGAGGCTGCAGTGTATCTGCACCGGCCCAAGTTGATTTTCGTCGCATCGCCGAACAATCCCGATGGGAGTTGGCTGTCTGACGACGTGCTGGAGCGACTGTTGGCGCTACCTGCCGTGGTGGTGCTCGATGAGGCGTATATCGAGTTCGCTGGCATGGCCCGTAGCCGCATCCGGCAAGTGCCCGAGCGCGAAAATCTCATCGTCCTGCGCACCTTCAGCAAGCTGGCTGGTCTTGCAGGGCTGAGGGTGGGATATGGCGCATTCCCGGAGACGTTGATGACGCATCTCTGGAAGATCAAACAGCCGTACAATGTGTCGGTCGCGGCCTCAGTAGCGGCGGTTGCAGCATTGGGCGATCTGCCCTGGCTCTTGGACAAGGTTGAGCGGATTGTGGCGGAGCGGGCTCGTTTCGCGGAGCTTCTGGAATCAGTACCTTACCTGAGTCCGTATCCGTCCGAGTCGAACTTCATTCTTTGCCGCGTCGTGGGCCGCAGTGCTGAGGCGCTGAAGCTTGCGCTGGAGGGGGAAGGCATCTTGATTCGCTACTATCACACACCTCGGCTAGCCGACCACGTACGGTTCACGGTTGGGCGGCCCGAGCAGACCACTGCGGTGATTGAGGTACTGAGGAAGCTTGCCTAGGCGATCGGTCAGGATGAGGAGGAGTGTATGCGCACTGCGGATCTGAGACGTGAGACGCGTGAGACGCGAGTTGAGATATCTTTGAGACTTGATGGCACGGGCAAGCACGATGTTGCGACCGGACTGGGCTTTCTGGATCATATGCTGACCCATGTCGCCGTCCACTCGCTGTTCGACCTGAGAGTTCGGGCTGAGGGCGATCTGGATGTCGACCCGCATCACACTGTGGAGGACGTCGCGCTCGTCCTGGGTTCGGCAATAGACGAAGCACTCGGAGACCGTGGCGGCATTGTGCGAATGGGGTCTGCCTACGTGCCAATGGACGAGGCACTTGGCTTCGTGGCAGTCGATCTCTCCGGACGTCCCCATGCCGCAGTCGACGTCACCTGGACCGGACCCATGACGGGGTGCATCCCGGTGACGCTCTGGGAGCACTTCTTTGCCTCGCTGGCGGTCACGGCACGGGCCAATCTCCATGCCCGGGTGCTCTACGGTCGGGATGATCACCACAAGGCCGAAGCGTTGTTCAAGGCGTTGGGACGGGCACTGGACGTTGCCACTCGACTGGACCCCCGGCGTAGCGGATCGATCCCATCGACCAAGGGCGTGCTCTGATGATTGCACTGATCGATTACGGCGCCGGCAACGTACGTTCGGTTCACAAAGCACTTGAGGCGGCTGGGGCCGGGGCGGTCGGAACCGGGGCGGTCGGAACCGCCGTGATCGTGACGCATGACCCCGAAATCGTGCTGATCGCCGAGAAAGTCGTCCTACCGGGCGTTGGAGCCTTCGCTGACTGTATGCGGAGCCTGACCCGGCTGGGTCTGGTCGAGCCGATTCGTCGCGTTGTTGCCTCTGGAACGCCTTTCTTGGGGATCTGCGTGGGAATGCAGGTGCTCTTCGACTATGGTGAGGAACTGGGCGGGTCCGAGGGTCTTGGGTTGCTGCCAGGCCGCGTGACGCGTTTCGCCGTGCGTGCATCGCTCAAGGTGCCACATACCGGGTGGAATCTGGTCGAACCTGTCGTGCCGACTCCCTTGCTCCACGGCTTACCCGGGCATGCCTGGGCCTACTTCAACCACGGCTATGTCTGTCAGGCCGCAGCTGAAAACACCCTGGCCACGACGGACTACGGTGGCCCTTTCGCTTCCGTTGTGGGCCGGGGTAACCTCTATGGCACGCAGTTCCATCCCGAGAAGAGCCAGTCCATCGGGCTGGCCATCTTGCGCAACTTTGTGCAGCGTGTGTCATGAGGGTAACTAGAGGCCCGGTTGGAAGGGGAAGCGAGGAGGACATTTGATGGAGGCGTTTACGATCTATCCGGCGATCGACTTGCGACAGGGGCGCGTTGTGCGGCTGGCGCAGGGGGATCCGGAGCGGGAGACTTCCTATAGTACCGATCCGCTGCGTGTGGCGCAGCAATGGCAGGCGGCGGGGGCGCAATGGCTCCATGTGGTGAATCTCGATGGGGCCTTCGGAGAGCATGGGATTGCCAATCACACAGCACTTGCGGCGATACTGGAGCGCTCGATCTCTGTGCAGTTTGGTGGCGGCCTACGTGATAGGGCATCGCTGTCTCGGGCACTGGAACTGGGAGTCTCTCGCGTTGTTGTGGGTACGGCGTATGTTGAGAGTCCGGCCTTCGTGATTGAAGCGCTCCAACGGTATGGACCGGAGCGTGTCGCCTTGGGGATCGATGCGCTGGATGGACTGGTGCGGATCCGGGGATGGCAGGAGGGTGCGAGCGTCGGAACCGGAGCAGTGCTGCAGGCTCGTGAGCTAGCACGACGCTGGGCGGCAGACGGTGGGCGTTGGTTGGTCTTCACCGATATCTCAAGGGACGGGATGGGGCGTGGCATCAACGTCGCCGCCACGGCCGAAATTGCGCGCGAGGCCGGGTTGGACGTGATTGCTTCGGGCGGTGTTCGTTCACTGGATGATGTCATACTTGTGCGGGAGGCAGGTCTGTCGGGCATCATCATTGGGCGCGCGTTGTACGAAGGTCAGGTCGACCTCGCTGAAGCACTTCAAGCAAGTAAGGAGGCATGATGTTAGCCAAGCGGATCATTCCGTGTCTGGACGTCAAAGAGGGCCGAGTCGTCAAGGGTGTCAATTTCGTCAACTTACGGGATGCGGGTGACCCGGTCGAGCAGGCGCGTGCCTATGACGCTCAGGGCGCCGACGAACTGGTCTTTCTGGATATTTCTGCGACCCATGAAGGCCGGCAGACCATGATCGAGGTTGTCCGACAGGTCGCTGGAGAGGTCTTCATGCCCTTTACTGTTGGCGGCGGTGTGCGCACCATCGACGACGTCCGGGCCTTGCTCCTGGCTGGGGCGGACAAGGTAAGCTTGAACTCCGCTGCCGTCCGCACGCCTGAGATCTTGACGGCCGGTGCGGAGCATTTCGGCAGCCAGTGCATCGTCCTGGCTGTGGACGCGAAGCGTGTGGCCGTCGATCCGGCACGCTGGGAGGTCTATGTCAGCGGTGGCAGGATCCCAACGGGTCTGGACGCTATCGCGTGGTGTGTGCGTGGCGTGGAGCTCGGTGCGGGGGAGATCCTCCTCACGAGCATGGACAGTGACGGCACGCTCGCGGGGTATGATGTGGCACTGACTCGGGCTGTCGCCGAGGCCGTCTCCGTACCAGTGATCGCAAGTGGTGGTGCTGGCACGTTGGAACACTTCGCCGAGGTCCTCACGGATGGCAAGGCCGATGCTGCCCTGGCTGCGTCGCTCTTCCACGATCGGGTCCTGACTATCAATGAGGTCAAGGACTACCTTGCGCAGCACGGTATCCCGGTCCGACGCTCGTGAGCGACCCTATGGAGCCTGCTACCACTCTGAGGTATGACGACCGTGGTTTGATTCCCGCCGTGCTCCAGGATGCGGAGACGGGTCAGGTGCTGATGGTCGCCTGGATGAACGCCGAGGCACTGCGGCTCACTCAGGAGACAGGAGAAGCCCATTTCTGGAGCCGGAGCCGTCAGACGTTGTGGCACAAGGGCGCTACGTCTGGAAACGTCCAGCGCGTACGCGAAATCTGGGTGGACTGCGACGCCGACGTCCTGCTCTTGACGGTCGACCCAGCGGGGCCAGCGTGCCATACAGGGGCGCAGAGCTGTTTCTATCGCAGAATTTGGTCAGAGGAAGGATAGAGTACCATGGATGTTTTGGATGAACTCTTCGCGGTGATTCTCGATCGCAAAGAGAACCCGACACCGGGTTCGTATACGGCCAAACTGCTCGCCGATGGCGATGAAGCGCTCAAGAAGGTGGGCGAGGAGGCCATTGAGGTGGTGCTGGCGGGGAAGGGGCAGAGTGACCAACGTCTCGTTGAGGAGTCGGCGGATTTGCTGTACCATCTCCTCGTCTTGCTGGCGTTCCGCGGGTTGACCCTCGACGCGGTTCGGGCTGAGTTGGCGAGACGTAGACGATAGCACACTCTGCAACGGTCCAGCCGACCCCGCTTTTTTGACCGGCCTCTGATCGACACTACAATGGTTCTGCGCCGCTCCGAACGCGATGGGGCGGCGCGGCCTATCCTGACAGGTTACGGAGCCAACGATGGACCTCAAGCTGAACCTTCGTGAGGGGTGTCTCGACAAAGATGGGGGCGGGCATGCGATGTGGCGTGTCGAAACGCGCCAGAAGCGGGTACGTGCTTTCAGAACCGCGATTTTGATCTGTGACATGTGGGATGCCCACTGGAGCCGTGGCGCTACGGAGCGTGTCGACGCGATGGCTCCGGTGATGGACCGTGTCATTGGCGTTGCACGTGCCAATGGCGTGCACATCATCCATGCCCCATCCGATACCCTGGCTGCCTACGCGGGAACTCCGGCCAGGGAGCGGGCTTTGGCGGCGCCAGCTGTCCTTACTCCTGAACCCATTGCGCATGCGGACCCGCCGTTGCCCATCGATGACTCCGATGAAGGATCCGACACCGGTGAGCTGCATCCCTTCCGCGCCTGGTCGCGCCAACACCCGGCGATCGGGATCGATCACGACCGTGACGCGATCTCCGACGACGGCGGAGAGGTCCATAACCTCTTGCGACTCTGGGACATCGAGCAGTTGCTCATCATGGGGGTGCACACCAATATGTGTGTGCTGAATCGCTCGTTCGGCATCAAGCAGATGGTGCGGTGGCGAGTCCCGGTAGCTCTGGTACGCGATCTGACGGACGCGATGTACAATCCGGCCCGTGCCCCGTACGTGGATCACGACGCGGGCACTCAGCTTGTCATCGGCTACATTGAGCGATTCTGGTGCCCATCGATCACCAGCGACGACCTATCTCAAGGAGACTGAACACGTGACGCTTGAACAAGACCGCATCAAATCACTGACCTTCGACAGACCCGAGATGATTCCCGTCTCGGTTGGGATCCTTCCCGCTGCGTGGATGAAGTATCGTGAGGCCCTGGATGACCTCGTTGCACAGCATCCGGCGCTCTTCGGCACGCCGGGAGAGGCCCGCGATTATGATGCTATCTACGTCGAGACCTACATCGAAGGGGAGCACGTGGATGTCTGGGGGTGCGTCTGGAGTAACCTCAAGACAGGCATGGAGGCGATCGTAACGGGCCACCCAGTTCCGACGCGTGGTGACGTCCACAAGCTGCAGATCCCGGAGAAGGATGCCGGGTTCCCTCACGGGTTCATGTATCTGAGATTGCAGGACCTCCGCGGGTTTGAGGAACTGATGGTCGACTTTGGTGAGGAGCCGCCTGAGCTGCAGATGCTCATCGACAAGGTACTGACCTATAACCTAAGGCAGGGCGATCTCCTGTTGAAGGCGTTGAAGGAGCGGGGCCGTCCCGGGTCGATCGTGACCTTTGGGGACGATCTGGGTATGCAGCAATCGCTGCCGATCAGTCCGAGGAAATGGCGCAAGTACCTCAAGCCATGCTTCTCGGCCATCTACACGCCATTCCGTGAGGCCGGGTATTACGTCTATATGCACACCGATGGTCATATCATCGAGATCATTCCCGATCTCGTGGACTGTGGGGTGAACGTGGTCAACCCGCAGGTCGGCGCTAACGGGCTGGAGGCCCTGGCCAGGACATGCAAGGGTAAGGTCTGCGTGGATCTGGATCTCGACCGGCAGATGTTCCCCTTTGCGACGCCCGCGCAGATTGATACCCATGTGCGCGAGGCCGTCGAGATCCTGGGTGCACCGGAGGGTGGGCTCTGGCTCAAGGCAGAGATCGGGGAGGATGTGCCCCTGGATAACATCGCGGCGATCTTCGACGCACTGGAGCGGTACCGGGGCTACTTCAGCTAGGGGATTGAGTGTCGAGGGCTGGAACGGGGCAGAGACGACGCCGATGCTCGTGGATGGTGGCTCGCTATAGCGAACTAAAGGGGATACAGATGACATCAAACGTGTGGCGACTGTGGTATGAGAAACCTGCGGAGCGATGGGTCGAGGCGTTACCTCTGGGCAATGGCAGGCTTGGGGCGATGGTCTTTGGTGGTGTCATGCATGAGCGCTACCAACTCAACGAGGACACGCTCTGGGCTGGCGGCCCGCGGGATTGGAATAACCCCGGTGCGAGAGCAGCGCTCCTTCGGGTGCGCGAGGC
>JAXDDP010000001.1:0-4588 GCA_034676785.1 Anaerolineae bacterium | reverse complement strand
GAAGCCGAGTCTTCAGCCCTGATCGACCGCTTCCTCGCCGGGAGCGGAGGCCCAACTGTCCGCGACGGCGAAGCCGATGCCGCTGAGGATTGGCGAACTGCAGAGGTCCCTGAGGGCCACCGTTCGGGCTTCGTTGCCGTGATCGGCCGACCCAACGTCGGCAAGTCCACACTGGTCAACGCCCTGGTCGGACAGAAGATCGCCATCGTCTCTCCCAAGCCGCAGACGACGCGCAATCGCATCACGGGTATCCTCACGGCGCCGGAGTACCAGATGATCTTCATCGATACCCCCGGCATTCACCAGGGCCCACCGCACCGGCTCAACAAGATTATGGTCGACCAGGCTGTTGGCGCGATCCCCGATGCCGATGTGATTCTCTTCGTCGTCGATGTCTCAGCGCGGCCTCGCGACGAGGACCGGGCGATTGCGGCCCTGCTCCAGGAGAAAGCTGCGGCCCGGCCCGTGTTCTACGTCCTCAACAAGATGGACCAACTCACTCTGGCGCAGGCTGAGGCGCGCATCCAATCCTATTGGGCGCTGCTGCCGGGCTATGCCGACTCGATTCCCGTCAGTGCGCTCAAGGGGACCAACCTCGAGCTCCTGCGTGATCACATTCTGGCGCGGATGCCCGTAGGCCCGCGCTACTATCCCGGTGACCAGATCACGGATCAGACCGAGCACCAGATCGCGTCCGAGCTGATCCGCGAGCCCCTCCTGCGCTATACTTACGAAGAGATTCCCCACTCAGCCGCGGTCCTCATCGAGGACTACCACCGGCGTGAGGATGGCGTCTTCTACGTGGGGGCGACGATTTGGGTGGATCGCGACTCGCAGAAGGCGATCGTGATCGGCAAGGGAGGGCTGCAGCTGAAACGCATCGGCACCGAGGCGCGCGCGGAGCTTGAGCGCTTCATCGGTGGTCGCGTCTATCTCGAGCTCTGGGTCCAGGTCCAACCTGGCTGGCGCGACCGCATCGCCCAGCTCCGTGAACTGGGCTACTGAGCACCTGGCGCCCATGCGGTAGGCTCCCGAGATCCCGGACCTGTCGCGTACGCTTCTGTGACCCTACCTATCTGGAGTGTCCCATGCCTATCGGCTCGCTCGTGAATGCAGCAACCGTCATCGTCGGCAGCATCCTTGGCATGTTGGTTCGCCAGCGCCTTCCCGAGCGCATTCGGGGGATCATCTTTCAGGCGGTAGGACTGGCGACCCTTGTACTGGGCACCCAGATGGCGCTGCAGGTCGAGGGGGATTTTCTCATCCTCATCTTCAGCCTCATCTTTGGGGGCATCCTTGGCGAGGCACTCCGGCTCGATAGCCGTCTGGACGCACTTGGTGATGCGCTCAAGGCACGCATCAAGGTCAAGAATGAGCGCTTTACCGAGGGACTGGTCACAGCTTTCCTCATCTTCTGTGTGGGATCGATGACCTTTGTGGGTGCGCTCAATGAAGGTCTCACCGGTGACCGCACCCTCATTCTGAGCAAGGCGATCCTCGACGGTTTCACGTCGATCGTGCTGGCGTCGGTCTACGGCGTTGGCGTTCTCTTCAGCGCGCTACCACTCTTCATCGTCCAGGCCGGGCTCACGCTCCTCGCGGCGCAGTTTCAGACCCTCTTCCCGGACGTCCTGATCCGTCAACTCACTGCGGTGGGGGGGGTACTGATCCTGGGGATCGGCTTGGGCCTTCTCGAGATCAAGCGCATCAAGACGGTGAACCTGCTGCCGGCGCTGGCAGTCGTCATCGTTATGACGATGCTCTTCCTGATCTGATTCGCGGGCTGATCAAAACGCAAACGGGGCGACCGATCGGTCGCCCCGTTTTGTGTGGACCTGGTGGGATTCGAACCCACGACCCCCACAATGCCATTGTGATGCGCTCCCAGCTGCGCTACAGGCCCATGTCTTTCTCTTATTGTAAGCTTCAGGGATACGCTCCCCAAATGGAGCTGAAGGGATTCGAACCCTTGACCCCTACAGTGCGATTGTAGTGCTCTCCCAGCTGAGCTACAGCCCCTCACCTCGCGACCAGGATTATACCATATCGGTCGAAGTTGGCAAGGGTACGGCTTGCTAGGTGGACTCTCTGAGCTCTCCGGCTGCGTCACATGGTGACCTAGCGCAGAGAGCTCAGAAGGTTTCCGCCTGTGTTAGATCGTCGCCGTCACCGGCAGCGTGAGCTGCCCCAGCTCTGGCGCGTTGACCGTCATCTGGATCGTGTGCTCACCCGCCTCGAGCTGTCCCGGCACGCGGACCTTCAGGACTGCGCCGTACGAGACGTACATCGACGAGTTGGCCTCGCGCACCTTGCCCGCGAGCTCGACCGTCACACCGGCCACCGGCACATCCTTGCCATCGACGTTCATCTTGGTGATGCCACTGACCATGCCTGAGTCGATCAGGTTCTTGATCTCGAAGACGAAACTTCCGTCCTCGTTGGCCAGACTACCCTGGACGTACATCTTCTGAAGCGCGCTGGACGACATTCCGTAGTACATCGTGACCTCCTGTGTGTTACTGAAACCTAGCCTTGCTCTTTGCATGCCCGTACAATCCACGCGCGGGCAGCAACCTACACAACCTCGCCGAACTTTCCGCTGTGGTGGCGGAAGAACCAGTAGCCAAAGATCAGGATGAGGACCGCCGTGACGGCCGTTCGTGAGAGGAAGTCGACGGCCGTGATGGTGCCATAGTAGAGGATGTCCTGGTAGGTGTTGATGATCGAAGCCATGGGGTTGAGGCGGAAGATCCAGAGTTGTGGATTGAGCGTGATCCCCAGGAGCGTTACCTGCGTGGGTAGTGACTTGACCGGATAGATGACGGGCGTCAGGAAGAACCAGGCCTGCATGCCCACATCCATCAGCATGTGTGTGTCGCGATAGAAGACCTCGAGCGTTGACAGGATGAGTGCGATCCCGATCGCAAAGATCACCTCGATCAGGATGGGGATGGGTAGCAGGAGCACATAGGCGGTGGGCCAGATCCCTGAGAGCGCAGCCAGGATGAAGAAGACCGGGAGTGCAATCAGGAAGTTCACCAGACTCGAGAGCACGATGGAGATCGGGAGCACCTCGCGCGGGAAATACACCTTCTTGATCAGGCTGGCGTTGCCCACCACGCTGGGGATGCCCCCCATCACGGCCCCGACGAAGAAGTTCCACGGCAGCATGGCGCTCAGGAACAGGATGTGGTAGTTGGGGAGGTCCTGGCGCTCATAGAGTACGCCAAAGACGAAGGTGAAGATGAGCATCATCAGCAGTGGGTTCAACCACGACCAGACGACGCCCAGCACCGAGTTCTTGTACCGAACCTTCAGATCCCGAGAGACCAGGTTGTAGACCAGGTTGCGGTACGCCCAGAGTTCCTTGAGCCACTGTCGCATAGGGGTTATGGGTGCGCCTCAGGCAGAGGGCGCGCGATGGGTCATGATGTCATTCACGGGCGCGATTATAGCATTGCTCGGGGAATCGCGGTAGGCTGCGATTCTGTAGTGCCTGGCACCGGGGCGTTGGCGGTGGTCGGTGCCGGGGACCGGGGGTTCGTGTTGGGGACGGCTGCGAGTTTGGCGGGGCCTGGTCTTCAGGTCTCCGGCACCGCAGACTCTGAGTGCCGGCAGGTGGCTGGGCTATAATACCCTCGTGAGGGACGATCGTGACCGAAAGCTGAACCGGCGTCTGCCTGCCTCGATCCGTTGGGGTATGGCCGTGGTGATCCTTGTCGCGGCGCTACTCCGGCTGTCTGCGCTTCCGGCGCTGCCGGTGGGCTTGCACTACGACGAGGCGGCCAACCTGGTGCTCACGCGCGAGATTGTCGCGGGCGACGACCGGCCCCTGTTCATCCGCGCCTACACCGGCAAGGAGGTGCTCTTCTTCTATGCCGCCGCGCCCTGGGTTGCGATGACGGATGGGGCAGGCGCATGGGGGCTGCGGCTGGCTTCGGCGATGGTGGGTGTGCTCACGGTCGCCGCGACCTTCGCCGCGACCCGCGGGCTTCTGGGGCGGCGGACCGGGGCCGCTGCCATCGCGCTCTTTGCTGCAGGCTGGCTGGCCGTGGCCTTTCCCCACGTCTTGCTCAGCCGGCTTGGCTTCCGGGCGATCTCGCAGCCGCTGTTGCAGGCGCTGACGGTCGCCACGCTCTGGCGCGGGCTGCGGTCAGGGCGCTGGCGATGGACCGTGGCGGCGGGCGTGTGCCTTGGCCTCACGGGTTATACCTACCTGGCGGCCCGTCTGTTCCCGCTGCCCCTGGCAATCGCGGGGATCTGGCTTCTAGCGCGGATGGCACCGGCGGGACGGCGCCGCCTGCTCGTTCGCGCCGCCGTGGTCCTGGGCGTGGCGGTGATCGTGTTCGCACCGCTCGGGATTTTCTTCCTGCGCCATCCTGACGCGTTCACCACGCGCATGTCGCAGGTGGTTTCTCCCAGCCTGTCCGATGCTCTCCGGGGCATAGGTCAGTGTCTCCAGGCTCTGGTGTTGCCCGGCGCCGGCGACCGTTACGTCCGGTTCAACGAGCCCGGCGTGCCGGTCCTTGACTCGCTATCGGCCCTATGGCTGCTCCTGGGCGTGGGGGCCATGGTGCTGGCCCGGCGT
>JAXDDP010000234.1:0-16956 GCA_034676785.1 Anaerolineae bacterium | reverse complement strand
GGTTTTTTGGGGGCGCCGTTGGCCTTTTTTTTCAACAACCGGGGGCCCCCCACTTCGGTGCTACCTGGCCCGGGCTAGATGCGGATTTCGCCTTCAGTGCTGCCGAAGTTGATACGCGTTCCCGCCGCCAGTGTGACGCGCCGCCCAGGCGGCACGTCCTGATAGGTCTGTCCATTGTCCGTCGTCACGGTCCACTTGTCGTCGCCCACATTGTGCAGGCCCCAGATGGTGGGATCTGTGGGATGTTGCACGATCTCTGCAATGGGTCGGCTGAAGTCGTAGAGCCGCGCGTCGTCCACGTGGTGAGGGAAAATGCGCGTGTCGTAGTTCAGCATGACCACGGCCTCGTCGATGCGGATGCGTGGTGGCAGCACCAGCGCGCTGTTGCAGGACCAGCAGTGACCCGGGTGCCCACCCGCTGCGCGGAGTGCGGCGACGTCGTAGAAATTCTCCATTCCGCACTGTCCGCAGTAGTAGATGCTGTCGCGTAGCTGAACCATTGCCGCGCGCCACTCGCTTTCGCGGACGCGGCCGTTAGTCGGATCATCCAGGCCCTTGGTGAAACTCTGGGTGAACAGATCACGGATGAACTGGGGATAGAGTGGCCAGAAGGAAATGGCATTGTCGTGATAGCCAGGAACAGGACGATTTGTGTCATCGTTCGGATCGTAAATGAAGAGCGGGTCGGTGCCATACAACTTGTTCATGGCCGGTAGGTCCAGACACTTGATCGCCAGCTCTCGCTTCCCCTCCAGCGGATGGTGGACCATTAGCATATAGAATAGCAGCACGGCGAGTGAGTACAGGTCTGTGTTGCTGCTCGGGAGCGCCTCTCCCCTGACAATCTCTGGGGCCATGAATCGGGGCGTGCCGAGCACGCCGGCTTTGCCTTCTCCATCGATGGCGACATTGTCGTTGTCGCAGATCAGCACCTCGCCCGAGTTCGGGTCGAAGAACACGTTGCCAAACGAAATGTCGCGATAGCACAGTCCCTTGGCGTGCAGATCCAAATCGCTGTCCGCAAGCTGCATCCCCGCCGTCGCTAACGCACGGAAGGTCGGCTCCGCCCTCCGCTTCATCAGATCGACGATGCTCTTGTATCGCGCCTCACGCAGCGCCATGACATACCCGAATCCCGGCACGCCATCCGCCTCGGTCAACTCCATCGGCCACAGAAACCGTGCCGTCGGAGCGCCGATCTTGATCAGCCTCTCAAGGCCGGCCCGCTGTTCGGGCGTTGCCTGGGCGGGGAAGTACCACTTCAGCGCGACCTTCTGGCCGTCCAGAACTGCACGATAGACCTCACCCTGCCCCCCGCCGCCGAGGAATGCCTCCACCGTACACGTCATATTCGACGTTAGGGTCTTGACCTTGTGACCGTCTTCCAGAATGTGCACTTTCCACCTCCTCGATTGTCCCACGTGCGTCACCAGCGCGACTGGCGCCAGGACTGAACCGCCGACCAAGCCGCCGGTCCAGGCGTGACTAGTAGTTCACCAGTATACCGGCCTCGCCGAGTTCTGATATCACCTGCTCCGAGACCGCGGGACACAGAGACAGGTCTAGGGACTCCAGATGTGGCATCGAAGCCAGGCGCCGCACCCCCTGATCCGTGATCGTGGTCCCGCAGAGATACAGGTGCGTCAGGCGTTCCATCCGCAACAGACTCGCCATCCCTGCATCCGAGACACCGGTGCCCTCGAGGTCCAGCGAGCTCAACGTCGGCACCCTGGCCAGTGCGGCCAGACCGGAGTCGGAGACTGCCGTGTTTGACAGATCCAGATAGGCCAGGTCGGGCAGGGCGGCCAGATACCCTAACCCCGTGTCTGACACCTGCGTACCCGCGAGGACAAGCGCCTGAAGTCCCTTCAGCGCCACCAGGCGCGAGACCCCCTCATCGCTGATCCCCGTCCACCCCAAGTCAAGGCGCGACAGAGCCACCAGGTCCAGAAGGTACAGCATGCCGGCATCCGTTACCCCCAGACTCTCAAGCCCCAGCTCAAGGAGCCAGCGGAGCGGTCGTACGTGGGCCAGCGCTGTGTCGGTGAGGAGTCCGCAGCCACCGAGGTTTAGGCTGGCCAGGCTGCGCAAGCGGCGAAGATGCGCCATGCCTTCCGGCCTCAGTTGTACACACCCAAACAGGCTCAGCCAGCGCAGTCCGGCAAGCTCGGCGATCGAGGCCAGCCCGCTTCCCACCAGAGCGGTGTCTGCCAAATCGAGCCGCCTCAGTGAACGAAGCCTGCCCGCCGCCGGCATGCCGGCATCGTCGACCCGCGTGCCTGCCAAGCTGAGATCACTGAGATGCCCGAGCGCGCTGAGGGACCAGAGTCCAGCGCTTGACACCTGGGTACATCGCCCGAGATCCAGGCACTCGAGGTTCTGCAGCTTCCCCACGATCTCCAAGCCCAGGTCGCTGATCGCGGCGCAGCCCCACAGCTCCAGTTCGCGCAGATTGGGGTAGGATTCTAGGAGTTGGAGACCACGATCGCTCACATGCGTCCGAGATAGGCTAAGAGCCACCAGACCGGGTATCGACGCCAGAGCCACAAGGCCGTCGTCGGTGATCGGGCCGTAGCTCAGATCCAACTGGTGAACATCGCCGAGATCGGCGGTGGCTTGCGCCAGCAACGGGGCCGCCGCGTCATCAACCTGGGCACTGATGCGGACCTCCATATCGCCGGGCACGGCCACGCGGCCAGGTGTGCGGCCCAGCTCAGTCCAATCGCTCCCGGCCTCGGCTCCCTGCCAGGGCCTGACCATGACCAGCGCGGGTAACGCGAATTCGAAGAACCGCATGCGGTCGTCCTCAGGTTGGAGCTCGGCCGCTAGCGCTACCGTCTCCACTGCCCATCGCGCGGCGTCGTCCGGCAGAAAATAGGCATCGCGCAGACGCTGCGTCAGCCGCGCCAGCACCCACGACTTGGGCATGCCGATTGAGGTCGACCTGAGATCATCGACGATGTTCTCCCTCAGCGCCATATCCAGCAGGTTGATTTCGGCACGGTATGTGCCACACAAGTCCATCAGCAGCGCGCGGCAACGCCGGGGGTCGTCCAGAATCCCCCGACCGTAGTGCATCACGATCTCCTGTAGTTTATGACGCGGAACGTCGTGCAAACCCACTCCCTCTGGGGCACAGGACAAGACGCCAAACCCGTGGAGGTTACCGGGCGTCTGACGTCAACCACCGGGGGCGCGAAAAGGTGTCAGCCTTCACGTGTGCCGCGGTCCGCTGCGGAGTCAGTGTGGCGGCCCTCTGAAGGACGCGCGTTGGCGCCTCCGGCGGTGTCAGTGGCGTCGCCTGTAGTTGTGTGCTCCTCAGCCTCAGACCCATCGGATGGGTGACCCGGGCGATTGTCCTCGTGCTCACCGACGAGATCCACCAGTCTGCCGCTCTTCGCAGGCTCACGAGGTCCCTCGTGCTTGAGGCGCGCCACCAGCCGGGATCGGAGGCCAGCATCTCTTTCCGCCTCGCCACTTCCCTCCAGTTGCGCCCCGCCTTCGCTCACCACGGACGATGCCGCGGCTGCCGTTGTGCTGGCCTCCGCAACGGCGGGCTCCGCAACAGAGCCCGCCGCCTGATCTGCAAGACTGTGCTCGCGTGTTCCCTCCGCGCGTTCAGTGGCAGCCACGGTGGACGGCAACAGGTCCCGGCGGAAGAGGAGCCCCAATGTGATGTCGTCGCCGCTCCCGGCCGTCGACGCCTCTTCCAGCCACCCAGGCAGGTTGGTCTGCACTGCGGCAAGACCGTCGGCTTTGAGGATGTCGAGTATGTCCGGCCCCACCTTCAGAAACGCGGAATCGTTGATGAAGGAGTTGGCGTAGCCATCGGTGGCCACCAGTACCAGTGCCGGGAGCGGGCCGTAGCAGGCCTGAAAACGCAACCGCACCTCTCGCCACGCTCGGTCCATACAGAGCGATGTGGTCTCATTGGCGAATAGCCGGCTGTCCCTCTCCAGGGGCCGAAGCACCTCACCGTTCTCCATCACGGTCAGCATATCCCCATCCCCGAGCTGAAGGAACAGCAGATACTCACGCGTCACCAGCACAGCGAGCACGGTCGCCCCGTATGCCAGACGCGGATTGGCCGATAGCTCACTCCGGCTTCCCCCACCCCGTTTCTCCGTGAGGCGTGCCAACTCCTCATCCGTGAACGGCATCTCTTTGAGATGCGCATCTACGGACTGCTGCCATCGGCGCACCAGCTCCTGCGGGATGCGCTCCTCAGCCGTACGCTTGACTGAAGTCAGGTTTGCCGTACGAGGCTGCCCACGCAGGAACTCATGCAACAGCCGCGCCGTCTGTTCAACGGCGATGCGTGACCCCACCTCACTACGGAAGCTTTTGGTGCTCCCGTGCCCATCAGAGAGCACCAGGATCAGCGGTGGGCCCTGTTGCGACTCGGGGAACCAATGGATGGCGTCCTGGTTGGGGAGCCCAGTCCGCGCGTGCGACGCACCCCGCACGGACTGGCCGATTACCTGCCACACCGGTTCGTGAGCCATAGACTGTACCGCACTGCGCCTACCAGACGTCGTCGACCTTGACCGCGCCACTGGCGTCCGCCGGTGTGACCGTCGGGACCGCTGGCACAGGCACGTTGCTTCCAGGTGTCGCCGCAGCCGACTGGCTGGCAGGTGACGAAGCCGACTTCAGGACCGCTGTGGACACCCACTTGATGTAGTTCACCAGCGATTCCGGGTTGTTCGCCTGAAGTGGCTTGATCTCCACGTGGCCGATGAACTTCTGAAGGACATCGTAATCCGCGTCGGAGCCGATTGCGATCGCAATGCGCACGGCTTTCTTACCCCATGGCTGGTCCATCAGCTCTGCCAGACCCTTCTCGAAGCTGTCGGTGGGCTGGCCATCGGAGATCAACACCAAGACGGGCGGCAGAGCCCGATCCGTCATCGGCGGGATCTTGAGCTGCTCGGCCACCATCGACAGCGCCTTGCCCATGTCCGTGACACCATCAGCCTGCAGGTCGACCCACTTGAAGTCCTCGACGGGCGTTGGCTGCGAGATGTGCCACTGGGCACCGCTCGAGAACTTGATCGCCCGCACCAGCACCTGCGCGTTGGGATTCTCACCTGCCACCTTCTGCATATGCGGGATGGCCTCGCGGATCGCCACATTCAGCGCTTGGATCTTGCCATCGCTCTTCATCGACCCCGAACAGTCTGCGATCCAGATGAAGTGCAGCGGCCGAGTCGCCAATTCACCACCAGGTCGTTTACTCATACCCTCGCCTCCTTGATTCGAACAAGCCCCCCACACCGTCCGGGGGAACGCTCTCAGATCTTGGTGCGCGCCTGTAGCGCGCTCACTCCGGAGTGCGCTCGCCGCATCAATGGTAGTATAGGCCCGCCCCGTTTCGCAGTCAACTGCCGTTTCGGGCCTTTGGGTCCCCATTGTAGTACGCAGGCCCCGCCCGGAGGTTTCAGACGATCCTGGCGCCTATGCATGGCGTAGGGCCAGAGCAGCGGCGGTTGCCCACGGCAAGACCCGGAACTCACCCCGGTCGAGCGCCTCACTCACCGCCCCACGGGATAGGACAACCAGCTCCTGCTCTTCCAGATCGTCCGCGCTCCGCGCTCCTACGCGCACCACCCCTTCCGCCAGGTACAGGTGGGCCACGCCAGCCCCGCGGTTCCCGTCCACTGGGAATGACCCGAGATGCCGCCACCGTCCCTCACCATAGCCGGTCTCCTCAAGCAGCTCACGCCGGGCCGCCTCCTCGGTTGGCTCACCATCGTCCACATAGCCACCGGCGAAGGCCAACGACACCCCGTCCACCGCATACTTTGGTTGTCGGAAGCACAGATAGCCGCCGCCAGCAGTCACCGCAACGACAGTCACGAAGTCGGGGGTGATGACCCATGGCCAGTCGGGGATCACCCTCCCATCGGGCAACTGCACGGCATGCAACTCAACCCTCAGGTAACGGCCCTGATCCAGGACGGTTCTACGCGACAATGTGCGCCACGCCGCCATCGACACCTCCAGTGTCTAGATTGTTACCGCAAGCTCACCCTGATCGCCCACTGCGCCTACTATATGCGCCGCACCAGGCGCGTCAACGCAGCCCCGCCCTGCCTGCCGGCAGGGTTGGTCGCCCTCCGTTTCTTGCTCTCTACCGCCTTTGATGTATGATGGGGCCTGAACAGTAACAACTACTGCCGGTATACAAGCCTGACAACCGAACGGGAGGTCCGCTATGTCCTATATCGAAGACATCGTCGCCCGCGAGATCCTAGACTCGCGCGGCAATCCTACGATTGAGGTCGAGGTCTACGTCGACGACGGCAGCGTAGGTCGCGCCGCCGTTCCGTCGGGCGCCTCGACTGGTGTACACGAAGCCCTGGAACTGCGCGACGGGGACAAGGAGCGCTACGGCGGCAAGGGTGTGCTCAAGGCCGTGGACAACGTCAACGACGTCATCGCCGACGAGCTCATCGGCTGGAATGTGACCGATCAGAAGGGCATCGACGAGATGATGATCTCGCTCGATGGAACGGCCAACAAATCCAACCTCGGCGCCAACGCCGTGTTGGGCGTCTCTCTCGCCGTCGCCAAAGCCGCGGCAGCCGTCGTCGGCCTGCCACTCTATCGCTATATCGGTGGAACGTTCGCGCATCTGCTGCCTGTGCCGATGATGAACATCCTGAACGGCGGCAAGCACGCAGTCAACGGACCGGACCTCCAGGAGTTCATGGTGATGCCCGTGGGCGCTCCTACCTTTGCAGAGGCGTTGCGCTGGGGCACCGAGACCTATCACGCGCTCAAGGGCGTTCTGAAGCGCAAGGATTACAGCGTAGGCGTTGGTGACGAAGGCGGATTCGCTCCCAGCCTCAAGACCAATGAGGAGGCCATAGAGGTCATCCTCGAGGCCATCGAGCAGGCCGGCTATACGCCCGGAGAAGACATCTGGATCGCGCTCGACCCTGCGGCATCCGAGATCTACGAGGGCGGTAAGTACAACCTCCAGAAGGAAGGCCGAACGCTCACTAGTGAGGAAATGGTAGCGTTCTATGCCGATTGGGTCGAGAAGTACCCGATCATCAGCATCGAGGACGGCCTTGCTGAGGATGACTGGAATGGCTTCAAGATGATGACGGCAGAGCTGGGGCACAAGCTTCAGATCGTTGGCGATGACCTGCTCGTGACCAACACCGAGCGGATTTCGCGCGCGATCGCTGAGAACGCCGCCAACTCCGTGCTGATCAAGCTCAACCAGATCGGGTCGCTCACCGAGACCATCGCGGCCGTGCGCATGGCGCACATACACGGGTGGACGGCGGTCACCTCGCATCGCTCTGGCGAGACCGAAGACGCGACAATCGCGGACCTGGCAGTGGCGCTCAACACCGGACAGATCAAGACCGGCGCGCCTTGCCGGTCGGACCGCGTTGCCAAGTACAACCAGCTCCTGCGTATCGAGGAGGATCTGGGGCCGCAGGCCCTGTACGCTTCGTACAGCGCCTTCCCGCAGATTAGCCTGTAACCGGCTGAGGCCCCCGCCTCCGGTGCCCACAGACAAATCAGGGGTGCTTCATCAGAAGCACCCCTCTTTCGTGTCACACACGCGTTGCCGTTGTCGTATCCCGGTTGTCCGTCGCCCGCGGACCGCAGGCCATCGCGGGCCGTTAGCCGATGTGCGCCTCCACTTTGAAGGATGGTGGTTTTTCCAGATGCCGCTTTACAGCACATAGCTCGGCCGACCGCACCAGGGCCGTCGTATACTTGGCGGGAAAGTCCGAAGGCAGACGGATCTCGAGGACCACCTCGCTCACCATATGGGTGACCGGGTCGGTCTCCATTCGCTGGTGAAGCTCGATACCCTCGGTGGGAAGGCCGCGCTGCTGACAGAAACTCAGTACGTAGATTCCGGCGCACGTCCCCAGCGACGCCAGGAACAATGCGAAGGGCGTGGGCGCCGAACCCGCGCCGCCAGCTTGCGGAGGCTGGTCGGTCCGAATCACCATATCCCCCATATGGGCGTCTACACAGGCGCCTCCGGGGAAGACAACGGTCATCTCCATTGCCATACGCGAGACTCCTCTCTGCTCACACGATATTGTGTCACATAGCAAAAACAGGTGCCATTGTACAGCGAATCGAGCAGAACGGAAGTCTGGCAGAGTCCAACAACCTCGATTCGGCCGCGAGCCCGTGAGCACAACGGCTCCCCGGTGCCAGGAGCCTCACCCCAACCCACGCGCCAGAGCAGTCGGCGCCGCGCGTGGCGGTCACGCAACCGACCACAACGATAGCTGGCGCGGCGCCTGCCGGCCATCGAGCAGCACGAACGGAGCCGCGCGTTTTGCCGCGATGCCCAGTCTCTGTAGATGGACCAACTCACTCAGGCGACCGGTGCGCCGAGCCTGGAGGATGCGATCCGCGGTCTTCGGTCCGATCCCCGGAATCCGCAGCAAGAGGCCGCGATCGGCCGTGTTCACCTCGACAGGGCTCTCCTGAAGGTGGGCGCGCGCCCACGCTAGCTTCGGATCGAGCTCCAGTGGCAGATTGCCCGCCTGGCTGAACGGAAGCTCCTCCACGTCGAACCCGTAATCGCGCAGCAGAAATGATGCCTGGTAGAGACGGTGCTCGCGCCACAGGGCGATGGGTGGCTGATCTTCCAGGGGCGTGTCAGGGACGGGACCAAACCCGCTGTAGTACGTCCGGGCGAGCCCGAGCTCCCTGTAAAGGTGCTCCGACGTCAACAACAGCTCGACGTCTGTCTCGCCCACCGCGCCCACCACGAACTGTGTCGTGATGCTGGGTCTCCGGCCCACTACCCGTTGCCGCAGTTCGTGCGCCCAGCGCAGGCGCGAGTACAGATCCGCGGAAAACTGCTTGCGCGGCGCCAGATCTGACAGCCGCTGCGCATTCGGCGCCTCCAGGTTCACTGATACACGATCGGCCCAACGTAACGTCTCTGCGACCTGGTCGCGCTCGGCCCCAGGCATGATCTTCACGTGTAGAAACCCAGGGAAGCGGTAGCGCCGGCGCAGCAATTCGGCCGTAGCAATGATGCTGTCCTGCGTCCGTGCCCCTCCCCCAACGACGCCCGAACTGAGGAAGATACCCTTCACCAGCCCCTTCCGCCACAACTGATCGCTCAGCCGGGCGAGCTCGTCGGGCGTGAACGTGGCCCGTCGCGTATCGCGCCCCGACCGGAACGCGCAATAGCGGCAGTCGTTCTCACACACCGACGAGACGAGCGTCTTGAGCATCGGCACGCGTCGCCCGCCGGGCAGTGTCGCCTGTGCGATGCAGCGCTGCAACTCGGCAGGGCAATCGGCGGGCCCTACCTTCTGCCCAAATAGCCCAACGTCTTCTGCTGCCTCGTACTCAGCAGCAGCCCCAAGAAGCTCCAGTTTGCCAATGCTGTCCACTGTTGGCCACCTCTACTCTCATTATACGAACAAATGTTCCATCCGTCAATACCGTGGCCTGCGCGACTTCATCCTGCGCTATTCTGGTGTACAATGGGCCCCATGTCGTGGCGCATCATCGTTCGCTCCCGCCGCTGGGTACGGCTGCGATCGACGACCACGACCCGGCCCAACTCGAAAGGAGCTGCCCAATGCGCTTCGTGATCGTAGGAGGAGGTGTTGCAGGCATCATGGCGGCGATGGACCTTGCGCGCCGCCAGCTAGGCGAGGTGACCGTCTTCTCCGATGAGGAGTATCCCTACTACTACCGTCCACAGCTGACGGAATTCCTGGCTGGCAACCTGACCATGAGCCAACTCCTGCGCCGTCCCCTCTCCTGGTATGAAGAGCGCAACATCCGTGTTCGGCTCGGGCAGCAGGTCACCGCCCTGCATCCCGACCGCAAGGCCATCACGGTTGGAGCCGGCGAGGAAGTGCCCTACGACAAACTGCTCCTCGCCATGGGCAGCCTGCCGGCGGTGCCGTTCATCGAAGGCAGCCACCGAGAAGGCATCCTGACATGGCGTACCTTGGAAGACACCCTGGAAATGGAGAAAGCCGCGGTAACCTGCCAGAGCATCGTCATCGTTGGCGGCGGCCTTCTGGGACTTGAGGCGGCGCGGGGCCTAAAGAGCTTCTGCTCCGACATCACCGTCCTCGAGTTCTTCCCGCGGTTGATGCCCCGGCAACTCGACGTGGAGGCTGCGGCTTTGCTGAAGCGCTTTGTTGAGTCTCTCGGCATTCGTGTGGTGGTCGACGCACGCGCCGAGGAGTTCGTTGGGGGGGACCGGGTCACAGGCGTCCGCCTCACCGAAGGCACGCTATACCCGGCGGGCACCGTCGTCGTTGCCGCGGGCGTGCGCTGCAACGCCGAACTGGCTCGCGAAGCCGGAGTCGCTGTCGATCGCGGAGTCATCGTCGACAACCACATGGCAACGAATGTCCCCGACATCTATGCCGCAGGCGATGTCGCGGTCTACAAGGGCTACAACTGGGCGATTGCGCCCATTGCCCAGGCACAGGGACGCGTAGCGGCTGCTAACATGGCAGATGACACGACCCTTTACGATGTCGTCGTGCCGTCTACAACCCTTAAGGTCGTCGGTATCGATGTCAGCTCGGTCGGCCACGTCAATCCTGATTCAGAAGCCTTCCTGGAGGTTGCCCACCTAGATAGCGACGCCGGAACCTACAAGAAGATCGTACTCCACGAAGGCACGATCGTTGGCTCGATCGTTATCAATGACCGGCGCCTGGCCAAGGAACTCGAGAACCGCATTGCCGCTCAGGAACCGATGACGCCGGACGAAGCACGAATCCTGATCGACTGAGACGGACACTACTCCATGGACGCCAAACGCTATACCCGTACACCGGCGCCTAGGGCCGCCAGGGCGCGCCCTGCGCCCCAGCGCGACGCCGCGTCCGTTAGCGACGCCGTTTCGGGCCACGAACCCGCTCCTGAGTGCGAATCGGCGTTTGAGCGCACGTCCGTCTCCGAGCGCCGGTTCGCTGCTGCACTCGCCCAGGCCGCGGCCATCGTGAACAGCACACTCAGCGTCGAAGAAGTGCTCGACCGCATCCTCGAACAGGTCGCCCGTGTGGTCCCGGGCGACCTGCATAACATCCTGCTCTTAGAGGGTGAGACCGGTCGCATCGTACGGTGGAGAGGCTATGAGGCCCTCGGCATCACGAGAGAGGAGCTTGTGGGGCGATCTAGGGCTATCTCTGGTTACCGAACCTTCCGCACCATGATGGAGACCGGCGAGCCCGTCGTAGTCGGCGACACCATGGCGGCGGAAGATTGGGTGCACACTTCCTCTCAGAACGATCATCGTGCCTATGTCGGTGCCCCGATTCGCATTCAGGGAAAGACCGAGGGGTTCGTGAACGTAACCAGCGCCTGCCCCCACCAGTACGGCGTCAGGGATGGCTTGCGGCTCCGCGCGTTTGCTGACCATGCGGCCATTGCGCTTCGCAATGCCCGGCTCTTCGAGGCCAAGAGTCGCTACGCCGACGAACTCGAGGCACGCGTGCAGCGCCGTACGCAGGAGCTACAGGCCAGGACTGCCTGGTCCGAGGCAATCCTGCGGGTGACATCCGACGGCATTGTTGTCACCACACCCTCCGGGGAGATCATCCAGATGAATCCCGTCGCCACGTCCTGGCTCAGGGGTGGCCTGCCGCCATCCGAAGCGCAGAGCCTAAGCCAGGCCATAGCATGGGTGGCGCTACACGCCACCGAAGGCCCGGAGACTTTCGTCGAGCTGACCGGCTTGGATCTTGAGCTGCGCGGCGCGCCGGTGGACAACACTGACCACGGCGCTCCCGTTGTCGTCACGATTCACGACGTAAGCCACTTGCGCGCCCTGGACAGAATGCGGTCGCGGTTCATCTCCGACGTCTCACACGAGCTTCGTACGCCCATCGCGGCCATTAGGCTCTACGCGTCCTTGATCCGCAACAACAGATCGGAGCAGCGTGCTGCCTACTTCGCATCCCTCGATGAGGCGATCGGCCGGCTGTCCCGACTGGTAGAGGGCATTCTCCAGGTCGCCCGACTCGAGGCCGGACAGCTTGAGCTGGAGCCTCAGCGCGTCAATCTGAACCTGCTCGCCTCGACAGCCGTTGCCGGGCACGCGCCGGCTGCGGACGCCAAAGGGCTGTCCCTCAGCTGCGAGCTCCCAGACGAGCCGGTTATCGTCTACGGCGATCCACACTGGTTTATCCAGGTCATCGACAACCTTGTCGAGAATGCTCTAGTGTACACGCCCGCTGGCGACATCTGCATCGCTGTGGGCTCTCAGAACCATGGAGACCGGGACTGGGCCTGGCTTGCGGTCGCAGATACTGGCATCGGCATCGCTCCGGACGAGGTGCCGCGAGTCTTCGAGCGCTTCTACCGCGGAGAACGAGCCCGCTCGCGTCAGGCGTCAGGGAGTGGTCTCGGGCTGACCATCGCCAAAGCCATCGTCGACCTCCATAGTGGCAGTATCGAGGTCGAGAGCGAACCGGGCAAAGGATCACGATTCACGGTCCGTCTACCTCTGGCCGCGCCAACCCCCACATTGCACGAGAGGTGCGTATGACTGGAAAGAGAATTCTGGTTGTCGAAGATCACGATCTGCTGCTACTGGCCATTCGCGATATCCTCGAGGCAGAGGGTTATGAAGTCGTGACGGCGATCGATGGCATCGACGCGCTGGACAAGATGCACGCCAGCCGGCCCGACCTGATCATCGCTGACATCTCGATGCCGCGGATGGACGGCTACCGCTTCTTCGAAGAGGTACACGCAACGCCCGAGTGGGTGCCGATTCCCTTCGTCTTCCTGACCGCCCGGGCCGAGCGCGAAGATCGCCTACGGGGCAAGGCTATGGGAGCTGAAGATTACATCGTCAAGCCCTTCGATCCCCAGGAGCTCGTCGTCGTAGTCAACTCCCGCATCGGCCGTGCCCAGGCCATTCGCCAGGCCGCCGAAGGTGAGTTCGAGGAGCTGAAGCGTCAGATCATCACCCTGCTAAGCCACGAGCTGCGCACCCCCTTGACCAGCGTCTATGGCTACACCGAACTGGCCCTCGAGGAGGCGGCAGACCTCCCGGCCGGTGACTTCCAGCAGTTCCTGGTGGGCATCAAGAAGGGGGCGGATCGCCTGACGCACCTGGTCGATGACGTGCTGATGGTGATCCGCCTCGACACTGGCGAACTGGACCGTGAATTCGAACTGCTAAGTACGGTACGTGATGACATTCCAGACATCATCCGTCGCGCAGTCAGGCACGATGTGCTGCGCGCTTCGGAGTTAGGTTTGACGATGGAGCTCGACATCCCCGACCGGCTCCCGCCGGTTCTGGTTCACGAGCAGTTTCTGGCCGACGCTCTTTCACGTTTGGTCGACAATGCCGTGAAGTTTTCACGTCGTCAAGGCCATCGTGTTCGCATCTCGGCCCGTGCCGAAGATGAGCACGTGAAAATCTGCGTCCGCGACTGGGGCGTAGGCATTCCGCGCGACCAACTGCCACACCTGTTCGAGCGGTTTCGCCAAATCAACCGCGCGGAGCTCGAACAGCAGGGCGCAGGCCTCGGCTTGGTGATCGCACAGGCGCTGGTGACCTGTATGGGAGGCGACATCACTGCAGAAGGCTACGAGGGTGCTGGCTGCACTTTTGCGATTCAGCTCCCCGTGGCCAGTTAACGATGAGACACCGCGAGTCCGGCGCTGTGGGACAGCGCCGGACTCGCGGTGTAGGCGCGACGATCGGAGTCGGAGCGGTCTAGAGAAGACCCAACACGAGGTCGGCGACCTCCAAGGCCGCGCGGGGGCGCCCAAGCCTGCAGGCGTTCGCCGCACGAGTCGTCAGCAGAGCACCGTCGTCGGCGAGCCAGTGGTAGAGCGTCTCGAGCAACGCCAGAGCGTCGTGGGCCACATCACCCGCGCCACCCTCTACAACATACTCGGCGTTCCCCACTTCTTGGCCCGGCAGGGCCCGCACCAGAATCATCGGCAGGCCACACGCCAGCGACTCGGAGACGATCAGTCCCCCGGCCTTTGAGATGATGCCGTTAGCTGCGTGCATGAACGTCGGCATACGATCAACAAAACCATACTTTCGCACGGGCAGATGCCACTCCGTCTCATCGTACGACGCTCGCAGGGCCTGGTCATCGCCGGCCATCAGAATCAGTTGCAGTCCTAGACCCGAATGGTTCACCGCTCGCAGCATTTCCGGCAGCCGGGTCAGCCGCCGGCTACCGACAACCAGAAAGGTGGGCAAGTCAGGGTCCCAGCCCAGATCCGCTCGAAGCGCACGCACGTCTCTCGGCGCATCGGCCAAGGAGGGGTCGACCGGGAGCCCTGTCACGCGCACGCGTTCAGCGGGAAACCCGTGGGCAACTGCTAGTTTGCTTACTGCCTCAGTGGGCACCGCCAGCACGTCCGCAGCCTTATTGAACCACACACCATGAACCGTGGCGAGGTCTGTAACGACGGTAATCAGCCGCGCGCGCTTTCCATCTGTGTCGGCGATCGCCTTGAGTGGCGCCTGGTACAACGGATGCGTGCACACAATGATGTCGGGGCGATATGTCTTCAGCGCATCAAGTAACACCCGGAACAGCATGACCGTCAAGGCACTATCGATAACCGCCGCGCCGGCTGCCGAGTCGCTAACTTCGTAACCCAGCCTGTAGAGCTCCGGAGCACGTCGCACAAGCTCATCGTAGCCAGACTGCCCCTCACGCAGCAGGGCAGGCACACGATGATCATCCAGCGGATTGGCAATGTCGATCTGCCAGTCCGACGGACACTGTATTCTCAGCGCCTTAGCCACGGCCTCGGCCGCGCTTCTGTGGCCCAGGCCGGCGTCGGCGGTCAGTATGAGGACCCGCCCCCCGGCACAGTCGCCGCCTGCGCCCACGGACCGTTGCACGTCACCGTTCTTCGCCAAACCACCCTCCTGCGGCGCGCGCTGGATCCGCGCAGATAACTCCGCCTTGTTGACCCTCAACCGACGTGGATAATCGACACCGGGCACCCGTCGGCGGCCTCGGTCACGGAGGCTTCGAGATCCGCGGGCGCCAGCCCTTCGCCAGGATCACCGCCGGTCTGATAGGCCGGGACAACCTGGCTCAGTCCATCGTCGCCCGGCTCGAAGAACTCCGGGCAGGTACTCCAACAGACACCACACTCGATACACTCATCCCGGTCAATCGTCACCCGCACGCCATCACCCATCACATCCTCCTTCGTCAATTGTCCTGATTGAGCACAAGTTCCCTCTGTCACACCACCACGATGCGCGTACCTGCCTCCGCAGGATCAGCGTCGGTCGTATAGGCCTCGTACGGCGCCACCGGGTCGACCCAGCGGTAGATCCACTGAGCTGCGTCCGGCGTAGCATTCACACATCCGTGACTATGGACCCGTCCATAGTCATTATGCCAGTATGTGCCGTGGATCGCCACCCCGCGCCACGTGAAGTACACCACGAAGGGCACTCCTGGCAGATCGTAAGGATCGGCGATCCCCGACATCGTCATACGCCGCGCGTGGCGCTTATAGAGGACCCTGAACTCGCCCCGAGGCGTAGCCGTTGCCCGGTGGCCTGACGAGATGGATGTCGAGAAGACAGCGACGTCTCCCTCGAGACACGTCAGGCGCTGCGCGGCCAGATCAATCTGGATCCACTTATCCGGGTGACCCTGCGAGATCGGCGCTAGCGCCTCGGGCGGGATCGGACGGAGTGTCGACGCCAGCACATAGGGCCCCGATCGCCACGGGGAGACGCCTTCCTTCAACTGATACCACGCGTTCCCACCGTCGTCGCTCACTACCGCCACTACCCGGTACACTGTACCGTAATAGAGCTTGTGCAGCACGTATGCACTCGCCGGTGATGTCCGCGCCTCGGCCCAGGGAACACTCACCTGTGCCCAGAAACCCGGTGGCGCCACCTCAGAGATGACTCCCTGAGACTCGTTTTCAACCGGCTGCACATACCCGCTGTGGATATACCCCCCTTCCGTCTGGTACCAGACGGGATTCGTCGGCCACGGTGCCTCCCCGGTCACGGATGCGTACAGCGGTACCAGGTCGTCGCGACTCTTCCAGGCCAATGCCTTTGCCCCCTCCGACGGCTCTTCTCGTATTGCCTGGCGCCACCATGTCGCGATGCGCCCAAGGCTTGCAGGTGGCGGATCAGACAAGAGCGCGTCCCGGTCGAGATAGGCAGCCACCGGAGCTTTGGGTAGCAACAAAGGTACTGCCGCCAGGGCGCTGAGCTTGAGGAAGGCTCGGCGCGTCACGTTCGTGGAACCGAAGGAATCCGCCCTCGGGTCGCCGCCAACTCGGCGAGTCGACCCACCCCTGTAGTCGTCGAACGTCATAGGTCCCCCTTGAGGTGGTGTGTGATGTGGTTGCAACACAAGTATAGCACGAAGCAGGGCAGATCGTAGTTTGCATTGCGTTGCCCGAGCGGATGGCGAACGTTGGTAGTGTTGGCCTCTAGTTGGGCCAGCCCCACCCTCATTCTAACACCGCACGGCCGGCGCGAAGCTGGGGACCGGCCGAATAGAGGCAGCATAAGCAAAGAGCGGAACCGGCTATCGGTTCCGCTCTTCTCTGCCTGTCGGGGCGGACGGATTTGAACCGTCGGCCTCTACAACCCCATTACCCTTCCCTCGCCAGGGGAGTTAATGGGCTCTACACTGTTGACATGCTGCCGGTGTTGCGCCCGTTCGGCCCTATCGAATGAGGCCCAGTGTAGCGCCCAATTCGCCACAAATCGACGCGTCCTGGTGCTCAGTATAGGCAACCGGCCAGAAAGCGCAAACAAGCGCCGCCGCCGATGCAGTCCCGACCTTAAAATGACGTGGGCTTTCTTCGTGCGTGGGTCGCTGCTGTCGCAATATTCCGGGCATTGCCCAATAGCGCAACTTCCGACTATGAACCTTATGTAAGCTATGGTGTTCTCGGGGCTCGGTATCGAGGGGAAAGCCGACAGGGGCGGAGGTTGGGTAT